>JAGXSJ010000100.1 GCA_018333895.1 Truepera sp.
AAAAGTAACGTTAGACTGTTGTGTCGAGCTTTCGCGCACCCTCCTCAAGGTAAGGCGCAAACCCCGTGTCTCGATTTATCTTAAGGTACCAGGCGTCGCCCCGCGGGAAGAGCTGATCGATAAAGGCGTCGTACTGACTGAATTCGACTACCGCCCGGGCAAAGTACTGCGCTACATCCTGGCTCGAAAAGGGACCGACCACACAATCCACCTGCCCCTGCCAACAGCTCGGCGGCACCGGCAGATAGCTCTTCATCTCTGAGGCTTCGATCACCAGTACGGGTCTCGCTTTCACGGCCATCTCCCCTCTCTATAGACTGTATGGCCCTTAACCTGCCTCAAGTATCAATATCAACCTGCCGAGCGACTCCTTCCAAGGACACCCGTCCCACAACCAGCCAGAACTACTTCATCAGGTCGAAATCAATGACTTCATAACAGCCAACAGCGCCACTAGAGTGTAGCTGATGAGGTTATTGTATCACACCAAGTGGTGGTTGATGTCATGATTATTTCAGGCACACAGAATCGCAGCTAGCTGGCTTGGCTGTTAAGGCAAAGGGTTCTCGTATCGCGGAGGGCTAACAAGCTCACGACCTTCAAGCTTCAAGCGCGGGATGTGGGAAGTAGGCTGTGGGTTGTGGGGGCCTGCCCTGAGCGAAGCCGAAGGGTTTCCTACCACCTACATCCCACTACCCTCATCCCAGTCACATCCCAGCCAGCAGTTGAGGCTCGGTCCGAAGGGGCTCTATGCAAGAATCCCGTGCGCTTTACGTCGTCAGAGTGTCAAAATAGCACCATGGATAGCTTTGTGCTCGGCTTCTTAGCGTATGCAGCCTTAATGATTGTGCTTAGCTTCGGCATTGCTATAACCGCCTGGCAGGCACGGCATCAGGGCGCAACGGTAGAAACGATCTTGCTCCGACTGCGCCCTTACATCGTTGCTCAGGCAGTGCTGACGGTGGTGCTTATCGCCTGGACGGTAGTACAGCTCTAACTTCTCATAGCAGGTATCATCTGGTTTGATCCTGCGGGTGCTCGCAGGACTACGAATCGTTGCCTATCCTGCGGTTTACTCGCAGGACGTCTTTGCGGAGATGATACCTGCACCTAGCCGACTCAGCATTTGTGAAAACCGCTGTCAGGCGTAGAGGCAGCTCGTCAAGCAGCGCCCGCAACGCCTTCCCAATGAGGTTAAGCACCAGCTCTAGGCCACCGTAGTAGGGGTTAGGAATCTCCTAGCCGCTCTGAAGATAATCGGTGAGTCTCTTGAGCTTGTGGACATGGGCCGGGGTATCACACCCCCTCTTGCCCCTGATCGCGCCGGTAGCCCCACAGCGCCAGCGCACCGAAGACCACAAACGACCCGGCCAGCCACAGGGTGTGTAGCCACGGCTCTGTCGGCGCAAGCCCAGTAAACAGCCCTACCGCCTCCGGCGATCCTACCGCCCCCCACACCAGTCGGCCATAGTGGTAGGTTGGCAGATAGGGCGCCAAGGTACGCAGGAACTCCGGCAGTTGCCCCAGCGGAAAAAAGAAGCCCGAAGCAAACGACAGCGGCAGGTAGATCAGGTTGCCCAGGGTCGAGGCGGCACGGGGCCGGGCCAGGTAGCCAAGGGCGAAACCGAGCGTGCTGAGGCTCAGGCCGCCTACCAGAAGCGTGCCGAAGGTGGCCAACCAGCGCATTGGCGGCAGCCGCACACCGGCAAACAGCGCCGCGGCGGCGAACAGCACCAGCAGGATCAGGGAGGCAAACAGCAGGCTCATAGCCAGCTTGCCAACAAAGTAGGTCCAGCCGGGCATCGGCGTAGCCCGCACCAGGCGCAGCCAGCCCCTGCCGCGTTCGTTGGCGATATCCACTCCAAAGCTGAAGATCACCAGGCTGAGCAGGCCGTAAGCGCTAAACGACGCCATCATCAGGGCACCTACCGTGGTGCCATCGGGGAAGGTCACGCGGGCGTTGGGCAGGCCGAACATCATAAACAGCATGACCGGGATGGCCGCTACCCCGATCAAGAACTCCGGCACGCGCCAGTTCGATAAAAACTCGGTGCGAATCTGGGTCGCCAGCATCTTGAGCAGACCACCGCTGGCTTGACTAGTAGGGCTTAGGCAGCGCGGAGTAGTCTGACTCATGCTTGCACCTCCTGGCCAGTAAGGCTCATGAAGGCGGCTTCCAGATCGGTCTCGGCGACGGTCAGCTCACTAACGCGCCAACCTTCGCGAAAGAGTTGCGCCAGGCAAGCCTCCGGCTCGTTGGTATAGATGAACAGGTGGCTGTTGCGCTGCTCGGCCCGCTGCACCGAGGGGTAACCCTGTAGCCGCTCTAGCGGCGCATCGGTATTGAGGCGGACGGTCTTCTCGGCTACCAGGCTCTTGATAGTGCGCGGCGTACCTTCAGCGATGATCCGGCCCCGGTTAATCACCACGATGCGAGTGGCAATAGCGTCGGCCTCGTTGAGGTAGTGGGTGCTGAAGAGGATGGTTTTGCCGAGCGCGGCAAACTCCTGCACCTGCGCCCAGAACGTGCGCCGCAACTCGACATCCATGGCCACAGTCGGCTCGTCCAGAAAGAGCAGGTCCGGATCGCCCGCTAGCGCCAGGGCGAAATACAGGCGTTGTTTCTGACCTCCGGAGAGGTTCGATATCAGCGCGTGGCGCTTGCTTGACAGGTCGGCCCGAGCCAACACCTCAGCCAACGGTAGCGTGTGGGGGTAGTAGCTCTGAAACAGGCTTATCAGCTCGCTCACAGTGAGGCTCCCCGGTACCCCCGACTCCTGCAGCATCACCCCTACTCGCGCCCGCGCGCAGCGGCTCTGCGGCGGCTGGCCAAAAAGGGTAGCGCGACCGCTGCTGGGCTGTCTCAGTCCCAGCATGATGGCAATAGCGGTAGTCTTGCCCGCCCCGTTAGGCCCTAACACGCTGATAATCTCCCCCGGCGCAACCGACAGACTCACCTCAGCTAGCGCTAGCGTAGGGCCGTAACGCTTGGTCACCTGCTCCATTTCGACGATGTTCATAAAGCTCCTTGGGCATCAGCATACTTCCTGGCGGTCGGTGCAGCGAGCATGGGGGCTCTTAGCCCCTAGGCCCAGTCGCTACGAACTGTAAAAGCAATCATTGGGCCTTGCTTTTCTTGGCCCGATGGTCTATCATACGGTGCCTACGAAAAAGCAGCGCTTTTTTGAGGCTCGGGCCAAGCCCGAGAGTTTTGGTTTGCACAAAGCAGCAAGAAAGATAGGTAAGGCATGTCTACTGGTACCGTCAAGTGGTTCAACAGTGAAAAAGGCTTCGGCTTCATTGCCCAAAAGGGTGGCGGAGACGTTTTCTGCCACTTCAGCGCCATCGCCTCGGAGGGCTATCGCAGCCTTAACGAAGGGGACGAGGTTGAGTTCGAGGTTGAACAGGGCAAGAAGGGTCTTCAGGCCAAGAACGTGCGCGTGATTAAGGCCGCCTCCGCTCCGGCTCGCCAGCGTCAAAGCTACTAGCTACCACTGCGCCCACTCAGTCGCCCGGCTAATACCGGGCGACTTTTTTGCTGGGCCTGCGCAGGTAGAGACCAGCAGCTCTTTGCTGACCGGGCCGCACTTCAGTAGCGCCGCCGGGTATCAGAGGTGCCTTGCAGCAGGTGTACTAGCTCGAGCGCCTTGCTAGTGCCGATCACCACGCAATCGGTCGGGTTCTCCGCTACCGCTACTGGGATGCCGGTAATGTTGCGCAAAAAGACGTCGAAGTTTCTCAACAGCGCCCCGCCTCCGGTAAGGACGATCCCCCGTTCGATGATGTCGGCTACTAACTCCGGTGGGGCCTGCTCGAGCAC
>JAGXSJ010000101.1 GCA_018333895.1 Truepera sp.
CAAACCCAGTAGCCAGCTCGCGCACCGTCATCGGCGGGTAGGTTTTGGTCGGCGTGAAGACCTCGTGCTTGCCGAGGTGGGCGAAAAGCGAGCCTTCCGCGCTGAAGGTTGACGACAAGGCAAGATCATGGAGGCGAAAGTCGCGCCGCTGGAACTTGCCCTTGCCCAGATAGCCCCATTCGGCAAAGGTGATCGCCTGGCCGTGGTGGGTGCGCATGGTCAGCGCGTCACCGTGGACAAGGTTTTGCGACAGCACGTAGGAAGCAGCAAGGTAGAGTTCGTCTGACTCCCCCAGCTTCAGGTAGTCGGCGAGGATCTCCAGCATATTCGCGCGGCACTCGGCGATGTTGTCCTCCAGGAGTTCGATGCCGTAGATGCACATCACAGCGAGCAGGGCATACTGCCGCCTTTCAAAGTCGGAATTGTCGGGCGACCCTGCGACTTGTGCGCAGGGCTTATTGTCGGGCGACCCTGCGACTTGTGCGCAGGGCTTATTGTCGGGCGAAGCCTTCTTCCCGAACTTGAGTTCGACGGCGGCGAGCTTGCGCCGCAGGATCTGCACGAGGAAGTTGCCGCTGCCGCACGCCGGCTCCAGGAAGCGGGAGTCAATGCGTTCCGTTTCGTCCTTCACCAGGTCGAGCATCGCCTCGACCAGCCACGCGGGGGTGAAGACCTCCCCGTGGTCGGCGACACGCTGTTTTGACTTGACGTAATTGTCGGGCGACCCTGCGACTTGTGCGCAGGGCTTATTGTCGGGCGACCCTGCGACTTGTGCGCAGGGCTTATTGTCGGGCGAAGCCTTGTTCATAGGTCGATCCACTTCGGGTAATGTGCGATCTCGGTCACTGCGGGCTAACGGTCTGCGTTTCAGCCGCTTCTCGTTTAAGGATAGCAAAAGCAGGGCGCTTGGTCGCAGAAGATACGGAATTGTTGGGCGACCCTGCGACTTGTGCGCAGGGCTTATTGTCGGTTGCAAACGCTTGTTGGGCGGCTAACGATAGGCTTCACGGCGATGTTTTACACGATAAACCGTCACCACCTGAGTCTTATCATTGATCTCGTATAGAACACGGTATGCGCCTACTCGCAGGCGGTAGCTATCTCGCCCACGAAGCTTCTTGGCGTCCGCTGGCCGGGGATTATTCGCAAGCTCGTCAATATGCTGGCTCACCAAGCGCATGTACTCTTTGGGCAGTTCGGCGATGTCCTTCAGCGCACGTCGTAAAACACAAACGCTATACATCTACCCCTTCGGCCCGCAACTCTGTCTTAGCCTGCTCCCAGGGGATTACCTCTTCTCCAGCTTCACGGAGATGATCTATTTCTGCGGCATCCTCAGCGTCTTCGAGTAGCGACAAAAGCTCCTCCCAAACAGTATAATCAAGAATGACGGCTTGCTTGGTTCCATCAGCATCCACTACGAATTGTGCTGTCTGAAGTTTTTCGGTAACGCTCACCGGTAGCCTCCTTGGGTTCATTCTACTCTTGAAGGGCGCAAAGGGGCTAAAGGTACGAGCTTACTAAGTGGGCATCAGTCCGCCCAACAGTGTTTATATCGATCCGCATAACGCCCCAAACACAGCCGCGATTGCCGTATAAGACGCCTGTCAATGAAGCCTTACGTCAGTCCTAAACGGTGAGCTGCCCTGTTGTTTCGTCGTGGCGATGTTTTTATCACAGGGTATTAAAATCGGCATAACCCCCCAATAGTACCTTTTGTGGGAGTCGCCATAAATCACAGAAGGTGTCAAGGTGTCAAGGGGGCGAGTAAGGCGGTAAGTTGTGGAATTGCCGACCTGACGCTATCATGACAGCAGTTGGACAGGCTCTTGCTATGAAGCAGTATCTCGACTCTCACGGTGGCGACCTGCGGCAACTCTATAGCGCCTTGGTTGAGCTAGACGCTTTTGTGCAGGAGCAGGGTGGGCGCCGTCACCAAGCCTGGGCCCGGCACATCGAACGCGAGGAGTTCTTGGCCAGCAGCTGGAACCTAGCCTACTACCTGGCGTTGCGCGAACACGACCTCCGCCCGCTGCAAGCCGCCTTGATGGCGCAGGGATTATCTTCGTTGGGCCGCGCCGAATCGCGCGTGCGGGAGAACCTCGCCGCGATCACTTACGCCGTCTCGCGCCTGTTAGCTGAGCCTGGTCAGGAGCCCGACCGGAGCCGGTTTTTTGCCGGCCATGAGCGCTTGCAACACAACACTGAGCAACTCTTTGGCCCGCCTCCGCCAGGGCGCGAGACCCGCATCATGGTCACTCTGGCAGCAGAGGCGCTCGACGACCCGGAGCAGCCAAAGCGGATACTCCAGGCCGGGGCAGAGATAGTGCGCATCAACTGCGCCTACGGTGATCCGATCGTCTGGCAGGCGCTAGTCTCCTTAGTCAGAAGCCAGGAACCGGTCCTGGGGCGACGCATCCCGGTGCTGATGGACCTCACCGGCCCACGCCTGCGCACCGCGACCGCCTACCCGCCCCTGGCGCGGCTCCATGTGGGAGACGCGCTGCTGGTAGCAAGCCAAGCGGCTGAAGCCACCACCCCGGTGGTGACCCTCAATCTGCCTGGTGTAATCGCACAGTTGCAGCCGGGCCAAGAGCTCTACCTCGATGAGGGCAAGCTCGCTGCCCGCGTCGAGCGCATAACCCCAGCAGGCGCCTGGCTCCGGGTGGTGCGCGCCTCGGCCAAGGGCTTCAAGCTCGCGCCCGAAAAGGGCGTTAATCTGCCGGCCAGCAGCATCTATCTTGACCCGCTCACCGCTAAGGATCTACGCGACCTGGCGTGGATCGTGGAGCACGCCGACTTAGTCGGCTACTCGTTCGTGCAGCGGCCCGAGGATGTCGACCGGCTGCTCTTTGAGCTGCAGCGGCTCCGGCCCCAGCGGCCGCTCGGCCTGGTGCTCAAGATCGAAACCGCCCAGGCGGTGCAAAACCTGCCCGAGATGATCGTGCGCAGTGCCGGGCGCATCCCGACCGCGCTGATGATTGCCCGCGGCGACCTGGCGGTCGAGCTGGGCTTTAGGCGCCTCGCTGAGATGCAAGAGGAGCTGCTATGGCTGGCAGAGGCTGCCCACCTGCCGGTGATCTGGGCTACCCAGGTGCTCGATCGGCTGGTCAAAAAAGGGGCCGCCTCGCGGGCGGAGGTCTCTGACGCGGTGATGGCCGGCCGCGCCGAATGCGCCATGCTCAACAAAGGGAGTCATGTACTGGAGGCGGTCGGCGTACTGGCCGAGGTGCTAAAGTGCATGCAGGAGCATCAGTACAAGAAGACGCCCAAGCTGCGGGCGCTCCAGAGCTGGCGGCCGACTTAGGCTCGAGCGCCGCGGTTAGCTATGGCGCCGATAAACCGTTGGTATAAGCTTGAGTCATGGCACGCACTACCAGTTACGGCACCTGCGCCCTCTGCGGCTACCGGGGCGTTAAGGCGGGTATGTCCCGGCATCTCAAGGCGTGTCTGCCCAAGCACGATAAGGCGGAGAACAAACCCGCTAAGCTCTTTCACCTGCGCGCTGAAGGGCGGTATGAGCCGCACTATTGGCTCGACCTCGAGGTCGTGGCGGAGGCCACGCTCTACGACCTGGTCCGGTTCCTCCGCAAAGTCTGGCTCGAGTGCTGCGGGCACCTGAGCATGTTCAAGATTGGCAATACGCTCTATAACGTCCGCTACGACGAGGGGGAGGAGTTCGAAGGCGAGGACGAGCTCGAAACCTTTCTGGAGCATACCTTCGGCAGCCTCTCCCCTGGCCTCCGGGAGATGCTCGAGGTGCGGAGGGCGCGTATGCCAAAGGAGGGCGATATGGAGGTAGCGCTGGCCGAAGTGCTTACGCCCGGCCTCAAGTTCGCGCACGAATACGATTTTGGCTCGACCACCTATCTCAAGCTCAAGGTCGTTAGCGAGCGCGAGGGGTACGCCCTGCACGAGCCGATACGGCTCTTGGCCCGTAACGAGGCGTCGGAGTTTGTCTGCGTCAAGTGCGGCAAACCGGCTAAGTGGATTCATACCGAAGAGCGGTGGGATCGCGAAGATCCTTTTTACTGCGGCGAACATAAGCGCAGGCATAAAGATGAGTGGGCCTTTTTGCCGGTGGTCAACTCGCCGCGGATGGGGGTGTGCGGTTATACCGGGTGACAGCGTGAAGCGCTAGGCGTGCGTGATATCCAGCCCGACCGCGCGGGCGGCTTGCGCCTGACCGCTTGCCCTAGCCAGCCCCTTGAGGGCGG
>JAGXSJ010000102.1 GCA_018333895.1 Truepera sp.
CCGAGCCGAGCTGCTTCATCCGCTCCTTCCCTTTTTTCTGCTTTTCTAACAGCTTGCGCTTGCGGGTGATGTCACCGCCGTAGCACTTGGCCAGCACATCCTTGCGAAAAGCCCGCACCGTAGCCCGGGCCAAGATCTTGCCGCCAATAGCAGCCTGGATCGGCACCGCGAACATCTGCCGGGGGATGACCTCAGCCATCTTGTCGACGATTTTGCGCCCGATGGCGTAGGCCTTATCGCGATGAGCGATGATCGAGAGCGCATCGACCCGCTCTTCGTTGACCAGGATATCGATCTTGACTAGGTCGCCGGGGCGGTACTCTAGCGGTTCGTAGTCCATGCTGGCATAGCCACGGCTGAGACTCTTGAGGCGGTCGTGAAAGTCGTAGAGGATCTCGCCAAAGGGAACTTCATAGCGCAGCTCGACCCGGCGGCCGTGGTAGATCATGTTTTTAAGGGCGCCGCGCCGCTCATTCAAGAGCCCCATCACTCCGCCGATATACTCCTCGGGGGCGTAGACGGCCAGCTTGACGTAAGGCTCCAGAATCCGCGCCGTCTTATCGGGTGGGGGCAGTTCGGCGGGGTTCTGGATTAAGTAGCTCTGGCCACCCACCAGTTCAACTTGATAGACCACCGCCGGAGCGGTGGCGATCAGCGCCAGATCGAACTCGCGCTCGAGCCGCGCCTGAACAATGTCGGCGTGGAGCAAGCCGAGGAAGCCGCAACGAAAGCCGAAGCCCAGCGCCTCGCTGGTCTCGGGCTCGAAGGTGAAGGCGGCGTCGTTGAGGCTGAGCTTTTCCAGCGCTTCGCGCAGCCGTGGGTAATCATCGGGGGCGGTCGGATACAACCCGGAAAAGACCACCGGGCGGGCCGGCTTGAAGCCCGGCACCGGCTGGGGCGCGGGCCGCGCTGCAAAGGTGATGGTGTCGCCGATCTGAGTATCGGCGATGTTCTTAATAGCGGCGGTGAACCAACCCACCTCGCCGGGGCCAAGCGCTTCGGAGACGGTCGGCTCGGGCGCGAAATAGCCGACCCGATCGACCTCGAAGCTCTTGCCGGTGCTCATCACCAGGAGCTGATCACCCTTCTTGAGGCTGCCATCAAAGATCCGCACAAAGGGGATCACCCCCTGATAGGAGTCGTACACGGCGTCAAAGATCAGGCCTCGCAGCGGCGCGGCAGGGTCGCCCTGGGGCGGCGGCAGGTGAGCTACAATAGCCTCGAGCACCGCCGCGACGTTCTGACCGGTCTTGGCCGAGACCGCTACAGCATGGTCGCTGGATATGCCCACTACCTCCTCAAGCTCCGCCATCGCCGCCGCTGGGTTAGCGTTAGGAAGGTCGATCTTGTTAATGACCGGCAGCACTTCCAGGCCGTTATCGACAGCCAAGTGGGCGTTATGGATGGTCTGCGCCTCCACTCCCTGGCTGGCGTCGATGACTAACAGCACCCCTTCGCAGGCGCGCAAGGCTCGCGACACCTCGTAGTTAAAATCGACATGCCCTGGGGTGTCGATCAGGTTGAACATCACCCGTTGACCGCTCTGCGCAGTGTAAAAGAGCCGCACCGGGCTGGCTTTGATGGTAATGCCGCGCTCACGCTCGAGGTCTAGGGTATCGAGCATCTGATCACGCCTGTGGCGCTCGCTAACCGACTGGGTCAGCTCCAGAATGCGGTCGGCCAGCGTTGACTTGCCGTGGTCGACATGCGCGATAATTGAAAAGTTGCGGATCTCCACAGGTCTATTGTACGGCTTCGCCTCGGCGCTTCGCTGATACGGCTTCGCCTCGGCGCTTCGCTGATACGGCTTCGCCACTATCGCTTTATCGCTCTCACTCTGTTCGGGCCTCACTTCGTTCGGGCCGGCGCTTCGCTGACACGGCTTCGCCACTATCGCTTTATCGCTTTATCGTTCTCACTTTGTTCGGACCTCGCTTCGCTCGGGCCGGCGCTTCGCTGATACGGCTTCGCCCTTCAGGCTAGAGCCATCAGGTTGTAGGTAGTGGGTTGTGGGAAAAGCCCTCACTACTACCCACTGCCTACTACCCTTTCTGACCAGCTAGTTGTATGCATAGTATATCTAGCGCAAAAACGGGTTGCTCCGCTTCTCCGCGCCGATGGTGGTGGCTGGGCCGTGGCCAGGCCAGACCTGCGTAGCGTCGGGTAGGCTCAGCAGCTCTTGGCGAATGCTGGTTAAGAGCAGCTCCTGGTCGCCGCCGGGCAGGTCGGTGCGGCCGATTGAGCCCCGAAAGAGCACATCCCCAGCTATGACCAGCTCTTCTCTGGACAGATGAAAGGCCATATGTCCGGGAGCGTGACCCGGAGTATAGCGGCAGTATACGCGCAAGCCCCCGACCGTCAAGATCTGCCCCGGTGTCAACGGCAGCGTCTCGGTAGGCGGCTGCCTGATGGCTATCTCCCAACGCGCCGCGGCCTGAGCCGCGTGAGCTAAGAGTGGCTGGTCGGCGGGATGTAGGTAAACCGGTACATCCCACACCTCCTTGATGTCGGCAATCGCCCCAACATGGTCGAAGTGGGCATGCGTCAACCAGATCGCCGCCAAGGTAAAGCCGTGCCCGGTTACGGCCTTAATCAGCCGCGGCCCCTCGTCGCCGGGATCGATCAGCACTGCTACCCCCTGGTCGGGGTCGGCCAGCAGGTAACAGTTCTCTTGCAACGGCCCCACGGTGTGGCACGATAGGTGATAGTTCATGTTAGGCAGCATCTTAGCCTGTCAGTCTTATCCTGACTAGCTTTCTTAGGAGCGCCGCAGTGAGCGCAGCCAGGTCCATAAGATCTCGCCGTACATCTTGAGCCGGATCAACAGGCCCCGCAGCAGGCCGCGTTTCTCCTCCTTGATAACCTGCGACACGCCCGAGAGCGGTACATCCATGATGCGCCAGTTAGCCCGCTTGGCGTGCTTGGTAATGGCGATCTCCACACCGTAGCGGCTCTCCTTGAGCCCTTCGACCTCGAGCAGCCGAGCCCGCAACACCGCCCGCTGCCCGCTGAGCTGCGGGGCTAACTTCTGAGCCATCTCGGTCGACCAGCGCCCGCCCACAAACACTCCCCGCGCCATATCGACCTGGCCGCGCAGCACCGGCTCGGCTAACTGCCGCAGATGCTCGACTCGCAGGTTGGTCAGGTCGGCATCGATCAAAACGAGCACGTCAGCATCAAGATGAGCGGCCCCCGCGAAGACCGCCCCCCCCTTGCCGCAGTTGCTGCTAAGACTCAACACCTCGGCCTGAGCCTGCCGGGCTACACTGGCAGTGCCGTCCTCGGAGCCGTCATCGACCACTAGCACCGGACCGAGCCCACTGGCTGTGGCGGTCTTGACCACCGCTGCCACGAAAGCTTCCTCGTTGTAGGCCGGAATCAGGATAGCGCAGCGCATGCCAAGCCGAAGTGTACTCCATGTTGAGCCTGGCGCCAATAGCGAAGGCTAGCGCGAGGCCCCCCTGCCACATCAATGAGCGCTCAATGGAATGAACGGGTGACCCGCACCTAGTGGCCGCAAACTGCGAGGGTTGCTAGCATTCAATTACGCTAGTCTCTGACGGTCTTCTTCTCTCTTCTGAAAGCAGACGATACCGTCCGCTGTCACGACTTCGTTCCACGTCTACACAATACCTCGCGGTGCCTGACGGTATTTAAGTTGCTTGTGCCATTTAGGGGCAAGCCTACTGCCTGAGCAGCTCGCTCACCTCGCCAAAAGTGACCAGCACGATAAAGGCCATCAGCACCACAAAGCCCATAAAGTGAATGAACTCCTCTTGGCCGGGCTTAAACGGCTTGCCGCGGATGGCCACCACCATGGCCAACAGCATCCGGCCGCCGTCAAGTCCGGGAATCGGCAGCAGGTTGAAAATCGCCAGCGAGAAGTTGATGATCCCCGCCAAAAACAGAATCTGCGCTACACCTACGGCTCGAGCGGCCTGGCCGACAGCGCTGACGATGCCGACCGGCCCAGCGACCTCCTCAGTCCGTTGACCGATGAAGGTTTGACCGAAGGCCCGCACAAAGCCGCTGACGGCTTCCGGCACGACTCTGACCATAAAACTGAGCGACTCTAAAGCAGCCTGCCCAAAGCCGACGCGCTCGCTAGGGATCATACCGATGGATACGCCAAAGATGGGGCGGCTGCCATCGGGGTTAAGAGTCGGCGCCCAGTGTGTTTCCAGGGTCACCTGCTGGTCGCCGCGTTGCAACACCAGGACCAGCGGCCCATCCTGCCTAAAGGCGCCCACCAGCATTTCTGGAGTCGGCGCTGCGATACCGTTGACAGACAGCACCAGATCGCCCGGCCTGACCCCTAGCGCTTCGGCAGGCGAGCCCCGCACCACCGCGGCGAAGCCGATAGCCAGCGGCACTTCGCCAGCGGTACGGAAGGCCGGGTTTAGGGTCGCCGCAGCGGCCAGTAGGATTACCGCCAAAATGAAGTTGGCAATGACCCCACCGACTAGCACCCAGAGCTTTTGCGGCAACGTCTTGGTGGCAAAGCCGTGGGTTGGGGTCTGGAGATTGCCGTAGGCATCGGGCTCGGCAGCCAGTCCTGGCAGATCGACATAGCCGCCCAGGGGAATGGCGGAGATGCGCCACTCGGTGCCCTGCCACTGCTTACGCCACAAAATCGGTCCGAAGCCGATGCTAAAAGCGCGCACCGACAAACCCACCCGGCGCGCGTTGAAGTAGTGAGCTAACTCGTGAACCAGCACGGAAACGGTTATGATCAGTAAGACAATCAGCGCAGTAAGCATCAAGTTAGCCTAGCAGAGTCCGGGGTGAGAACGCGGTTAGCTACGGTACCCTTGGCTGAGGCGGCGCTCGAGCAGCTGCACCTGAATCGCCCGGATCATATCGGTCTTGCTCAAGACCCCCATCAAGCGCCCCTCCTCATCGACCACGATTAAACGGCCAAAGTTCCGTTCGGCCATCTTCTTAAACGCCTCGAGCGCCTCAGTTTGCCAAGTCACCTTGGGCACTGCGCGCTGCATGATCTCCCCGACGGTGGTAGTCTCGGCTACTTCGGGGCGTTGTGCATCGGCTAGCTCCACTAGCCCCACCACCTGGCCGTGTAGGTCGATCACCGGATAGCCCAAGTGCCGCTCTTGCAACATCAAGCCGACTAGCTCCTTGACCATCACGTGCGGCGTCACCGCCGTCGGGTTAGGGGTCATTAACTGCTCTACCCTGACCCCCCTGAGCATCTCGCTGGCCAAAGTGTGCTGCGCTTCGGCACCGACCGCGGTGTAGATAAAGAAGGCGATCAAGACCAGGAAGAAGTTGAGCCCTAAGAGGCCGATAATCCCAAGCAGCACGGCTAAGCTGCGGCTGATAGTGGCGCTAATCTCCGTAGCGCGCAGCTCGCCTAAGCGCAGCGCCAACAGCGAGCGCAGCACCCGCCCGCCATCGAGCGGCAGCGCCGGTAGCAGGTTAAAGATCGCTAGGGCTAGGTTGGCAACTATCAGATAGATCAGCACAAAGGTTGTCGCTGCGCCGAGCGGGGCGGTCTGCACCACCAGCCACGCCAGACCGGCCAGTGCCAAGCTGGTAAGTGGCCCGGCGATGGCGATCACCGCCTCAGCGCCGCGCCGTTTGGGCATCTCTTCAAACTGCGCCACGCCGCCCAACAGCCAGAGCGTGATCTCCTTAATTTTGGCGCCGTAGCGCTGGCCGACAAAGGAGTGCCCCAGCTCGTGGACCAGCACGCTTAAAAACAGCCCTACCGCCGCCGCCAGGCCGAGTAGGTAGGGGGTAAGCCCCTCAGTGAGCTGCGGCTGCCGCGCCAGGCCGAAGGTCTGTAAAAACATCGGCAGTTGGCTGCCGATCAGCCAGGCAAAGAGCGGCAGGATCAGAAACAGGCTAAAGTCGAGCTTGATCGGGATACCTAGCAGCTTAAACGGCAGAGTGACGCCGGCGCGAAACATGCTCTATGTTACACCGCTCTCAGCCGGTTAGCTGGTAAGCTACTCAGGCCATCAGCAAAAACCACCGACCGACACCCTGCTAGGCTTGCCGCTACCGGTTACTGATAACTATTTCAAAGGGCCGTGAACTAGCGCCACCAAGATGAAAACAGGCGACCGCGTGATCTTCCCTACTCGAATACTTGACTACTGCTTTTCGAGCGCCACCTCCCGCGCCCAGCGGTCGGTCTCGGCGATTGCCTCCCAGGACAGCGGCACCTGGGGGGCCCTCTTCAGGACGCGCTCGAGCACCCTGGGGATGTCGGTAAACTTGATGCGGCCTTGCAAGAACGCCATTACCGCTATTTCGCCGGCGGCGTTTAAGGCCACCGGCGCTACCCCGCCACGTCGGCCAGCTTCATAAGCCAGCGCCAGCGCCGGGAAGCGCTTAAGGTCGGGGGGATAAAACTCCCAAGTACCCAACAGCGGCAGCGGCGCCAGCGGGACGGGCGGGCGCTCGGGGTATTCGATGCCGTACTGGATCGGTAAGCGCATGTCGTGCGGGCCGATTTGGGCCTTGAAGCTACCGTCATTAAAGCGCACTAGGCCGTGTACTAGCGACTGCGGATGGATGACCACTTTGATCTTATCGAGCGGCAGCTCGAACAGGAAATGCGCCTCAAGCACCTCCAGCCCTTTGTTAAAGAGCGTAGCGGAGTCGATGGTCACCTTGTGGCCCATGTTCCACGTTGGGTGCTTAAGGGCCTGCTCCGGCGTCACGGCGCTAAGATTTTCCGGCGCGGTGCGAAACGGCCCGCCCGAGGCGGTCAGGATCAGCTCGGCTACATCTTCAAGCCGTTCTCCCACCAGGCATTGAAATATGGCCGAGTGCTCGGAATCGACCGGGGTCAGTCGCGCTCCGTGTGCCCTGGCCACCTGCCAGACCAGCGGCCCGGCCACTACCATAGCCTCCTTGTTGGCCAGCGCCACGTGACGACCGGCACGCAGCGCGGCTAGGGTGGGTTTAAGCCCGGCCATGCCGGGGATGGCGGCCACTACCGTGTCGGCTTCGAGCTGCGCCACCTCGTCGGCTGTGGCCAGGCGGGTGCCGTCCGGCAAGGCTTGGCGCACCCACTGAGCCGCTTCAGGGGCGCAGGAGACTAGCAACGGCCGGTAACGATAGGCTTGTTTTAGCAGCAGCTCAGTATTCTGGTTAGCAGCCAGGCCCACCACCTGGTAACCGCGCCAAGTTGCCACTTCGAGCGCCTGGGTACCGATCGAGCCGGTCGCGCCAAGGATGACTATGCGCTTCATAGTGGTATTGTCACCTATTTGGGGGTAACCGTGCCATTGTCAGCCTGGCGGGTAGTTGGTAGAATCCAGGCACCCCGCAGGCTGCTAAGGCCGTGCCGAAACGGAGAGAGCATGTTAGTGACAGAGTGGATGACCAAAACACCCCGCACCGTGAGCAGTCGAACCCCGGTTATGGAAGCGATGCAGCTCATGAAGTCGGGCGGCTATCGGCGCCTGCCGGTAGTGGATGGCGGCACCTTGGTAGGGATCGTCACCGATCGTGACCTCAAGGAGGCCACCCCCTCCAAGGCGACCACCCTTTCGGTCTATGAGCTGAATTATCTGCTCAGCAAGCTCACCGTCAAGGATGTCATGAGCACGCCGGTCATCACCATCGGCTCGAGCGACCCTGTCGAGCGCGCCGCGCTGCTAATGGAAGAGCACAAGATCTCCGGGCTGCCGGTAGTGGATGACGAGCAGTTGGTCGGCATCTTCACCATCACCGACCTGCTGCGGGCCTTTGTGGCGGTGTTGGGGCTGCGCGAGGGCGGCACCCGGGTCGAGGTCTCTTTGCCCGACGAACCAGGGGTGCTGGCTCGCGTCGCTAACGTGGCGGCCCCCTCAAATATCGTGGCAGTAGTAACAGCGGGGTTTGAAGCGGGCCAGCGCCGCAAGCTGGTCTTGCGGGTAGTTGGCGAGGGCTCGGCGCAGTTTCCCGAGCGTCTCAAGGAACAAGGGGTCGAGGTCCTAGACGTCCGCTAGGTCTTGTCATGGGCGATTTGCTAAGCGAGCAGCTAGCCGCTGCGGTCCGTGGTGGCAAGGTCGCTTCAAGCAGTTTTTTGGAGCCAGAAGAGGCCGACCGCCTGGCCGCTGAGTTGCGTGCCAAAGGTGTATCCGTCAGCGTTACGGGCGGCTACCGAGGGGCGCGGCGTCGGGTGGTCACTGCTCATCCCGAGCAGCTCCCCACTGCCGGACCGGCCCTCACCGCGCTCTACGCACCAGGCCTGAGCGATCCGCCAGAGTTACAGGCAGCCCTGCGCCGACACGGCCTGGAGGCTGGGGAGATCGGTGATGTGTTGAAGTATCAGGGCGGCTTAGGCGTGGTCGTTAGTCGGCGGGTCAAAGACCACGCGCTGAGCCTGCGCGCGCTTGGTGGGCTGGAGCTGCGCTGGCAGGAGGTGGCACTAACGCATCTCGGCAGCGGTGCAGAAAAGCGCTGGCAGGCGATAGTCCCGGCCCTACGCCTCGACGCCCTAGGAGCTAAGGCTTTTGGCGTGTCGCGCGCTTATTTCAGCAAGGGGATCGCCGGGGGTAAGGTCAGCATCAACGGCCAGCCAACCCATAAGGCCAGTGTGGTTAGCGCTGGTGACGAGATCTTTGCCGAGGGCTTAGGGCGTTTTCGGCTGCTCTCGGTTACCGGCGAAACGCGGCGCGGCAACCTCAAGGTTGAACTGTTGGTCGAACGCTAGAGCCGGACCCGCTTGCCACCTTGACGAGCCTTGAAGATGAGGCGCGCCGGCACTTCCTTAAAACCCAGATCCTCGCGGATGCGGTTTAGCAGGTACTGCTCGTAGGCACGGGTCACGAACCGCTCGCTATTGACAAAGATCATAAAAGTCGGCGGCGCAATCTCAACCTGGGTAGCATAAAGCAGCTTCAAGGGTCGCCCCTTGAAGTTAGGCGGCGGCTGGCGCATCGCCCACTGCGTAAGCCAGCCGTTTAGCTCGCTGGTAGCTACGCGGTAGCGCGCCATGTCGTAGAGGCGGACGACTGTAGCTAACAGGTCGTGCAGGCCGTAACTGTTAAGGGCGCTGGTAAAAACCAGGGGCGCAAAGCCAACCGGATTAAGCTGTTGTCTCAGCGCCCGTTCGGTCTCGGCTAAAGTCTCGTCAGGGACCAGATCCCACTTGTTGGCAGCGATAACTACCGGCTTGCCGGCAGTGAGCGCTAGATTGGTGATTCGCAGCTCATGGTCGCCTAGCTCGAAAGGGTCGATCACTAGCACCGCCACGTCGGCGCGATTAAGCGCCTCCTCGGAGCGGAGCTTGGCGTAGTACTCCAGGTTCTCGGGTTTGCGGCGGAGCCCGGCAGTATCGATCAGCACGAACGGGCGTCCACCAAAATCAAAGCGCACGTCGATAGCGTCGCGGGTGGTGCCGGGTTGATCGGCCACGATCACCCGCTCATCGCCGATCAGGGCGTTAAGGAGGCTCGACTTGCCGACATTAGGCCGCCCGATAATGGCGACCTTAACCGGCTCGGCGTCCTCTTCCTCATCGTCGTGGGGCAGGCGCGTCAGGATAGCTTCGAGCAGCTCGCCGGTGCCTCGAGCGTGCTCCGCCGAAGTATAAAGCGGCTCGCCAAAACCTAGCGCGTAGAGGTTGAGCGCTTGCGCCTCATGGCGCGGGTCGTCGAGCTTAGTGGCTACTAGCAGCACCTCTTTACCCTGCGTGCGGAGCCACTGGGCGATCTCGAAATCGGCGGCGGTTAATCCATGGCGGCCCTCCACGCAAAAGAGCACCAGCGCCACATCCCTCAGGGCATCCTCAATCCGAGCCTTGATGGCGGCCTCCCAGCGGTCGCCCGACCACAGCCCGCCGGTATCGAGCAGCGTAAAGCTGCGCTCATCCTCGCTAACGCGGGCCTCTTTGACATCGCGGGTAACGCCCGGCTGATCGGCCACAATCGCCTCGCGCCGCCCCACCAGGCGGTTAAAGAGCGTCGATTTGCCGACATTTGGGCGCCCGACGATGGCCACCTTAGCCAAGGCGCACCCCCCTCTTTACCCCATAGCCGTGAGCCCAAGCGGCGGCCACCATGCGGGCCTTCCCTTCGGGCTGCACTTCACTTAGCAACACCGCACCCTGGCCCGCCGCTACCGTTACCCCGCCGGAGTCCACACTCAGTACCGTACCCGCCTCGCCCTCGGCCACTACCGGCGCCAGGGCGTGGACTTTCAGGAGCCGCCCTTGCTGGCGCGTCCAGGAGCCCGGCCAGCCAAAGACGCCACGGAAGCGGTTGACGATGGCGTTAGCCGGATCCTCCCAGCGGATACGCCCGTCCTCCTTTTGCAGCAGTGGCGCCAGGGTCGCTAGCGAATCGTCCTGTGGGGTACTGGGCAGCGACCCCGCCTCCAGCAGCGCCAGCGCTTCCAGCAGCGCCTCCGCCCCCAACTCGGCCAGCTTGGCGGCCAGCGCCGGCGCAGTATCGTCAGGAGCAATGCCTAAGCGCCGCGCTAGCCGCACCGGGCCGGTATCGAGCCCGGCGGCAGTCTGCATGATGCTGAGGCCGGTCTCAGTCTCACCGTTGATTAGCGCCCACTGGATAGGGGCGGCGCCGCGATACTTGGGCAGCAGGCTGGCATGGACGTTCAAGAAGCCGTGCCGCGGGATCTCCAGCAGGCTCTGGGGAAGGATTTTGCCATAAGCAGCAGTCACCGCCACCTCGAGCTTAAGTGACTTCAGCAGCGCCACCAGGGCCTCATTGCGCTTAAGAGTGGCTGGCTGCTCAAGCGGGAGGCCAAGCTCTTTGGCCCGCTGCGCCACCGCCGGAGGCGCCATCTTCAGGCCGCGCCCCGCCGCCTTATCCGGCTGGGCCACCACCAACACCAGCTGATGGTGGCGAATTAGAGCCTCCAGAACGGGCAGTGCAAAGGCGGGTGAGCCGAACAGGGCGACGCGCACTAGGTAACCCGAACGCCTTGGTGCTTTAAGAAGGCCTTGGCCTCACGCTGCAAGTCGGCTAGCACCTGGCGGTGTTCCTCTAAAAAGGTCTGCTTTTCGGCGGTTGGCAAGCGGTCGAAAAACAAGCTGCCGTTAAGGTGGTCTAGCTCGTGCTGAATAACGTGGGCAAAGTGCCCCTCGGCGGTCAGTTCGCGCGTCCCGCCATTGAGATCCTGATACTGCACCGTAACTTGCAGGTCGCGCCTAAGCGCCGCAACATAGAGCCCTGGCACGCTCAGACAGCCGTCCTGGCCGTACTGCTCGCCGCTACGAGCGGTTACTAGCGGGTTTACCAGGACGTGCTCGGCTACTACCCCCCAGCGGCGCTTCTTCTGTGCTAAAGTCATTCTCGCTTCGCTCGGATCGGTAGTCAGAACCTCGGCCCCAGCCTCCTCCGGCTCCTCTGGCGGTCGTAGCTCGAGCGCAATAAAGAGCCTCTGCGACACCCCCACCTGCGGCGCCGCTAGGCCCACGCCGTTGGCGTCGTACATGGTCTCGATCATGTCCTGAGCCAACACTTTTAAGGTTTCATCAAAGCGGCTCACGGGGCGCGCTATCTGGCGCAACACCGGATCGCCGTAATAGCGGATCGGCAAGATCACCCCAACCTCCACAGGCTACTCCGGCGCGGTAGCGGAGACTTGTAACGACAAAAACACCTCATCGCTAGTCTCTACACCGTCGGGCAGCAGCGGCCTGACTCTTAAAGTATACAGGGTACCGGGCTGAAGCGCCGTAGGTACGTCTACCACTCCTTCCAGCGCAGTCAGACCAAGCACCGCATGGCGCGACCCGATCACCGTGATCTGCTCATGGCTGAGGCTGCTACTCTCCACGACGAACGGCGACACTTCGGGAAGCGCTACCGCCAGGCGCACTACCCTGCTATGCAGCACCGACTCCTCGACTATGGTGACAGTCGCCTCGCTAGGCTCAAGCGCCACACCGCCGACCGGTTGCCCGAGGGCGTCAGCGGGATACAGCCGCACCACCCGACTCCCGGCCCGCCCTTCGTCCAGTCCGCTGGCCGCTATTACCTGCGCCACCTGCTGCGACTGGCCCTTCACTGTCACCGTGCTAGGCTCGACCTGCACGCTAAACACCGCGTCAGCAGGGACGTCGGCAAACAGCGCAATGCGCACCGGCACGCTCTTGCTCACCATGGCCTCCACGAAGCCGATCACCTCGTTAGGCATCACCCGCACCAGACTCACGCCCTGCGGCGGCAACACCCGCACCGGTCGATCAAAGGCGCCTCCCACCCCGCGCAAGTCCAAAAAGGCGTAGAGGCCCTCGGCACGAAGCGCCTCAATCCGGACCGCTTGCCCGCTAACGGTGACCTCTACCAGCTCCGGCACGCCGACAGCCACCTGGTTCGGCCCCAACCCCTCCACGCTGACCGGCACGAGCAGGGTGCGCTGGGTAATAGCGGCCTCGTCGGTGGCCACGAAAAACCAGACCATCACGGCTAGCACCAGCGCGCCGAGTTTGCGGGGCCAGTGGTTAGTCAGGCGCCGGATCATTGATAAACCTCGCGCAGTGCCGCCAGCACGTCTGACGGAGCGACGTCGCTGCGCAGCTCACCGGCTTGCGCCAGGCTGACCGTACCGCGCTCCTCGCTGACCACCACGACCAGCGCATCAGAGGCCTCGGACAGACCCAGCGCCGCGCGGTGACGGGTGCCATGCTTGACCGACCAGCCGTCGTGCTTGTCCGAAAGCGGGAAGATCGCCCCGGCATGGGTGACGAGCTCGCCCTTGACGATCACTCCACCATCATGCAGCGGCCCCTTAGAGGCGAATAACGTCTGTAACAGGGCCGAGCTGACCGGCGCGCCCAGGCTGGTGCCGACTCGGCCGTATTCGGCCAGCGGGGTGTTCCGCTCGATGGCGATGATGGCCCCCTGACGCTGGGTAGCCAACTCACGGATGGCCGCCATGATCTCCTGCACCGGGTCGCTGCCGGAACTGCGACTCGTCCTGCCTCGACCGACCCGCTCGAGCACCGCCCGCAGCTCAGGCTGAAAAATCACCACCACGGCGATAAAAAAGACCGGAGCAGCCACGTCAAAGAGCCACTGGGTAGCCCTAAGCTGAAACTGCGTTGCCAAAAACCACAGCCCCGCCAGCGCGATCAGGCCGCGCAGCACGTTCCAGGCACGCGAGCCGATCAGCAGGTTATAGAGCTGGTAGACTATCACCGCGATGATGATGATATCGATTGAATCGCGAATCGTGCTCGCTAGCACCTAGCTAAAACCTCCCCGGTCACATACCCTCACCATAGCACAAGGCTTAAGGTAAACTCTGACTCAGCCGACTCGACCCATGCGGTAGGCTGCTGATCGGAGAGCAAATCGTGATCGAACTCAAAACCCAACTCGCTACCCTCCGGGAGTATCTTTGACGTTGCGGGCAAGCAACGCCGACTAGCGGCCATAGAGCCCAAGCTGGCCGATCCGCAGCTCTGGCATAACCCCGCAGAAGCCCGTAAGCTCAGCCAGGAGGCGGCGCGCCTGCGGCGGGTGGTAGATACCTTCCTGCGGCTGGAAAATGATATCGAGGGTTTGGCTGAGCTGTACGCCATGAGCAGTCAAGACGAGCAGGCCGAGCTTGAGGACGAACGAGCAGCCGTTGCCGCAACCCTGCAACGGCTCTATCGCGAAACGCTATTCGCTGGGCCACACGACCACCGTGCCGCCATCTTGACCCTCAAGCCAGGTGCTGGTGGCACCGAGTCGTCGGATTGGGCCGGCATGCTGTTGCGCATGTACCGGCGCTTCGCTGAGCGGCAGGGCTTTACCGTCGAACTGCTCGACGTAGTCCATAACGACGCCGCACCGGCCGGGATCGACTACGCCCAGCTCATTGTGCGCGGTGACCGAGCCTACGGTCTATTGCGGGTAGAGGGGGGAGTGCATCGCCTGGTGCGCGTCAGCCCGTTTGACTCCAATAACCGCCGTCACACCAGCTTCGCTTCACTCGAGGTGATGCCTGAAATCGACGACGAGATCGACATCGAAATCGATCCCAAAGACCTCCGCGTGGATGTCTTCCGCTCCTCGGGACCGGGCGGCCAGTCGGTCAACACCACTGACTCAGCGGTGCGGGTAGTCTACAAAGGGGGTACTCCCGACGAGATCGTGGTTTCCTGCCAAGATGGCAAGTCGCAGATAAAAAACCGCGAAAAAGCCCTCATGGTGCTGCGTAGCCGATTGTGGGAACGCGAGGAGCGCCAGCGGCTGGCAGAGCAACTTAAGGCGCGTGGCGAGCAGAAGGCCATCGAGTGGGGCAGTCAGATCCGCAGCTATGTGCTCGATAAGCAGTACGTCAAAGACCATCGTACCGGGCTCATGCGACATGACCCTGACAGCATCCTTGACGGTGACCTGGAGGAGTTGATGTGGTCAGGCCTGGAGTGGCAGGCGCGCCAAGGAGTAATCTGAAGCGGCTTGTTACACTAGCGCCAATGAAACTTCTGGCTATTGCCGATGTGGTGTCGCCGATTGTCTATTCGGAGAACTTTCCGAAGAATTTGGCCCCCTTTGATCTGGTGCTGAGCGCCGGCGACATGCCGGCCTATGTGCTGGAGTTTCTAGCTACCAAACTGCAAACGCCACCGGTCTATGTGCTCGGCAATCACTTCGGCTACCTGCGCGACCCCGCCGGTACGGAGTCCGATCGGCTGCCCGGCGGCTGCATCAACGCCCATGGCCGCATTGTTGAAGTCAACGGTGTGCTGATTGCCGGGCTCGAGGGGAGCGCTCGCTACCGGCCCGGTCCCCACCAGTACAGCGAGCGCCAGATGGCCTGGCTGGCCGAAAAGCTCACGCCGCGACTGTTATGGAATCGGCACAGGTACGGGCGGGCAGTCGATATCCTGCTTACCCACGCGCCGCCCAAGGGGCCGCACGAAGGGGACGACTACCCGCATCGCGGCATCCCGGCCTTTAACCGCTTTCATCGGCGCTGGCGGCCCAAACTGCACATCCACGGCCACGTCCATCTGAGCGGCGCCAACGCTCCCCGCGAGTACCTAACCGAGTCGGGGGTGCGGGTAATTAACGCCTACAACTTCACCCTCATCGAGCTCGAGCGCTAGCCTAAGGCGCTCATGGTGCTAAGGCGCACCACCAGGTGAGGGTAAAGCACGCATTGGTTGGGCGAGGTAGTCGCTCTGCCAATGAGCCTCATCAGATACTCGATGCTCTGCTGACCGAGCGCACGAAAATCTTGCTTTACCGTGGTTAGCGGCGGATCAAAATAGGCTGCTTCCGGCACGTCGTCAAAGCCCACCATGGAGACATCGTGCGGAACCCTTAGCCCCGCTTCACGCAGGGCGCGGATAGCGCCCAGCGCCATCTGATCGTTACCGACGAAGACCGCTGAGAACTCCTGCCCTTTATCGAGCAGTTGTCGCATAGCGGCGTAACCCCCTGCCGCCGTCCAGTCCCCTTCACAGCTCAGGCCAGGGGTTAGCCCCGACTCGTGCAGTGTGGCGAGCCACCCCTCGTGGCGCAATCTGGCGTCGTACCAGTTAAGCGGACCGCTGATTTCACAGATACTCCGGTGGCCCAAATCGATCAGATGCTGGGTAGCGAGCTGGGCACCGTGGCGCTGATCAATAGCAACTGAAGGGATACGCTCACTGGGGTCGATGTCAACCATGACCAAAGGGGTCGCCGCGCAGAGAGCGATGATTACCTTGAGGTCGATGCTGGCAATGGGCGTGATCATCACGATCCCATCAACATTTTGACTAACGAGGTCGCTGATGGCCCGGCTCAGTTCCGGAAGCGAAAGCTCCTCAACAGTCGTCAAGGCTAGGCCGTACCCCCGGCGCCTAACGGCCGCTTCGATATTCATGACCATCTGGGCGGGGCCGTAGTATTCGATGCCATAGCTGATGATACCAATTGTCTGTGAGCGGCGCGTCACCAAGCTTCTGGCCGCGCGGTTAGGGCGATAGTCAAGCTCTGCAATAACCTGCAAGACGCGCTTGCGAGTCGCCGCGGCCACGCTGGGGTGGTTATTAATAACCCGCGATACCGTCTGGTAGGAGACTCCCGAGCGCATCGCCACATCGTTGAGGGTAGCCTTTTTTGTTTCGATCATCGCAAAGGTTTCCTTAGGTTTTATACCGCACCGCCCTCACACATATTACACATCTGTGAGCGCAATGGCCTCCGGCGAGGTGATAATTGCCGCCAGAGGGAGTGGAACGGCCCCATTGAGCCGCGTGGGGATCTCGGCTTCCACCGCATCCCACTCGGCCCAGCGGTCCCACCGCCGGGCCGGTAGCTGGTCCACAACGGCCAGCAGGTCGATGTCCGAGCTAGGGCCATCCGTGCCCCGCGCGTACGAACCGAAGACGGCGAGGCTGACGAGCCGCCCCCCGTAGCCGGCTACGGCTGCGTCGCGGATGGTATTAAGGAGACGTGTACGGCTTCGCCCTTCGGGGTGAACCCTCGGCGCTTCGCTGATCCGTTCCGTACCCCGGTTTTTGCTCGCCATACGGCCTCCTTTGTGGGCTCCTTTGCGGGCTCATGTAGTCACGTCGGGGCACGTTCTAGCATGCGGCACCCCCCAAGTTCTGGCTGGGGGTTGTAGGTGCGCCTTTGTGCCTTATCGCGCTTGACAAGCTGCTGGAGCGTATTGTATTATGTGATCGCTCACAACAGTATCCTTGGCATCAAGGATCTGCTTATTAGGAATTAGTCCTGGAGGAGCACATGGCATCGCCTGGTCCGCACATCTGGTTGACGCGAGAGGCCCGTGGTAAACGCGCGTGGATGTACCTCGGTACGCGAAGTCTCTTAACGGACACTCACTATCGGTAGGAGGAGCACGTGTATCGCTTGCCTATCTCTCCAGGCCCTGTGAAGGGTGGGTTATGCGACACCGCCAGCTCCCGTTAGCTTATGGCTGATACCTTGCTTCATGCCAAGGGGATTATTAAGGACTTCCCCGGCACTCGAGCGCTAGACAGGGTTGAACTCGTCGTTCGTAAAGGCGAGATACACGGACTTTTGGGTGAGAATGGCGCCGGGAAGTCCACCCTAATGAAAATCCTTAACGGCAATTACCTTCCGGACGAGGGCGAGATAATCTTTGAAGGCGCCCCGGTCACCATCGATTCTCCATACCGGGCACAAAGCCTGGGAATCGGCATGGTGCATCAGGAGCTGAGCTTGGTTTCCGAGCTGTCAGTGGCCGAGAATATCTTTGTTGGCCGGTTGCCAGTCAATAAACTTGGCTTGGTTAAACGGAAGGTTCTACATCAGCAGGCCAGAGAGATTCTTGACCGGCTCCGACTCCCACTTGATCCTAACACGCTTGTTGGTGACATCAGCCTGGCCTACCGTCAGATGGTGGAGATCGCCAAAGCGGTTTCACTTAACTGCAAACTGCTCATTCTCGATGAGCCCACCTCCTCGCTGACCGAGCACGAATCTCAGATTCTTTTTGAGCTAGTGAGGAGCCTAAAAGCCCAAGGGGTCAGCATCCTCTATATCAGCCACAAGCTCAGCGAAGTGTTTATGCTAACCTCCCGAATCACTGTGCTGCGAGACGGCTCGCTAGTCGGCAGTTATCCCACCAACGAGCTTGATGAAGATGAGGCAGCGCGGCTGATGGTGGGCCGTGCGCTGAGCAACCTCTATCCGCCGCAGGGAGCCGCTGAGCCAGAGGTGGTTTTGCAGGTCACAAACCTTGAAACCGACAAAGTGGGGCCGTGCTCGTTTAGTCTATTCAAGGGCGAGATTCTTGGAATCTCGGGGTTAGTCGGCGCGGGCCGGACCGAACTAGCCAGCGCTATTTTTGGGGTGGATGGGTGGCTGCAAGGCAGCGTGGCACTGCACGGCAGCAAGCTTAATATCCGCAGTCCACACGATGCCGTGAGATCGGGAATCGGCTACCTCCCAGAGGATCGCAAGACGGCGGGCCTATATCTCGACTTTTCCATCCAAAGGAACGTCGTGGCCGCCATGCTTGACCAGGTAACCCGAGCCGGTTTCGTCGATGGGGCGCTCGAGCGCAACCTAGCCTTGGAGCAGATGCAGCGACTGAACGTTCGCTCCACTGGCCCAGAACAAGTAGTAAGAACCCTTAGCGGCGGCAATCAGCAAAAGGTCTTGCTGGGCAAATGGCTAGCGGTAAACCCCAAGGTTCTCATCGTCGATGAGCCTACCCGCGGCATCGACGTGGGCGCCAAAGCCGAAATCCACAACTTATTGCGTGATCTAGTCCGAAGCGGGATCGGCGTCATTATGATCTCGTCCGAACTGCCCGAAATTATCGGCATGAGCGATCGCATCCTGGTCATGTACGGTGGCCGGATCGTCGCCGAGGTTGCACGCCAAGACGCTAGCGAGGAGCTGCTACTGAGTTACGCCAGTGGCCGTGGCGCGCTTCATACCAATACCAGCCCGGCTGTCAAAGGAGCATCATGACCACCAAGCCATCGACAGGGCGCCAAGGCCCTTCGCTGTTTGCCTCATTAGGCCAGCTCTTTAAGGCCCGTGAGACCGTGCTAGTTCTGCTGATTGCCGCTATCGCCCTATTCCTTAGCGTCTATACCGAGAGCTTTGCCCGCACCGGCAACTTAAGAGCGCTACTCTTGGGCCTTAGCAGCATCGCCATCATCGCTACCGGCATGACGGTAGCCCTCGTCTCGGGCGGCTTTGATCTCTCGGTCGGCTCGGTCTTTGCGCTAGGTGGGGTGGTGGGGGCACTAGTTGCCAGGGGTGGGGCCGACCCTCTGGTGGCGCTGTTGGCCGGGGTGCTGACAGGCACGCTGGTCGGACTGATCAACGGCCTTATCATTACCAAGGTAGGTATCAACCCGCTGATTACTACGCTCGGCATGATGGGAGTAGCCAGGGGGGCAACGTTTGTCATTACCCAAGGCTCACCGGTAGGAGGGTTGCCGGAAAGCTTTCGAGCTATCGGGCAGGGCAGCACCCTGGGCATACCCAATCCGGTGCTGATCGCCCTAGTGGTTATTGTGGTGATGGACTTTCTGATGCGCCGCGCCGCCCTTATGCGCAATATTTACTATGTTGGTGGCAACGAGACCGCCGCACGCTTATCCGGTATCTCGGTGGACCGCTTAAAAATTGGGGTCTACATGCTCAGCGGCACCTTCGCGGCTTTTTCAGGCGTCATCTCGGTCTCGCGCTTCGCGGTGGCCTCACCGTCGGAAGGGCTCGGCTTTGAGCTCATGGCCATCTCGGCAGCAGTAATCGGCGGGGCCAGCCTAGCGGGCGGCCAAGGGACTGTTTTCGGTGCGCTCCTGGGCGTTTTGTTGGTCAGCCTAGCCAATAACGGCATGGTGCTGTTGCGGGTGCCGGTGTACTGGCAGCAGCTGGTGAGCGGGTTAATCCTGCTTCTGGCAGTGGGCTTTGACACTATCACCCAGCGCCTGCGAACCCGCCAGAAGGGGGTGATCAAACAATCTACTAAGAACAAGATCTAGTTACCGAGCAACCCTCCCGCCAATGGGCACTTCGAAAGGGGAACCGATGAACCTAATCCGCCACGCAACCTACTTTATGGCCAGCTTGCTGCTCTTTGCTAGTTTGTCAAGTAGCTTTGCTCAATCTGACGAGTACGTGATGGTCACCTTCATCAGCGGGCTCGAGTACTGGCGCGACGCTTACCGGGGTATGGAAGACGCCGCACAGGTGCTGGGCGTCCGCACCCTCTACACCGGCGCTGTCCGGTACGACATCAGCGAGCAGATCACGGTGCTCGAGCAGGTAATCGCTATGCAGCCCGCAGGCATCTTGCTCACCGTGATGAACCCTGAAGCCCTGAAAGACTCGATCAATCGGGGCATCGCCCAGGGTATACCCATCGTCACTTTTGACGCCGACAGCCCACTGAGCAATCGCTACGCCTTCTTAGGCACCGGCAATTACCAAGCAGGTGCCGTCGCGGCTCGCTATTTGTGCTCGCAGGTCTCATCTGGCGAGGTCGCCATCAGCAGCGTGCCTGCCCAGCACAACCATGTCGAGCGGCGCCAGGGCTTTATTGATACGCTCGAAAACGAGTGCCCCGGCTTGACCGTTGTCGCTATCACCGATGACCGCACCGACAGCGCTGTGGCCGCCCGCGAGATGGCTGCCGTCTTGATGGCCAACCCCGACGTTGTGGGCATCTTTGCCACCAACGCCAGTGGTGGAGTCGGCGTGGCGCAGGCTACCCGCGAAGCCGGTCTTTCCGAGCAGGTCACCATCGTGTCGTTCGACTTCGATGAAGGAACCCTAGACATGATCGACGAGGGGCTCATCGACGCCACTCTGGCGCAGAGCACCTGGCAGATGGGTTACTGGGGGCTCAAGTTCCTGTACGCCATCGCCAATGATCAGATCCGTAGCATCGCCGACTGGAAGGCCGCCGGCATCAGTCCACTGCCACCCATCGTCGATACCGGGGTCGTGGTAATCACAGCTGAGAACAGCCGGTTCTGGCGGCGGTAGCAGATAAACGCGACCATCGGCGGGCTCCCGCCGATGGTCGTACCACACGGGGAG
>JAGXSJ010000103.1 GCA_018333895.1 Truepera sp.
GGGAGCCGCACCAGCAGGTCGGCTCTGGCGATCAGGCCCTGGGCGATGGGGTCAGTGGCGGATCTAGCGACCACCTCGGTCGAGGCGGCTAGCTGTGAGGCCGCATGTTCGGCAACCGGGCGGCTAGGGGACAGGACCGCCAGGTGTCCGACCCCCAGGCTAGCTAGCTCGCGACTGATAGCCCGAGCCGCCGGACCGGCCCCCAGGATCACCGCCTTGGCGCCGCGCACCTCCCAGCGTGAGGCATGAAGCATGCTACCGATGGCCCGGCCCAGGCCGTAGTCGGCCAGTAGGCCGTCGGGTAGTACCGTAACAGTGTCGGCTGCGCCGGTCTCGCTTGCGTCTAGGGTACGGCGTGTGGCAGCCTGCGCAGCCATGGCCTGAGCGGCCGGATCAAGGATCAGGGCGCCCGCGAAACCTAGCGGTGTAAGGCTCTCCAACACGCGCTCGAGCGGCTGCTGGCTGGGGGTAGGGTGGAGCAGCAGGGAGGGCTCGAGCTCGTGGAGACAGGCTAGGGCGCCGCGTTTGCTGCGGTCGCGGCAGATGAGGGCGACGAGCTGCACCCTGTTAGTATACTGTTATTAGTATACTGTGCGCCCAGGTTGGGCATTTCGGCTCGGCAACGGGCTGTAGGTAGTGGGATGTGGGAAGTAGGAAAACCCCCATAACCCTTCGGACTGAGCCCCTTCACTTCTCCTGCGAGTAAACCGCAGGACAGGGCAAGCCTCAGGGCGAAGCCTACTACCCACTGCCTACCACCTACTACCCGCTACTTTTTCTGACCGGCTAACCAGCTAGTTGTGCCTGTGCCGAGTATAGCAGCAGGTCGGGCGCTGACCCGCGGGGTACTGTACACTAAACTGCATCATGCGTATCGGCATCGTCACCGCTACCTACCCGCCCTCGCGCAACGGAGTTGCGACTTCGACTCAGCTTTTTGCTCGCGGCCTGCGCCAGCTTGGGCACGAGGTACGCATCTTTGCGCCGACCTATCCGCGGGTAGCCGCGGAGCCTGGCGTGATTAGGCTGCCTAGCTTAACGCATGGCATGCCACCCGACTATCCGGTGCTGCTGCCGCTTAGCCCTACCCACAGCAAAAGCCTCCCCATTCACGACCTCGAGCTAGTCCACACCATGCACCCCTTCGTAGCGGGGCGTATCGCCGCTCTGTGGTCCCGGCGGTTAAAGGTGCCGCTGGTGTTTACCGCTCATACCCAATACCACACCTATGTCCACTACGCCCCGACCCCGCCAGGGCTGACGCGCTGGGCGGTCAAGCGGCACGTTAAGGCCTTCGCCCAGCGGGCTGATGCGGTGCTGGCACCAGGGCAGGCCATGATCGACGTGCTGCGGAGCTACGGTTATCAGGGCCCTATCTCACTGATGCCCAATCCGGTCGAGTTAAGCGCCTTTGCAGGGCTGGAGGCCCGTGGGGTGCGGGCAGGCTTCGGGATTGCCGAGGATCATCCGCTGCTGATCTATGTAGGCCGGATCGGCGAGGAGAAAAATCTGGGGGTGCTACTTGACGCCTTTGAGCAGGCGCGGTTAGTTCGGCCCGAGCTACACCTGTTGCTAGTCGGCGATGGCCCGCTCAAGAAGTCGCTGTCGGCTAAAGCGCGCCCCCAGGTCCACTGGGTCGGCGCGGTGGCCCATGCCCAAGTGCCGCTCTACCTGACGGCGGCAGAGCTGTTTGTGACGGCCTCGATTACCGAAGTTCAGCCGATGACCTTCCTTGAGGCCTTGGCCGCTGGGCTGCCGATTGTGGCGGCGCGCTCGGCAGCCGCTGACGAACTGATCACGCCCGGCGTCAACGGGCTGACTAGTGAGGCCAACGCTATGGCGCTGAGTACGGCGATCCTCTCGCTGTTGGCGGTAGATCGCACCGCCTTGCGGTGGGGAGCCAAGGAGACAGCCCAAGCCTTTGCCGTCGAGGCTCGAGCCCAGGCGCTCGCAGCGCACTACCGGCAGCTGCTGGACAACTTTGCCTTAGCTAAAACAGCGCCAAGAACGCGGTCATGAACCCAGGCAGATCCTGGTAGTGCTGGGCGGTGACCAGCTTGCCATCGGTGACCACTCGAGCGGTCTGAAAGAGGGCCCCGGCGTTCTCCAAATCGTCGCGCGTCGAGGGATGACCGGTGACGCGGCGGCCTTTAACTATCTTGGCGCTGATGATCACCCAACTGGCGTGGCAGATGGCACCGATCGGTTTTTGCGCGTCGTTGAAGCCGCGCACCAGGCCCAACATCGCCGGATGGCGGCGGATCCGGTCTGGCGCGTAGCCGCCAGGGATAATCAAACCGGCCAAAGCGTCGCTCTCGATGTCGGTTGCAGCCACCTCAGCCTTGACCTCGAAGCCGACCTTGGAGCGATAGCGCCTGGCTTCGGGGCCGATTACCAGCGGAGTAAAGCCCGCTTCCTGCAGGCGGTAGAAGGGGTAGATGAACTCCTGTTCGTCAAAAAGGTCCTCAATCAGCATGCCTAGCTGCATGATCTCCTCCACCGCTATTGTAGCGAGGATTGGACGTCGGTGCCAAAAGTGGAGTATTCTGCTGAGGTGATAAACTTTCACTCGGGAGATTACCTATGAAGCAACTGTTGGCCCTGTTGTTTGCACTGTCGCTCTCCTTGGGGGCGGCTTACGATCTTGGTGGCCGCGTCCTGGTAGTCGGCACCGACGCTACCTATCCGCCGTTTCAGTCCGTGGATGAGACGGGCGCTATTGTCGGCTTTGACATTGACCTAGTCAACGCCGTCTGCGAACGGATAAATTGCGTTGCTCAGTTCAAGAATACTTTATGGGACGGCATCTTCGCGGCGCTTGAAGCCGGTGACTTTGACATGGTGGCTTCGGGCGTGTCGATTACTGAAGCGCGTCAGCAGGTCTTTGACTTCAGCGATCCCTACCATATCGTCACTCAGGCGATCGCTGTGCGCGTCGAAGACGAAGGCCTGACCCTAGAAGACTTCAAGATCGGCTACTTCCTGCTGGGCTCACAGACCGGGACCACCAACGCGCAGTTGGCTGAAGAGCTTTTTGGGCGTGACCGGGTGCGCCTCTACGATACCTTTGGTGCCGCTATGCTGGCGCTGGTAAATGGTGATGTGGACGGTGTGGTGATCGATAACACCGCTGCCGAGGCCTTTGTGCAGCAGTATGCCGGACAGGTAGCCATCACCGTTACCGGAGTTTTTGGAGACGATCCGCTCGGCTTCGTTTTCCGCCAAGGTGATGAGCTAGTGGACGCCATCAATGCCGGCTTGGCGATGGTCAAGGCTGACGGCACGCTGGCTACCCTGGTTGGCAAGTGGTTTGCTGCTGAATAGCTAACAGCCCTCTCACAGCGGTTTTCACAAATACTGAATTGTCGGGCGAAGCCTTGTCGCCTTAGCGCAGGTATCATCTCTGTAAAGGCGTCCTGCGAGTAAACCGCAGGATAGAGAACGATTCGCAGTCCTGCGAGCACCCGCAGGATCAAACCAGATGATACCTGCTATCAGTGCTCAGCGCTTGCTACTGTGAGAGCTGAGCGCTTATTGTTGCGTTTAATGCGCTGCCACAGATAGACCACCGCTACTACCCGCACCAGCATCGAGGCTGCGATGGGCAGGTGGTAGGCGGTGGGGAAGAGCTGAAGCTGCAGGCTGCCCAAGATCCCGCCTAGCAGCGCGCCCAGCACGCTCCCTACCGCAAAGGTCATCCAGTACCAGGCTAGGTAAAGGCTCCGCTTTTCTGGCGGTGCGCTGTGCAGCACTACATTGGTTAGGGCGGTGCCGATGCCGCCCCAGGCCAGGGCGTCGCCGACTGCCGCCAGCCAGATGGTCTGGAGTTGTCCTGGCCCACCCGCCAGCCAGAGTGGTGGCAGCACCAGTGCAGCTACCCCGCTACTAAACAACAGGACCTGCCAGTGCCCGATACGATCAGCTAGTCGGCCTAACAAAGGGCCTAGTACCAGTCCGCAAGACGCTGCGATTAAGGTCCAGAGCCCTACCTGAGTAAAAGTCATCTGGGCATAATCTAAAAATAGCGGGAACACAAACGGCCCACCCACGCTCATCGCGCCCATAAAGAGCGCCACGAAGCCCAGATAACCGCGAAACTTGCGGTCGGCTAGGGGTTGCCAAAGCTCGGCTCGGCTCGGCGCTATGCTGGCTGACGGAGGCTCAAACTGGCGCCTCAGGATGAAAGTGGAGCTTATTCCCACTACCACCGCCAGCCCCAGCACCAATAAAAACCCCTCGGGTCGGCCTACGCTATCGATCAAACCACCGGCGGCCAGGTTACTCAGCGTGCCCATTAGGCCCAACACGCCGTTGCGCAGGCCAAAGTAGCGACCCCGCTCCTTTTCAGGGACCAAATCGGCCATCCAACTTGTCCACAGCACGCTGACCGGCCCCATAGTGAGCAGCGCCGAAATTGCGACTAGCAGCAGGCCGGGGACGCGCAACGGCTCTGGCAGCCAGGGTAAGAGCAAGACTAGCCCTAACATCCCGCGCCCCAGGATGAAGAGCCTGACAATCAAGCGCTTGCGGCTACCGTGAAAAAACAGCGCCAGTGGGGCGGCTAGCTGACCTATCATCGGCAGCACGCCCAGAATCGCCAGCGCCGCCGGAGGCGCGCCCAGCCAGAGCGCATAGCCGATCATGACCATGCCGGTGCTCCAGTTAAAGAACAGGATGCCCAGCATCCCTTCCCAGATGGCGAGTCGTTGCGAGCGGCGGGGTTCTCCGGGCGGCAGGGCGGTCACGCCATGATTATATGCAGCCTTAGTCAGCAGGCGATGGCGCCGCCATAGGTCGCCAGGAAACTATCTCGGCCCTTAGAAGAACCACCTAGCCGAGTTAGGCTCTAGCGTACTGGCCAGGGCCTGACAGGTCGCAGCAGCAGGTAGGCGTTGATGAAAAAAGTCTCACCGAGGAGCCAGGACCGCCGCCAGCAAAAACAATGCTGCTTGGGTGAGGATGATGGTGCTGCCGCTCGGCACGTCTAGCAGGAAGGAGCCAAAAAGTCCCACCACGGTGCTAAAGAGCCCAATGGCGATACTAAGTGCGGTCATGCGGAAGAGTGAGCGCGACAGCAGCCGCGCCGTGGCGGCGGGGATCACGACATAGGCAGCGATCAGCACTACGCCGATCACACTAACGCTGGCTACGATGGCTACCGCAGCCAGCGCAAAGAGCACATACTCCAGCAGCCGGACCCTAACGCCATCGGTCTGAGCCAGCTCGTTATCAAAAGTGGCATAAGCTAGGCGACTCCACAGCGGCACCAGCACCAGCAGAGTTAGTATCGTGACACTGGCGATAATGATTAGCTCCTGGGCGCCTATTCCCAGGATCGAACCGAATAACAGGCTCCACACGTCTACCCCGTAGTCGCGCCGTAGGCCGATGAACAGCACGCCGAGCGCTACTGAGACGGCGGTGAAGATGCCGACGGCGGTATCGCCACTCAGGCGGGTGCGCTCATGTACGAAAGCGATGCCGAGCGCGGCGGCCAACGTGAACACCAGCGCTACCCAGAGCGGCTGGCTCACGCCGATCAGCAGCCCGAGCGCAGCGCCACCGAAGGCCGCGTGCGCCAGGCCGTGGCCTAGAAACGACAGGCCGCGCTGCACGATGAACACTCCCAGCAGTCCGGCCATCAGCGCGACCAGCAGCCCGGCGATCATGGCCCGCTGCATGAAGGGGAAGGTCAGAATCTCCGCTAAGCCCTCAATCACAACACGATCACCCCGTGAGCGTGGCCGAGGTGGCCATACGCCTCTTTGAGACAAGCCTCGCACAGTACTTCGTCCGGTGGGCCAAAGCCATGAAGCTGACGGTTTAGCACCGCTACCTTAGTGGCGTGGTAGCGAGCCGCCGACAGATCGTGAGTGATCATCGCCACGGTAGCGCCGGTCTCGGTCTGGTAACGCTCGAGCAGGTCATAGAGGTCGTGTTCGGCTAAAAAGTCCACCCCGGTGGCCGGCTCATCGAGCAGCACCAGGCTGGGCCGCCTAACCAGCGCCCGGGCCAGAAAGGCGCGTTGCAGCTCACCCCCTGAGAGCCGGGACAGCGTCCGCTTGGCGAGGTGCGTGGCCCCAACCTGCTCGAGCGTGCGCAGGGCAGAGTCCCGCTCATGGGGCCTAAGGCGCCCGGGCCAGACCCGGCGGAGGCCGGAGACGACAAGCTCGAGCGCTGTGGCCGGGAAGCTGCGATCGAAGGTCTTGAGCTGCGGCACGTAACCGATCCGCTCAGGGTGGCGCCCGGCATCCTCGCCGAACAGGGCAGCATGTCCGCGTTGGGGGGTGATCAAGCCCAGCGCCACCTTGATCAGGGTCGATTTGCCTGCGCCGTTCGGCCCCACGATAGCCAGAAACTCACCTTCGGCAAGGTCAAAGCTGACATCGCTGAGCGCTTCAACCTCGTTAAAGGTGACCGTGACATGGTGGACGTGGAGCACCGGCGGAATCATCAGTCGGCTAAGGCAGCTAGCAGCACCGAAGCGTTAAAGCGCATCATACTCTGATAGCTGGCGGTGTCGGGCTGGCCGCCGACGGGATCCATGACATATAGCGCCACGCCCGCCTGTTCAGCCACCACCTCAGCCGGTCGCGGGTTGAGCTGGCGTTCGCTGAACACGGCCTTAGCCCCGCTCTTTTCGATCAAGCCGAGAGCATACTGCAAGTAGGCCGGAGTCGGTTCGCGGCCGGGGAAGGGCTCGATCTCCACCACCAGGTTAAGGCCGTACCGGATGGCAAAGTACGGCCAAGCATCGTGAAAGGGAACGAAGGCCGCGCCGCTAATAGGGGCCAGCATCGTTTGCAACTCGGCGTCTAGCGCCAACAGTTCAGCGCTGAGCCGCTCGGCGTTGGCGTGGTAGACATCAGCCTGGCCCGGATCGATCTCGGCTAGCGCGGCAGCGATCAGGGGTGGCAGTTCAGCCATCAGCCGGGCGTCGAGCCACAGGTGAGAGTTAATGAACTGCGAATAGAACTCCGGACCGTAGAGGTCGGCTACCCGCTCGCGAAAATTGAGGGCCGCAAAGACATCGAGTATCGGGGCGCGGCTGCCGCTCGCTTCAAAGAGTCGCCTGAGCCAACCGTCGATGCCGTCCCCGCCGTTCATGATCACTAAATCGGCCTCGGCGATCCGCCGCACGTCGCGCGGGGTGGGGTCGAAGGTGTGGGGCGAGACGCCGGGAGGGAGCAGGAGCGTAACGGTCGCGTGTTCACCTGCTACCTGGCGGGTCAGATCGAAGTAGGGGAAGATCGATACCACCACGTTCGGCTGGGCTAGCGATAAGCTCAGGCCAACCAGTGTCAACCAACAAAGTAGCGCTTTCACGATTTCAGCTCCTTCTAGCAATAGTCAGTGGAACCCTTCGGCTTCGCTCAGGGCAGGCCCCTACAAGCCACTCTTTCCTCTTTATCTCTGGCTAGCCGATAGCCTTAGTGGATCTTACCGCCCTCGAGCGCCAGGACGGCCAAGTGACTCGGTGCGCCAGGAAGCTTTAGGCGGCGCTCGACTTCGAGCTTGCCATCGTGGAAGTGAACTTCTAGCACCTCACCGGTAGCCGGGCTGCTGACGTAGAAAGCCGCCTCCGCAATGGCTAGCGCCGAGCGCGGAGCCTCCGGGTCAAACGGCGCGACCACCTCAAGGCTTGCCTTGATTTCGCCGTCACGCTCGAGCACGTACACAAAGCCGTCGCGACCTAGCACCACGATGTGCTCACCGTGAGGATCAAAGTCAATAGCCAGCGGAAGGCTGGGTAGCGCCACGGTGGTTAGTGTTTGGGCTACCGGGTCGATCAGTGCTAAACCGGCGCCGAAGTTGCCGACCATGATGGGGCTTTCGTAATGAGCGCTCAGCATACCTACCCGCGCCCCTTCAGGGCTGGCTGGCGGGTTATCGAGCTTGGTTGCTCTCAGCTCACCGTTTTCGAGGGCGACAAGTAACACGCCGTCACTGCAACCAAAGGCGGCAACCTGCCCTAAGACGGCTTTGCCATGCAGACGCGGGCAGCCCTCAAAGCTGGTTATGAGGTTGCCGTTGCGGGTGTAGGCATCGACCCGGCCAAGGTTCAGATGGCCGCTCAGCACAACCTCGCCGATAATTGCCAGGGCGCCGTGATCGGGTTGGGCGGTGACGATCTCGGTGAAGTCGAGAGTAAGCCCCAGCAAGCGCTCGTCCAGGATGGCGATAGTTCCGTCTTGGTCGTTGAAGATGGCGATATCATGACCGTGGGCAAAGAGGTGGCTGGGTTGCCGCCCGACGTTCATAGTGACCAGCACATATGGAGTCTCCTGTACCAGATCGGCGTGGTCGCCATGATCGACCAGGCTCAGGCCGGAGTGGATAACCGTGACGCGGTTGGCGTCCCGATCGATGGCAAAGCCGTACTGCCCGCTCGGGCTGGCGTAGATGCGGCTGCCCTGGCCGGGGGTGGTGAAGGCGCCAAGAACCTGGCCGCTGGCTAGATCGATGACGTAGACAGCGTTGCTGTTCGCGTCAGAAACGAGTAAGCGCGTGCCGACAACGCCGTGGTGGTCGTGATCATGGCCATGACTATGGGCGAGTGCGGCGCTTAGCATGAAAACGGCCAAGAGCGCTACCATCGCAGTTGCGCGCAGTTGAGTTGAAAGCATAGTGGGTCTCCTCGTTGCATTATTTGTTGATAATCTATTATCAACAATGCCGCAGTCTAACAGGCAATCCCCGCGCCGTCAAGCCAACAACTCACAGCGGTTTTCACAAATACTGAGTCGCCTTAGCGCAGGTATCATCTCTGCAAAGGCGCTCTGGAGAACGATTCGCAGTCCTGCGAGCACCCGCAGGATCAAACCAGATGATACCT
>JAGXSJ010000104.1 GCA_018333895.1 Truepera sp.
CCTGCGCTAAGGCGACTCAGTATTTGTGAAAACCGCTGTGAGTAGGGCTAGTAGCTAAAAGGTCACCTCGAAGCTTGCGGTTCTTTGTGAAAAAGTGGTTGACAGCTAAGTGGCTCCCCGCGTAGACTTCCGGATAGCGCCAAGCTCACTCCGGCTGCTTTAACCGTGTGTGTCTAATCAGCTGGCCTTTCGCAAACGATTGCGAAGCTTGGTCGACAGGAGGTAATATGAAACGCTTAACCCTTTTCTTAGCCGTGCTCGCCCTGGTCGGCTTCAGCCAGGCACAGACGTTGCGCGTCTGGGTGTGGGATATCAACAAGCCCGCGCTCGAGAGCACCATCGCCAGCTTCCAGGAGCTGCATCCCGGTGTTGAGGTGATCATCGAGGACATCGGTAACCAGAACGCCTTCGACCGCGGCCTGGCCGGCTGTGCTGCCGGCGGCATCGACTTGCCCGATGTCTACCTGGTCGAGAACAACGAAGCCGAAGTGTTCTGGGCGCAGTTCCCGGACTGCTTTACCGACCTACGCACGCTGGGCGCTGAAGCGCTGCGGCCTGCCTTCCCCGAGTTCAAGTGGGCCGAGCTGATGATGGACGGTGCCATCTACGCCATTCCCTACGACTCCGGCCCGACCGCCATCTTCTATCGCCGCGACCTCTATCAGCAAGCCGGTATCGATGTTGACGCCATCGAGACCTGGGACGACTTCATCGCCGCGGGGCAGCAGATGCTCGCGGCAACAGGTGGCGCGGTGCGCATGGGCACGGTCGCTAAGGGTGCCGATGACGAGTGGTTCCGGATGCTGGCTAACCAGAACGGCTGCTTCTACTTCGACCTGGCAGGTGAGAGCGTGACCGTCAACCAGCCCGGTTGCGTGCAGGCGCTCGACACGCTCAAGCGGCTGGTCGATGCCGGGGTGCTGGCCATCGGCGGTTGGGTCGAGCAGATCCAACTCATCCAGAACAGCGCGGTCGCCTCGGCCTTCTTCGGCTCCTGGTACGGTGGCGTAATCCAGGCCGAAGCTCCTGACCAGGCGGGCCTGTGGGGTGTCTACCTCACTCCGGCGCAAGAGCCCGGCGGCGTGCGCGCTTCCAACCTGGGTGGTAGCGCCCTGGCAATCCCGGCCTCCTCGCAGAACCAGGAGCTAGCTTACGACTTCATCGTTAACGCTCTGGCCAATGTTGATAATCAGATCCATATCCTGGCCAACTATGGCCTCATCCCCTCGCTGCTGGCGACGCTCGAGCACCCCTACCTTGATGAGGGTGTGCCGTTCTTTGACAACCAGCCGGTTTGGCGACTGATCCTCGGCACCCTGGGCGAAGTTCCACCGGCCCGTGGCACCGAGTTCTTCCAAGAGGCCCGTAACATCCTGACAGCAGCGGTATCTGACTACCTCGATGGCCGTCACCCGAGCGCCCAAGCAGCGCTCGATACCGCCGCGCGCCAGATCTCTAGCGCTACAGGCTTGCCGATCGCCCCGTAAAAGACTCAGGCAGGGGGCGGGCGCGCCCGTCCCCTGACCTACCCCTAGGAGGCAGTGCTCTATGACAGTATGGCCGTTAAGGCAGAGTAACGGGTAAGGGGTCTGGCTGTGATGCGTGGCCGCTGGCTCAAGCACCTTGCCCCTTACGGGTTTTTGGCACCATTTTTGGTTTTTTTTGCCATCTTTTGGGTTTGGCCGATTTTTCACTCGCTCTACCTGAGTTTTTTGCGCACCCGCCGCCCACCGTGGGTGTGGGATCCCGGCTTTAACTGGGGCCGCCTCATCGGTGACGAATTCTTCTGGCAGGCGTTTTGGAATACGCTACTGATCCTGGGCCTGCAAGTGCCGCTGATGCTGGCACTGGCGTTGTCGCTGGCGGTAGCCTTCAACTCACCGCTACTGCGCGCCAAGGGCTTTTTTCGCTTCGCCTTTTTCGCCCCGCTGGTGCTCGGCGCGGTCCCCTACTCAGCGGTGTTCCGGCTTATCTTTAATGCCGACTTTGGTATCTTGAACTACTTCCTGGGACTATTTGGTATCCCCTCGGTGGCATGGCTGTTCGAGCGAGCGCCAGCCATGCTGACTATCATTGTGGCACTAACCTGGCGCTGGACCGGCTATAACGCCATTATCTTGCTGGCTGGGCTACAGAATATTCCGCTCTCCCTTTATGAAGCAGCGCGCATCGATGGGGCTAGAGGCTGGCAGCAGTTTGTCTATATTACCTTCCCGCTGCTGAAGCCGGTGCTGCTCTTTTGCTTCGTACTCTCCACCATCGGCACTATGCAGCTGTTTACCGAGCCGTGGCTGATCACTACTACCGGACCGGCGGGAGCTACCGAGACGCTGGGTACCTATCTCTACAAACAAGCCTTCAGAGCGGTCAACTTCGGCTACGGCTCAGCCATCGCCTACAGCATCGCCCTGCTGGCGGCAGTCTTCGCATTTATCCAGATCCGTCTGGCCGGGAGGGAGTCGTGAAGGCCCAACACCGCTACCAGAGCCTATTGCTGCATGCCATCATGATCCCGCTGGCGCTCCTGTTCTTGCTACCTATTTTCTGGATGATCATTTCGGCTACCCGGCCCGATCACCAGATCCTCAACCTCCCGCCCGCACTGCTGCCGGGAACTCACCTGGCAGAGAACTGGGCGATCCTCAACCGCGACACCAACTTCGTCAGGGTACTTTTTAACTCCGTGAGCGTCTCGGTGATCTACACCACGTTAGCTACCCTGATCTCGGCCATGGGCGGCTACGCTTTTGCCAAGTTCCGCTTCCCGGGGCGGAACGTACTGTTCACCATGGTTATCGCCACGCTGACCATCCCTTATGCGGTGGTAATCATTCCCCAGTACATTTTGGTAGCGCGCGAGCTGCAACTCACTAACACCTGGTGGGCGTTGATTTTGCCGGGCCTGGCTAACGCCCTGGGGATCTTCTATATGCGCCAGAACATGCTCTCGGTGCCCTCTGAGCTGCTGGAGGCGGCCCGCATCGACGGCGCCGGTGAGTTCCGCATCTTCCTGCAAGTGGTGTTGCCGCTGATGACGCCCGCGCTGGCCGCCGTGGCTATCGTGCTGTTCTTGTTCCAGTGGAACGACTTCTTGTGGCCGCTGTTGGTAATGACCAACCGCGACGCCTATACCATCCCGGTAGCGCTTGGCACGCTGGTAGGGCTAACCCGCGTGTCGTGGGGGGGGATCATGGTCGGGACGGCTATCGCTACGGTGCCGTTTTTGATCTTGTTCCTGCTCTTGCAGCGCTACTTCGTAGCGGGGATTACCGCGGGGGCGGTCAAGGACTGAGCCTAAGCGCTGCAGCCGCCTTTGCCAAAGTGCCCGGTTGGGTTATGAATACTCTTTGAGCTGTGCGTACTCACCGGCAAAATACAACAGCGGCCGGTCGTTCTGCCAGGCCAAGTATTCGACCTGACCGACAAACAGGGTGTGGTCGCCGACGGCATGGCGCTCAGTGATGCGGCAGATGAGGTGGGCCAGCGCCCCTGCCAAGAGCGGAAAGCCCTCTTTGGTAACGAACTGAGCGCGGCCTTCGGCCGGGCGCCCGGCAAAGCGATTGCTGTCGTGGATTTGGCGCTCATTCAGCACACTGACCCCGTAGTGGGTGCTGCTTAATAGGAACTGGTGGGCTCGAGCCTGGTTGTCGATGGAGATTACCACCAAGGGAGGCTCGAGCGACACCGACAT
>JAGXSJ010000105.1 GCA_018333895.1 Truepera sp.
AGCGGCTGGGTGACCGACGAGCTGAACGACAGTGTGGCCACCAGCAGCGCTAGCACCGTCTCGCTTAGGCCGAACTGTAGCTGCAAGGTCGGCAGCAGCGCGGCTAGCATGCTGGTAAAGGCGTCGTTAGTGGCGTGGACGGCAGTTAAGAAGACCGCCAGGCCGCCGCCGGTTAACAGCCAACGCTTGGGGGGGGGTAAGACCGCCATGAGCGCCTAGCCTATCGCCTCCAGCATCGTTGCCCCCATCTCGCTGGGGGTGGCTGCCACTGCTGCGCCCGCCTCCCTAAGCGCCGCGATCTTGCTGCTAGCGGTGCCGCTGCCGCCCGAGATAATGGCCCCCGCGTGGCCCATACGCCGTCCTGGAGGGGCCGTAGTGCCGGCGATGAAGGCCGCTACCGGCTTGGTCATGTTGGTCTTGATCCATGCCGCCGCCTCTTCCTCGGCAGTGCCGCCGATCTCGCCAATCATGATTACCCCCTTGGTGGCAGGGTCGTCGTTAAACATGGCCAACACATCCACGAAGTTGGTGCCGTTGACCGGGTCGCCGCCGATGCCTACCGCCGTGGTCTGGCCCAGGCCGTTCTGGGTGAGCTGATAGACCGCTTCGTAGGTGAGCGTGCCGCTCCGGCTGACCACACCGATCTTGCCGGTCTGGTGGATATAGCCCGGCATAATGCCGATGCGGCAGGCATGAGGGGTGATCACGCCAGGGCAGTTGGGGCCGATTAGGCGCGTCCTTTTCCCCTCCAGATAGCGCTTGACTATCACCATGTCGGCAATGGGAATCCCTTCGGTGATGGCCACCACCAGCGGCAGCTCGGCCTCGGCCGCCTCCATGATGGCATCAGCAGCAAATGGTGGCGGTACAAAGACCACGCTGGCGTTAGCGCCGGTCTCGGCTACCGCCTCGCGCACGGTGGCGTAAATCGGCACCTCGACCCGGTAGCTGTCCGGGCGGCCCGATACCCCGCTGTGATCGGTCTCGCCGACAAACACTTCAACCTCCCCGGCGCGGCTGGGGTGGACCGCGGCCACCACCTGGGTGCCGTAGGCGATCGAGCGGTCGGCGTGGAAGCGGCCAAAGTTACCGATCCCTTGCACGATGAGTTTAGTAGTGCGATCGACAAGAATGCTCATTGGGTCAACTCCACGATCTTCTGGGCACCATCTAGCATGTCTTTGGCGCTTACCACATTGAGGCCTGATTGGTCGAGCAGCTGGCGGCCTTTCTCCACGTTGGTCCCTTCGAGCCGCACTACCAGTGGCACCTTAAGCCCTACCTCCTTGACCGCTGCGATTACGCCACTGGCGATGGTGTCGCACTTCATGATGCCGCCAAAGATGTTGATGAAGATACCTTTGACATTGGGATCACGGGTGATGATTTTGAACGCGGCGGTGACGTTCTCGGCGCTGGCGCCGCCGCCGACGTCCAGAAAGTTAGCCGGTTCGCCGCCGACGTGCTTGATGGTGTCCATAGTGGCCATGGCTAGCCCGGCACCGTTGACCAGGCAGCCGATTTTTCCCTCGAGCTTGATGAAAGAGAGGCCGTACTTGCTGGCCTCGATCTCGGCTGGGTCCTCTTCCGAGAGGTCGCGCAGCTCGACGATCTCCGGGTGGCGAAAGAGGGCGTTATTATCAAAGCTCATCTTGCCATCAAGCGCCAAAACCTGGCCCTGTTTGGTAACCACTAGCGGATTGATCTCGATCATGTCGGTATCAAGCTCGGTAGCCGCCTTGGCCAAGGCGCGCATGAACTTAACGCCGTTTTTGAGCGCCTCACCGGACAGGCCGAGGCCCAGTGCCAGACGATTGGCCTGAAAGCTGGCTAAGCCAAGTAGTGGATCGATCGTCTCGCGCAGAATCTTTTCGGGGGAGTGGGCTGCTACCTCCTCGATCTCCATGCCGCCTTCGGTGGAGGCCATCATCACGTTGCGGCCTTGGGCGCGGTCGAGCACTACCGAGAGGTAGAGCTCGCGGGCGATCTCGATCCCCTGCTCGATATAGAGGCGGTTGACCTGCTTCCCGGCGAGCCCGGTCTGCACCGTGACCAGCGTGGAGCCGAGCATCTGCTTGGCCAGGGCCAAGACGCGCTCCTCAGCCGCCTTCACACCACCCTTGAGGCCGTTGGTGACGACGCTTACCCCCTTAGCCTCCGGGTGCTCCCGGAAGTGGCCTTTACCACGACCGCCGGCGTGGATCTGCGACTTAACCACTACCACCGGGTTGCCGCTGGCGTCCACAATAGGGCGCACGGCCGCCACGGCCTCTTCGAAGGTGGTGGCGACGCGCCCTTGCGGCACGGCGATGCCTCGCCGTTTGAGCAGCTCCTTAGCCTGATACTCATGTATTTTCAAGGCAACCTCCGCTGGCCTCCAGTCTTGTCCTGGGGCTAGAACGCTTTAGCCTACCGTGCCGAAGCTGGCTTCGCCAAGGTTTAGGCTAGGAGGAGTTACACACTCATAGCAGGTATCCGGATATTGAAGAACCTGAGGTGTTGCCCAGGGTGTCTTTACAGAGATGCCTGCGCTGAGCCGACTCGGTATTTGTGAAAACCGCTGTCAGTTTCGATGTCCAGATGTGATATTCCACAAAAGCGCCTTTCCTTCCGCCTTGTATGCTGTCACCATGATCCGGGTTGCAATTCTGACGGTCAGCGATAAGGGGGCGCGCGGTGAGCGGATAGACACCTCGGTGGCCGAGGTGCGGCAGCTCTTGCAGCAAGGCCCCTTTGCCGAAGTGGATTACCAGGTCGTACCCGACGAGCAGGCCCTGATCCGGGCCAAGCTGCGCATTTGGGCAGATGGTGAAGGGGTGGACCTGATCCTTACCAGCGGCGGCACCGGCCTGGCGCTGCGCGACCGGACGCCGGAGGCTACCCGTGAGGTTATCGAGCGTGAGGTACCCGGGTTAGCCGAGCGGATGCGCTACGTTGGGATGCAGCACAACCTCTTGGCGGCGCTATCGCGCGGAGTCTGCGGGGTGCGTCGGCAGACCTTGATCGTCAACCTGCCAGGGAGTCCCAAAGGGGCGCGGGAGTCGCTCGAAGCTATCCTCGGCATCCTGCCCCACGCGGTAGATACCATTACCGGTGGGCGCAGCGCGCCGGAGGCTTGGCATCAGTAGGGCGCTGGTGGTTGTGGCGGGCAAAATCGGACTGACGTAGCGCTGGGGAGTGTCGCCAAACCTCAACGCAGATGCTCCAAGATTCTAAACTAGAACCTATGGAGATCGCGGCGGCCATCATCTTTATCCTCTTTTACCTCGTCGGTCTGGTTGGGCTGATCGTGCCGGTGCTGCCGGGCGTTCCCCTGATTGCCGTGGGTGCGGTGCTAGCCGCCTGGCTGACCGGCTTTGAGCGCCTAGCGGCCATTGAGCTAGCCTGGGTCATCGGCCTGGCCGTACTGGCGCAGGTTATCGACTACGTGGCTGGGATCGTCGGCGCAGCGCGGTTTGGCGCCAGCCGCGCCGGTTTGTGGGGGATGGTAATCGGCGGGCTGCTGGGGGTGGTCTTTTTCCCGCCCTGGGGCTTCCTGACCGGCGCACTTTTGGGTGCTCTTGTAGCCGAGATCGTAGTGGGCCGAGAGCTAGTGGCCGCGGTGCGCTCAGGCGTGGGGGCGCTAGTCGGTACGCTGGGTGGGTTGGTAGCTAGACTGTTTATCGTGATCGCTATGGGGCTGGTGGTCTTCCCCAAGCTGTTCTAAGGAGGGCTGTAGCGTGCGGTAGAACTTGCTTTTGCACACTAAGTGTGTCCTCGGTGATGTGATAGAGTCAGAGCGCGTAAAATGGCTCGGCAAGAGCCTAGGGAGGTCGGTATGTACCGTGGTAGAGAGGGTCAGTGGGCGTTTGTGCTCCACCGCCTGTCAGGGCTGGCTGTTGCTTTTTATCTGTACATTCATGTGGCCAATATCAGCTTGGCGATGTTTGGGCCCGAAGTCGCCGGGCCGATACTGGACTTTTTCCACCAGGGTGCCTTCCGCATCGGCCTGGTGCTGGTTATGGCCGGAGTGGTCTATCATGCCTTAAACGGCCTACGCATCATCATCATGGACTTCACCGACTGGGGGGTGAAGTATCAGCGGCAGCTGTGGTATGGCGTGTTGGCGCTGACTGCGGCTATCGGTGCCCCGGTGCTGTACATAGTTGTCCCACAAATCATTCAGGATCTCAGCTAATGGCGCTCCCTCGTCCTAAAACTCTGCGACAGGCCCGTGCTGCTTACAGCACTAACAGCGAGCTGGCCTGGTGGGTATTCATGCGGGTATCCGGTCTGGTGCTGGTGTTCCTGACTTTCGGACACCTGTTTATGACCAACATTCAGGTCAACGCCGGCGAGATCGACTGGCAGTTCGTGGCCTCGCGTCTCGATACTCCCTGGATCAAGGTCTATAACACCTTCTTGCTGGTGTTAGCTATGCTGCATGCGGCTAATGGGGTGCGCTACAGCATCGACGATTACCTCGGCAAGTCATCTTGGCGGTTTGCTGCCAAGGCGGTCTTCTATAGCCTGACGGCGGCCGTCATGCTGTTTGGTCTAATCTCCTTGTGGGCGATCGATTACGGCCGGTTCAACGTGCCGCTAGGAGGAGCATGAGTCGAGCCCATCGTTACGATGTAGTAGTAGTCGGCGCCGGTGGCGCGGGCCTGATGGCGGCGCGCTACGCCGCGCAGCAGCCGGGCGTATCGGTAGCGGTAATTAGCAAGCTCTACCCAACCCGCTCTCACACCGGTGCCGCACAGGGGGGGGTGGGCGCGGCGCTTGGCAACGTCAGCGAAGACCATGCCGAGTGGCACGCCTTTGACACTATCAAAGGCGGAGACTACTTAACCGATCAGGATGCGGCTGAGATGTTTGCCCATGACGTGATCGACGCGGTCTACGAGCTCGAGCACATGGGGTTGCCGTTTTCGCGTCTGCCCAACGGCAAGATCGCGCAGCGCAAGTTCGGCGGGCACACCCGCGACTTTGGCAAGTCGGCAGTCGAGCGCGCCTGCTATGCTGCTGACCGCACCGGCCATATGATCTTGCAGACCTTGTACCAGCAGTCGATCAAGGATAACGTCACCTTCTTCAATGAGTTTCACGTGCTCGATCTGGTGATGGTGGGCGGCGAATGCCGCGGCGTGGTGGCTTATGAGCTTGCCACTGGCGAGCTGCACACTTTTCAGGCTAAAGCGACGATCATTGCTGCGGGCGGCAACGGGCGTATCTTCAAAGTTACCAGCAACGCCCACACCTTAACCGGCGACTTAATGAGCATCGCCTATCGGCGCGGCATCCCCATCGAAGACCCTGAGTTTTATCAGATCCACCCGACCGGCCTCTATAAGCTCGGTGTGCTCTTAACCGAGGGGGCGCGCGGCGAGGGGGCTATCCTGCGCAACGCCGACGGTGAGCGCTTCATGGAGCGCTACGCCCCGACCATCAAGGATTTAGCCCCCCGCGACCTGGTCTCGCGTGCCATGTACTTAGAGATCCGCGAAGGGCGCGGTTGTGGTCCGAACAAAGACTATCTCCACCTGGATCTGACCCATATCGACGCTCACATTATCGAGGAGCGCCTGCCGGACATTACCGAGTTCTCGCGCATCTACCTGGCAGTCGATCCGGTCAAGGAGCTAGTGCCGATCCAGCCGACGGCCCACTACGCTATGGGGGGGATTCCCACCAATATCGATACTGAGGTCATTAGCGATGGCGCCAACACGGTGGTGCCTGGCCTTTATGCCGCTGGCGAGGTGGCTTGCGTCAGTATTCACGGCGCTAACCGCCTAGGTACTAACTCCCTGGGCGACCTAATCGTGTTCGGGCGCCGCGCTGGTATGTTCGCTGCGCGCTATGCCGCCGAGGCCAGCTTCGGCAACGTTCCTCGAGACGTCCTGGACTATAGCCGCAGCCTGATCGACAAGGTTAAGAGCGGTCCCGGCCGGGAGAAGGTGGCCAAGCTGCGCCAGGAGCTGCAAGAGACTATGCAGGACAACGCCAGCGTGTTTCGCACCGAGGAGTCGCTGAGCAGGCAGGTAGCGATCCTTAAGGAGCTTAAAGGGCGCTATGGTCAAGTCGGCCTCGAGGACCAAGGGGAGCGGTTCAATACCGAACTGATCGAGGCGCTCGAGCTAGGCTTTTTGCTCGATAACGCCGAACAGTTAGTACACGCTGCTTTGAACCGCCAGGAGTCGCGCGGAGCTCATTCGCGCGAGGACTTCCCTGAGCGCGACGACCAAAACTGGCTTAAGCACACGCTGATCTATCAAGATGGCGACGGTGTGCGCATCGGCTACAAGCCGGTGAACATCGGCAAATACGAGCCAAAACCGAGGGTGTATTAGCTCTTAGCTAACAGCTAAGAGGTAGCGAGGGCACAGCATGCAAGTAACCATTAAAATTAAACGCTTTAACCCTGAGCAGGACAAGCGCCCGTATTGGGCCGAGTATCGGCTAATGGTAGCGCCCACCGATCGGGTGCTCGACCTGTTGCACCAGGTCAAGTGGGAGTTTGATGGTACGCTAGCCCTTCGGCGCAGCTGCGCGCACGGCATCTGCGGCTCGGACGCTATGCTGATTAACGGTGTCAACCGGTTGGCCTGCAAGGTCTTGGTCAAGGACTTGGGTGAGGTCATCAGTGTCGAGCCGATCCGTGGCCTACCGGTGTTAAAGGACTTAATCGTCGATATGGAGCCGTTTTTTGACGCTTACAAGGCGGTCTTACCGTACCTTATTAACAACGACCCGATACCGCCGGGCGAGCGCCTGCAGAGCCCAGAGGAGCGGGCTGTTTTCGATGAGACCACTAAGTGCATCCTCTGCGCCGCCTGCACCACTAGCTGTCCGGTCTTTTGGACCAACGGGCGCTACCTTGGTCCGGCAGCTATTGTCAATGCGCACCGCTTCATCTTCGATTCGCGCGATCAGGGAGCAGCAGAGCGCCTTGAAATCCTCAACCAGTCCAACGGCCTGTGGCGCTGCCGCACTGCCTATAACTGCACCGAGGCCTGCCCGCGCGATATCCCCGTTACCCGGGCCATCGAGGAGGTCAAGCGCGAGCTGCTCTGGCGCCGCGCCTGAGATGAGGCCGCCAAGAACCCTCCTCACGGTAGCCATTGATACCCCCCAGCGATATGCTGGTATACTAATAGACAGCGTGGGGGTGTGGCGAGAGCTTAGTCTTGGAGGGTTATGAAGGTTACCGAACAGGTGGATGTGGTCATCGTTGGCGGGGGGCCGGCCGGCCTCACGGCGGGAATTTACGCTGGCCGCGGCCAGCTTAACACCGTCATTCTGGAAAAGGGCTTGCCGGGCGGACAGATCGCCCAGACCGAAGAGGTCGAGAACTATCCGGGCTTCGCTGAGGCCATCAGCGGCCCGGAGTTGTCGCAGCGGATGGTAAGGCAGGCCGAGAGGTTTGGGGCGCGGATCGTTATGGAAGAGGTCTTGGGTTTGCGCCGGAGCACCGGCGGGTTCGTGGTCGAGGGGTATGACAAGAGTTACCAGGCGAGGGCGGTCATCATCGCTACCGGCGCCAACCCGCGTCGCCTGGGGGTGCCCGGCGAAGATACCTTCTATGGCCGCGGCGTCTCGACCTGCGCCACCTGCGACGGCTTTTTCTACCGCGGTAAGCACGTGGTAGTAGTCGGCGGCGGCGACGCGGCGGTCGAGGAGGGGATGTTCCTGACCAAGTTCGCCGATACGGTGACGCTCATCCACCGCCGCAGTCAGCTGCGGGCCAACAAAGAGGCGCAGAAGCGGGCCTTTGCTAATCCCAAGCTGCGCTGGGTCTGGAACAGCGTGGTCGAAGAGGTGTTGGGTCAGGAACAGGTCACGGGGGTGCGGGTGCGCCACGTGCAGACCGGCGAGACCTCGGTGGTTGCGGCTGACGGGGTGTTCATCTATGTCGGCCACGTGCCCAATACCGACTACTTGAAGGGTGTGGTGGCGCTTAATGAGCGCGGCTACGTGCAGGTGCAGGACGAGATCTACACCAGCGTCGAGGGAATCTTTGCCGCCGGCGACGTGGCCGATGAGGTCTACCGCCAGCTTAGCACCAGCGTGGGGGCCGGAACGCGCGCCGCCATGGCGGCCGAGCGCTATCTGGCCGAGCACGCGGCGCAGGAGCCGGTGGCCGCACGCTAAGCGCTGTGGAACAGTTCGGTGCTTAAGTAGCGCGCGCCCGAGTCGGCGGCCAGGGTGGCTACCACCTTGCCGGGGCCGAGCGTGCGGGCGATAGCAAGGGCTACCCAGACGTTAGCACAGCTGCTCATCCCGACAAACAGCCCTTCCTCGCGCGCTAGGCGCTGGGCCAGCGGGAAGGCGTCTTCCTCGTAGACCGTGCGAATCTCGTCGATCAGCGACTGATCGAGATTCTTAGGGACAAAACCGGGACCCATCCCCTGGAACTTGTGCTCGCCCTTGGGCTGGCCGCTAATCACTGCGCTGCGAGCGGGCTCCACGGCGACGATCCTAATTTTGGGATGCTGCTCCTTGAGGTAGCGCCCGACACCGCTCAAGGTGCCGCCGGTGCCGCTCCCCCAGACCAGCACATCGATGCGCCCCTGAAGCTGCTGCCACAGTTCAGGGCCGGTAGTTAAGTAGTGGATGCGCGGGTTGGCCGGGTTCTCGAACTGGTTGGGGAGCCAAGCCCCAGTCTCCTCGGCGATCTCCTGAGCGCGAGGGATAGCCCCGGCCATGCGCAGGTGTCCGGGGGTGAGCTCGAGCTCTGCGCCGTAGAGCTTAAGCATAGCCTTGCGCTCCAAGCTCATGCTCTCGGGCAGCACGATGACGCAGCGGTAGCCGCGCACCGCCGCCAAGAAGGCCAGGCCGATGCCGGTGTTGCCGCTGGTCGGCTCGACGATCAGTTGGCCGCTGCCGGGGCGCAACAAGCCGCGCTCCTCAGCGTCCATGATCATGCCTAGTGCGGTGCGGTCCTTAATGCTCCCCGCCGGGTTGAAGCCTTCGAGTTTGACCCACACCTCAGCTAGCTCCGGCCCGGCTAGGCGCGCAAGTCTCACCACCGGTGTGCGGCCGATATGGGCGTCTAGGCGAACTTCCATCGGGGTCCCTCGGGGGTATCTTCGATGGCGATGCCGATAGCCTGGAGCTGGGCGCGGATGGCGTCGGCTTGCTTAAAGTCGCGCCGTAGCCGGGCCTCTTGCCGCTGCTCTAGGATGAGCTGAACCAGCCCGTCGACGATGCTGAGGTCGGCGTGCGGCTGCTGCGCCTCAGGCAGTACCCCCAGGATCTCCCCGGCATAGCTCTCGAACAGGCTCTTGGCCGCCAGTAGGGTGGGTGTGGCGGGGTTTTTGGCCAGCAGGCTGTTGCTTTCGCGGGCGGCCTCAAACAGCACCGCTATCGCCTGGGCGGTGTTAAAGTCATCGTTCATGGCTGTAGCGAAGCGCTTATGGTAGTCGGCGAATACCTCGGTGTCGCCGGGGCCGTCGGCGCTAGAGCGGCGCAGCAGCTCGCGGTAGGTCTCGTGTAGGCGCCTAAGGCCGTGCGCGGAGGCCGCCAGGCTCTCATCGGAGAAGTCCGACACGCTGCGGTAGTGGGTCATTAGTAGGTGAAAACGGACAGCTAACGGGTCGTGCTGCTTAAACAGCTCGTCGAGAGTCACCACGTGCCCCTTGGACTTAGCCATCTTCTCACCCGAGAGGGTCAGCATGTTCCAGTGCAGCCAGTAGCGGGCGAACGGCTTGCCGGCGGCCCTGGCCTGGGCCAGCTCGCACTCGTGATGAGGGAACAGCAGATCCAGGCCGCCGCCGTGGATGTCGAACTCGTCGCCTAAGTACTTGGTAGACATCACCGAGCACTCTAGGTGCCAGCCCGGGTAGCCCTCGCCCCAAGGGGACTGCCAGCGCATGATATGACCCGCCTCGGCGCGCTTCCACAGGGCGAAGTCGCGGGGGTCGTCTTTGTCGCTGCGCACGCTGATGCGCGTCCCTTCCAAGAGTTCGTCGGGGTTACGACCGGACAGCTCGCCGTAGTTCTCCCAGGCCGACACGTCGAAATAGACGCTGCCGCCCTGCTCGTAGGCAAAGCCCCGCGCTAAGAGCGTCTGGATTAGGGCCAACTGCTCGGTAATATGCCCGCTGGCGCGGGGGACGATGCTGGGCCGCCTGACGTTGAGCTTGGCCATGGCATCGAAGTAGGCCCAGAAGTATTTTTCGGCCACCTCCATGGGCTCGAGCTGCTCTAGCTTGGCGCGCTTTTCGAGCTTGTCCTCGCCGTTGTCCATATCGTCGGTGAGGTGCCCAACATCGGTAACGTTGGAGACCAGCCGCACCTGGTAGCCCTGGTGGATAAACCAGCGGCGGATCACGTCGAACAGGATGGGGCCGCGGGCGTGCCCCAGATGCGGCTCGGAATAGACGGTAGGGCCGCAGAAGTAGATCCCCACCCGCCCCGGCGTGACCGGGATGAAGGGCTCTTTAGTACGCTTTAGACTGTTGTAAAGCAGCAAGCTCATCATTGTCCTAAGGTTGTCGGGGGTTGGCCAGGCGTCGGGCTCATTAGTGACATCTTAGTGACATCGCGCAAAGAGCCGCAGCGGCATAGCGAGAGTTTAGCAGATATGTCGGCCACGCGGCTACCACTCTGGACTAACCCCGGCGCGGCATTACCGCCTCCCTTCCCGGCAGACATCGAACACCCTGCACTCGCGGCAGCTAAAGCCGGGGTTGGGCGTCACGGCGCCGCGCCTAAAGCGCTCATAGGCGGTACTTATCCGCTCCTGCCGGTTAGCGATGCGCCGCCACAGGTAGGTCACGCCCCCCTCGAAGGCAGCGATAGGTTCGCCGAGGATGGGCCACACCACCAAGTTGACGCGGTTGATGCGGCCGCCATAAGAAGTAAGCAGCTGTCCGGCGGCCCACAGCTCGTTCCAGCGCTCGTTGAGGTAGTCAGCAGCCTCGGCCGAGGTGCTGATCCGGCCCGGCGCCACGAAGCGATAGAGCGTCACCTCGCCGCCGCTGCGAGAGGCAGCGTCCAGGTGGGCCTGCGGGCCGTCACTCTGCTCGGGTAGCGTGACGCTGTAACTAAGCTGAGCTAGCTTGGCAGCATGGTCGGCGAGCCAGCCCGCCGCCTCGCGGTACTTGTCCTTTAGGAGCTCGAGCCGTGCCGGGTTGAGGCGCTGATAGCTGCGCAGCTCGCTCAGCAGCAGCAGCCACCAGGGGCGCTCGGTCTCGATCTCGAGCCGCCGCTCGGCCCAGTAGCGGAAGGCGCAGTCGTCGTAGCGCTTAAGCCCTTGCACCGTTACAGCGCCCAGCGTTAGCGGCTCCAGACCGGCCCGGTAGCCGGCTTCGGTGGGGAGCTCGAGCCTACTAGCGGCGGGCAGCTTAGGCAGGCGCGCCGCCGGTTCGGTGCCGACCAGGGCCGGTTCGGGTACTAGCGGCCCCTCTTGATCGGCCTCGGGGTAGGTCACGATCACCTCATCAGCGCGCGAGAGCAGCTCGGCATAGAGCAGCCGGTCGCGGCCTAAGAAGCGCCGCGGCAGGCCGCTGGCGCGGAACACCGCCTGAAGCGGCTGGCGCTCCTCCTCGGCGATGAAATAATCCTCCCCTTCGCCGACGGTGTAGGCCCCTTCGGTGGCGTGGAGCAGATAGCACTTAGCAAACTGCCGACCTGAAGCTAAGGTGGCGTTTAGCAGCGCGACGCCCCCCTGCGGCCGGACGGGGAGCGAGGTCTCCTGGAGGAGTGCCGCCCACCACTTGCGAAAGTGCGTCCCCTTACCGACCCGGCTGGCCTCCTGAGCACGTTCGCTAGCGTACTCCTTAAACTGTGGCCAGCTGAGGTCGCCCGTAAGTTCGCGCTTGATCTCAGGGAGGCTCGTCTCCAGCAGGCTCTTGGCCCAGACCATCTCGTCTTGGCCAACGGCAGTAGCAAGCAGCGCCAGCCACTTGCGCCAGCTCGGGCCGAGGCCGAGCGACTCGGCCAGCGCAGTGATCGCCTCCATCCCGGCCACATTGCGCTTTAATACCGCCTTGGCCAAAGGTGCCAGCTCAGGGACAGCTAACAGCCGCGAGGCGGTCGGATAGTCGGAGAGCTCGAGCAGGTCCAGCAGCAGCCGTCCGGCCAGGCTATCGGCTAGCGCCCGAGGAGCCTCATCCATCAACGGTACACCGTACTCATCCGCCAGACTAGCGAAGGCTTTGCGCTGGCTGTCGGGGATGATTACCGCCAGTGTCAGAGGCTCCATCCCGGCGGCCAAGTCACGCTTAAGGGCGCGCAGCACCCATCTAGCCTCGGCCACCGGATTAGCGGCGCGATAGACCTGTACCAAGCGACCGGGACGAGGCGACATGGTTTCAGTAGCCTCGGCGCCGGGCGGCGGCTCAGGTAGGCTGAGCCACACCGTAACCCGTTGCGCCAGGGCCCGATAGAGCCGCCAGTCCAGTGGGCCGATCTCTCTGAAGCCGTCGACGATCACTAGCTCGGCTTCGGGCTGCGCCTCGCCGTCCTCGGCTAACCGCAAGGCGGCCAGGCGAAAGTCGTCGTAGTCCCACTGCTCACCCTTAAGCTGCTCGTAGCGCGCATAGACCTCGTTAAAGCGCTCAGCCTCCTCGTCGGCGACCGGCAGACGGCCCGGCGCAATACCAAAGCGCTTGGCCTCAGCGATGGCATACGAGAATAACCGCGCTTCGCCGGGCGCGGGCAGCTCCTGGCGCAAGGTCAGCAGCGCTTCAGCCACCAGAGCGATCCGCCCCGTCTGCTTGATCAGCGGCTTGAGCTTAAGCGCCCGGGCGAGCAGGCGGTAGTAGAGCTGTTGTGCGCTTAAGAACTCGAGCCCCAGCACCGCCCCTTGCGCGGTAGCGCGGCGGTAGAGGTAGCTCCGTTGATTTGGCAGCCCTACCCACCAGACCCGCCGGTAATTAGCCAAAGCCTCACCGGCTAACCCTAATAGGCGCGTAGTCTTGCCGGAGCCGGGTGGGCCGGTGAGCAGGTTAAAAGCCACAGAAGCATTGTAAGACGTAAACCGCTACATCCCAGGAAAGAGCGGTCGTCCGTGAATCAGGCCTGGCCAGGGGATGGCTACTATCATCGCTAATATCGCTAAAGCGTAGAAGGCAGTAGCGGTGGCCGGACGCCCGCGCTTGCGTCCCAGGCTAAAGCCTATTTGGGCTAGCACTACCGCCAGAATCATTACTGCTGTGTGTTCGACTAGGAAGAA
>JAGXSJ010000106.1 GCA_018333895.1 Truepera sp.
TTGTCGTTGCGAGCACTTCGGCCCTCAGCGCAGGCTCCGCGAAGCAACCCCCCACTTGTCGTTGCGAGCACTTCGTCCCTCAGCGCAGGCTCCGCGAAGCAACCCCGCCAAGCACCGTTTCCGTTCGCGCCGGCTCCGAGATCGCCACGGCGCTGCGCGCCTCGCGATGACAAACGGGTTGTCGTTGTGAGCACTTCGTCCCTCAGCGCAGGCTCCGCGAAGCAACCCCGATGACAACCGTCTCCCCGCTGGTGCCGTTCCCGAGGCCTGCCCTGATCCTGCGGCGGCAAGCTCGCAGGATGTCGAATGGGTCGCCACGGCGCTGCGCGCCTCGCGATGACAAAGCAGGCTGCTGACAAAGAGGGCTATGAACTTTCTCACATCTGCCCCCCACCCGCCCACTGTGAGATATTTGTAAGAAACTTGTAAGAGCTGCTGGCTATACTGACACTTGAAGCGGGCGGCCAACCACCCCCCACCCCCTCCGGGCGCCCGCTGCACTTTTACCGAGCGTTCGGCTGTCATAAATCGTTTATCCGAACGTTCAAAAGGGAGCGGTTATGCGTAAGTCCAAAGGCTTTACCCTGATCGAGCTGCTGATCGTGATTGCGATCATCGGCATCCTGGCGGCGGTGTTGATTCCTAACCTGCTGAATGCTCGCGCTCGCGCGTTTGACACGGCGGCACAGACCTGCTTGAGGGAAATTGCAACGATTGAAGAAGTGCGCCGAAGCGATTCCCCCTTCCTTTACTCAGGAGCAGATACCGTGCCCGACATCGATCCTGAGGGCATTGCTGCCTGCGCAAATGTAACTGTGACTGGTCCAGCTAACGCGGATGGAACAACCTTCACGTGGACAGGTTACCATGCCAGCGGCCAGAGCTTATACGAGGTCAGCGCTGGCACCGGCGTTGTTCGCACTGGCGCCAGGCCCTCACCCACTCCTTAACGGCACATAAGCAGCGTGAGAAGAGGCTGGCTGAGACAACTCGGGCAGCCTCAAACAAGGAATCCCATGAGGCAGTAACCCCGTAGTGCGCTTGCGCACCATTTTGACGCCACAATTCGCGCCCCTAATCCCCCCAGCCCCCCTTGGTAAGGGGGGCTTAATCGTTGCGCTGACAAAGGGGTGACAAGGGGGTGACAAAGGGGTGGTCGTTGCGAGCCGGGGTGTCGTTGCGTTCACGAAGTACCCCGAAGCGTCAGCGACGAAGCAACCCCCCACTTGTCGTTGCGAGCACTTCGTCCCTCCGCACCCCCACCCCGGCCCTCCGCCCCCACCCCGGCCCTCCGCCCCCACCCCGGCCCTCCCCCATAGATAGGGGGAGGGTGTGGGAGGGAGGCCCAGCCCGAGACTTGCCCTGACCCTTCGCGAAGCCTGTCCTGCTTGCCCTGAGCGCAGTCGAAGGGGAAGGCTCAGGGCAAGGCGCACGCCGAACTCTTGTCGAAGGGCTCAGGGTCAGGGTGCCAGCATCGGCGCTCCCTGCCAACGTCCGCCCCCGTATGCACCCACTTCCTTTTCCCAGGAGGTAGCAGTGGCTCAGGCCAGAAGCGGCTTTACCCTGATTGAGTTACTCATCGTCATCGCCATCATCGGCATTCTGGCGGCAGTGCTGATCCCCAACCTCTTAAGCGCTCGTAACGCCGCCCACGAGCGCGCTGGCCAGGCGCACGCCAAGAATGTGTTTACGGCGGCCTTTGCTCACATCTCCGAGAGCCGAGATAACGTTCTGATTACCAGCGCTGACTGTGCGGCTGGGTATGTGGCTGGCAACTATTCGGCGCCCAGGGCCAGCAGCTCGGTTACAGCTTGCACGGTAAGCGACGATGGCAACGGCCTTCCGCTGGTCGAAGTCACAACCATTTTGGGCACGGCCATCCGGCACCCGCCTTCTCCCTAAAGTAGGGTGCGCTTGCGCACCGCTGAGGAGCGCCCCCCTTGTTTGTCGCTGCGTTCACGAAGTACCCCGAAGCGTCAGCGACGAAGCAACCCCCCACTTGTCGTTGCGAGGAGCGCAGCGACGAAGCAACCTCGCCATCGGCGTTTCCCACACGCCCAGCTCGAGGCTTGCCCTGATCCTGCGGCGGCAAGCTCGCAGGATGTCGAATGGGTCGCTTCGGCTTCGCCGGTTCCCCACGCTGCGCTCGGGACAGGCGCGATGACAAACGGGTTGTCGTTGCGAGCACTTTGTCCCTCAGCACCCCCACCCCGGCCCTCCCCCATACACAGGGGGAGGGTGTGGGAGGGGGGATTAAAGCCATGCTGAACACCGCGTGGGCGGTTATTCGCAACGGCAAGATCGAGCTGCTACAGCCCCTTGACTCCTCGAGGGGGCCAAAGTGCTTATCACGACGCTTTTCGCGAGCGACGAAAGCCACTTCTGGTTGGCGGCCAGACAGTAGGGTGCGCTGGCGCACCGCCTCCCTGTCATTCTGAGGAGCACCCCCTTTGTCATTCTGAGGAGCGTAGCGACGAAGAATCCCATGAAGCGAAGCCACCCCGCCAAGCACCGTTTCCGTTCGCGCCGGCTCCGAGATCGCCACGGCGCTGCGCGCCTCGCGATGAAAATGGGTTGTCGTTGCGAGCACTTCGTCCCTCCGCACCCCCACCCCGGCCCTCCGCACCCCCACCCCGGCCCTCCCCCATAGATAGGGGGAGGGTGTGGGAGGGAGGCCCAGCTCGAGGCTTGCCCTGATCCTGCGTCCTGCGAGTACCCGCAGGATCACGCAGGATCGCAGGATGTCGAAGGGCTCAGGGTGCCACCATTAGCGCCCACCCGCTCACCGGCATACCGAGCCGGCGCGCTGCACGTGACAGTTTTTGTCGGTTCGGATCGCTGGCTCGAAGAGGTGTTGAAGCGCTACTTGTCACGCCCGAACGGCATCCGCTTGCTATACTGAGGAATATGGCGAGAGTGGCCGAGCCGGAATTCATCATCGATAGCAGAGGGCGCAAGAGGAAGGTTGTGCTTGCGGTTGAAGCGTATGAGGAGCTGCTAGAGGATTTGCACGATTTGAGCGTGGCGCTGGCGCGTCGAGACGAGCTGCTCATCCCTTGGGAAGAGCTCAAACGTGAGCTTAAGGCAGATGGCGTATAAGCTGCTTTTTCGCGCTTCTTTCCGAAAAGACCTCAAAAAAATATCAAGCGACGCGGTAAGGCGAGTGGTGACAAGGGTGGATGAGCTTGCTGCCGACCCGTTTCCGCGTGAAGCGAAGAAGCTCAGAGGACATGAAAGCCTTTACCGGCTCCGCATCGGTCACTATCGGGTCGTGTACTCGGTAGACGCCGGTGTCAAGGTGGTCGCCCTCATTTACGTGCGGCACCGTAAGGATGTGTACCGTGGCTTGTAAGAGCTTAGCGCATTAAGTGCAGCCGGATGGCTGGCGGCATCGCGGTGTCAAAAAAATAGGCCGCCACCGCTTCACGAACATTGTCCCGAAGGGCCTCCCAGGAGTCGGCCTGGGTGATGATGTCGTGGGTTAGGCACTCGGCGACAAAGCCACCGTCGGCTTCTTGCGATACCGCAAAGACGAGCTCGATCATTAGCGGTATTGTAGCAGAAGTGCCCTTAAGTGCCCAGCCCGAGACTTGCCCTGACCCTTCCCGAAGCCTGTCCTGCTTGCCCTGATCCTGCGGCGGCAAGCTCGCAGGATGTCGAATGGGAGCGAACCTGCGAGTATCCGCAGGTCGAAGGGCTCAGGGTGACACCATCAGCACCCTTTGTCATTCTGAGGAGCGCAGCGACGAAGAATCCCATGAAGCGAAGCAACCCCGCCAAGCACCGTTTCCGTTCGCGCCGGCTCCGCGAAGAATCCCGCCGTGGACAGTCCGAGACCCTTCGCTGCACTCAGTGACCCGTAGGGTGCGCTGGCGCACCGCTTTGACTCCACACCCCCCTAAATCCCCCCCTTCCCCCCTTGTATCTTGGAATTGGGACACGGCACGGCAGACCGATCCCCCCAAGGTCATAAAGACCGGTAGTAAGCGCGGGTCGCCGTGCCGGAGTCTCCAGTACAAGCCCGAACGGTTGTCAGAGCTTCAAGCTCGTATCTGCAAGGTTGGGCCACACTGGAGTAGGTCCTAAACGCCAGTCAGGAGGAGAGCTGTATGGTGCGTGAGATGTTTGTGGGAATCGACGTAGCCAAAGCTCAGCTGGAGGTCGCACTGCGGCCGGGAGGCGTGCGCTTTACAGTCGAGAACTCGGCGGCCGACATCGCCGCCTTGGTCGAGAGGCTATCAGGACACGAGCCAAGCCTGATCGTTTTAGAAGCCACCGGTGGACTCGAACAGCCTCTAAGCATCGCGCTGGCTGAGCAGGGCTTGCCGGTAGTGGTGGTCAACGCCCGTCAGGTGCGAGACTTTGCCAAAGCCCTCGGCAAGCTGGCTAAGACTGACCGCCTTGACGCCCAGCTGCTAGCAGAGTTCGCCGAGAGGATAAGACCGCAGGTTCGTGACTTATCTGATGCTCGTGCTCGGGCGCTGGAGGCGCTGGTGACACGCCGTCGCCAGGTGGTCGAGATTATGGTGACCGAGCGCAACCGGCTTCACGCAACCTATGATGCAGCTGTGCGCGGCGACATCGAAGCGCACCTGCTTTACCTACAAGGACGTAAAGACAGCCTCGAGCAGGAGCTGATGGTGCTGGTGCAAGCCAATCCCGACTGGCTCAGCAAGGCGCAGCTGCTAAGGAGCGTGCCGGGTGTGGGGCCGGTGCTGACCGTGACGCTGTTGGCGGAGTTGCCGGAGTTGGGCTGTTTGTCACACAAGCAAGTCGCCGCCTTGGTTGGGGTTGCTCCCCTCAATCGCGATAGCGGTTTGCTGCGCGGACAGCGAGGGACCTGGGGTGGCAGGGCAACCGTTCGCACCACGCTCTATATGGCAGCACTGGTGGCGCGGCGGAGTAACCCTGTGATCGCTGCTTTCTATGAGCGGCTGCTGGCCCAAGGCAAAGCCAAGAAGGTGGCGCTGGTAGCGTGCATGCGCAAGCTCCTGGTGATCTTGAACGCCATGCTTCGTTCCCATACTCCTTGGCAACACCCACTTGTGCCCACTCCGGCTACTTGACTTTTAAGACGGTTGCTTATTAAGGGGGGT
>JAGXSJ010000107.1 GCA_018333895.1 Truepera sp.
GGCTACCAGGCCGACCTCCTCCCCGAAGACAAGATCGGCATCGTCCGCCAGCATCAGGCGGCGGGGCGCACCGTGGTCATGGTCGGCGATGGCGTCAACGACGCGCCCGCCTTGGCCCAAGCGGAGGTCGGCATCGCCATGGGGGCGGCGGGGACGGACGTGGCTTTGGAGGCCGCCCATGTCGCACTGATGCGTGACGATTGGTTGCTGGTGCCGGAGGTCTTCGCCCTCGCCCGGCGCACCATGCGCGTGGTGGCGGGCAATCTCGCCTTCACTATTGCCTTCAACACCGCCGGCCTGACCTTGGCCGCCTTTGGTTTCCTGCCGCCGGTGGTTGCAGCGGCGGCGCAGGCGCTCCCTGACCTTGGCATCCTCGGCAACTCGTCGCGGCTGTTAAGGCCGAAGCGGGCGCCGCGGCATGAAGCGCGAGGAGAGCCGCAACCTCACCTGGAAGGCTCCCAATGACCCATCACTTTCACCACCTGCACCTGGTTACAAGGTCGGCCCCAGAACGGTGCCGCGCATCTCCATCGGTTGGGCCAGGATCCAGATCGAGAGCGCAGCAAACAGTAGCACCAAGATCAGCATCGGCCACATGGCCAGCACCCCCTGGCGCCCAAAGTCGCGCAGGCCGATGCGCATGGTCAGATAGACCGCCAAGGCGGTATAGAGCGCTACAAACAGCGCCCCGATCGGAAACAGCCAGGCGGTTGGGACGAGCCGCGCCACCCGCCAGTTGGGCTCAATATCAAAACCCCAGTACCAGAAGAAGTGCTGCACTACCGGGAGAGTGCTAGGCGCCCCGGTCAAGAAGTGGAATAGGTAGTGTGCGCCCCAGAAGCCAAAACCTAAGGGGAGTGTGACGTAGCCCCAGCGCAGCAGTGCCGCCATAGGGCTACCGCGTAACCCGCCCAGCCGGTCGGCTAACCAGGCCGCTGCGGTAGTTAGGCCCAGGCCGCCAAGGCTTACAGCAGCAAACAATAGGCCCAGGATCAAGGCTTCGCTGTCGGTACGCAAAGCGGCAGCCAGCCACTGCACGGTGTCGTAGTAGGGGCCGATCATGGCCATAGCGTTGAGCAGGCCCCAGAAGGCCAGGCCAACCGCCAGAAGCATTAGTCCCAGCCGCCCGCGCCGCGCCCAGGGGGAGTGAGCCCACTCCCAGCCGGGGGGGCGCACGGTCAGCGCCACGTTGTCATAGGGGCAAGCCCGCACGCAGTTAAAGCAGTAGGTGCAGTCCATGTTGGACGCAATAGTGGGTACAAACAGCTTGGTCTCACAACCGGGGAAATACCCCTGGCCGTTGGCGTTAGTAACTTCGCTCAAAGGGATAAAGGCCGCCCTGGTTTCTCTACCCGAGAGACTGGGAGGGGTAGCGTAGGTCTCGCGCCCATGCAAGCACGGCTTGTGCTCACAACGGCGGCAGACCTCAGGGTCGGCGGCGGTGATCTGGGTGGGCGAGGCGGTGGCGTAGACGAAGTTGAAGTTGCCCAAGAGGCAGACGTGCCGACAGAAAGTGCCGGCGGGGAAGAGGGTATCGACCAGCAGGGCGGCGCCGAAGTAGCCGATGATCAACCAGGCGGTGAGCCAGGGGCTGGCCCACAGGTCAAATAGCTCATAGGCCAGGAAGTACGCGACCAATAGGACCAGTAGCAGTGCCTTGTTACGCAGCATGCTGGGCCAAACCAGCTGGCGCGGCAGCAGGCGTTCAAGCCGCCTGCTTAGCCCGCGCGTCAGCATCAGCGGGCAGGCGGCGCAAAAGGCGTTGCCGATAATCGCCAGGACAATCACCATCAGGCCGCGGTAGTGCAGCCAGACGCTGGTGGTAGCGACGTTGCGCGGGGCAAGCTGCGAACCGGTCAGGCCGTCAAAGATAGCCCACAGCGCTAGCAGCAAAAGCGGTAGCTGAAAGGCTAGCCGGGCATAGCGCCAGCGCACCAAGCGCCGTAACCCCAGGCGGAACAGGTCGAAGCCGCGCGGTTGGAGGCTGTCCTGAGCCTGTCGAAGGATGATGGGCAGGGGGATGCGCTCTGAGCCGGTCATGGGGCTACCCGCTCCACCCGCACCATTTTAACCGCCACGGCGCGCTCGCCATTGGGCAGGCGGGCCTCGGCGGTAATGAACCAGTCGCCGACCATATCAAAGGCAAAGGCATCAGCGCGGTAGCGTCCGGGCGCAAGCTCCGTCGCCGCAGCCACTACCGGTATCATCCCGGCGTGGGTCATATCGCCGGTAACGGTCACGGTAGCCCCGGCTAGCGGCGCGCCGTCGCGCGTGATGGTAATATTCACCGGCACGGTCGCGACGCGGGGCTCGGCGTCCAGCGCAATCTCGACTGTCACGCCGGGGGGCAGCCGCGCCGCGGCCCCGGCGCCGTCCGGTGGCGGACGGCAGGCGGCCAGAGTCAGCACCAGCGCCAGCAGGCAGATCGCGCGGCAGAGCATAGCGCCTTAAGTATGGCACAGGGGCCGTAAGTGGATTGTTAGGACATTTGTCCTAAAGCCCAGCGGGCCAGCCGCGTGTGAATCGCACCCTTGGCGGTCAGTTCGCTAGCGAAGAGCTCAACCTCGCGCACCTGCCAGGCCGGTAGCATAAATCCAGCGTGGCTGTTTAGCAGCTCTACCAGCACTGTTTGAGGCGGTGGCGTCTTACCCGAGCGAAGCGAGAGTGATTTCTGACCCGAGCGAAGCGAGAGTGATTTCTGACCCGAGCGAAGCGAGAGTGATTTCTGAAAGCGCCCCAGGGTCAGGTGGAAGTCGCGGTTAGCCTGGTGCTCGAGCCCGCGGCAGAGGTCCTCGCTCAGGGCCGTGAGCACCGCTAGATCGCCCGCTACGCCGCACCACAGCACCCGGGCGCGGTAAGGGTTAGGAAATACCCCCAGGCCCTTGATGCTCAAGCTAAACGGTTGGTGAGCAGCACAGGCCGACGCTAGCTGCGAGGTTAGGTCAGGAAGGCTTGCGGTGTTGACGTTGCCCAAAAAGAGCAGCGTCAGATGGAGCTGCGCTTCGGGGATCAGGCGCAAGGTGTGCGGTGGGAAACAGTGGTAAAGGTCTCGGCCCAACTCGGCTGCGGCCTGTTTGAGGGCCGGAGGCGGCGTTAGCGCCACAAAGCAGCGCAGGTGACTAGAAGCCATCTCAAAAACCCTTTTGGGGCTCGGCTCCAAAAGGGTTTGGCGAGCGGAGCGAGTAAGATTCGATCCACGAGAACAACCAGAGCCATTTTTGCGATGAGTTCTAAAGCCGCTCACCGGTAAGCCAGAAGATGGTGTGCTCGTTGACGTTCTCCAAATGGTCGCCCAAGCGCTCTAAGTACCGCCCCACATTCATCAGCCTTAAGGCCGTAGTGATCACCTTCGGGTTCTCCATCATATAAGTCAGCAGCTCCCGCTGTATCTGCTGGTATAAGTCGTCAATCTCGTCGTCCATAGTCAGCCCCTGCCGTGCCGCCGCTACATCCCCCTCGGCAATCGCCTGCATGGTCTTCTCAATCATGGCGCTGAGAACGACAAAGATCCGCTGCGTATCGGTGTACTTCTTTAGCTGCGGCTGAGTAGCTAGCTCGGCACCGGTCCGCGCTAC
>JAGXSJ010000108.1 GCA_018333895.1 Truepera sp.
TGCTGCTAGCGCCTCATGGGGCGGTTGCCGTGTAGCGGATACGTCACGTCAGCGCTGCCCCTTGGCCCCCGCCAAGGGGTTTTTTTTGAGGAGTTGTCCATGAACTATCGTTCACCATCAGCGAAGCGCCGGCCCGAACGAAGTGAGAACGATAAAGTGATGATGCGAAGGCGTCCGAGGCTTCGCCCTGAGGGGCCTCAGCTCGAAGGGTTCGCCCCTACTCGAATACTCGACTACTCGAATACTTGACTACTGATTTTCCGGAGAGCTTATGTCCCAACCGCAAAGCCTATTAGAGAAGGTCTGGCATGCCCACACTGTGCGCATCTTGCCAAACGGCCAGACGCAACTCTTGATTGGCACCCACCTGATCCATGAGGTCACCAGCCCGCAAGCCTTTGGGATGCTGCGCGACCTGGGCCTCACGGTCAAGTATCCGCATCGCACCTTTGCCACGGTAGACCATATCGTGCCGACTCACACCCAAGCAGAGCCGTTCGACGACCCGCTGGCGCAAGAGATGATCGAAGAGCTGCGCAAAAACTGCGCTCAATACGGCATCACGCTCTTCGACACCAATAGCGGTAACCAGGGGATCGTCCACATGGTCGGCCCTGAGCAGGGGATCACCCAGCCCGGCACCACCATCGCCTGCGGCGACAGCCACACCTCGACCCACGGGGCCTTTGGCGCCATCGCTTTCGGCATCGGCACCACCCAGGTGCGCGACGTGCTGGCCACGCAGACCTTAGCTATCAGCAAGCCCAAGCTCCGCCGCATCGAAGTCAACGGTCAGCTCAGCCCCGGCGTCTACGCCAAGGACGTGATTTTGCACATCATCCGCCTCTTGGGCGTCAAGGGCGGGATCGGCTACGCCTACGAGTACGCCGGCGAGGTCTTTAAGCGCATGAGCCTGGAAGAGCGGATGACGGTCTGCAATATGTCGATCGAAGGGGGGGCGCGCTGCGGCTACGTCAATCCCGATGAGACGACCTTCGCGTACCTCAAGGGCCGCCCCTATGCGCCCAAGGGGAAGGACTGGGACGAGGCGGTCGTGCAGTGGAAGGCCGTAGCCTCCGACCCCGGCTGCTTTTATGACGACGTGGTGAAAATCGACGCTGCCGACATCGCTCCGACCGTCACCTGGGGGATCAACCCCGGTCAGGCTATCTTCATCGACGAAGTTGTGCCGCACCCTGAGGAGGTGCCGGCAAGCGAGCGCGCCGGGGTAATTGAGGCGCTTGAGCACATGAAGCTGACCCCTGGCGCCCCGATCAAGGGGACCAAGATCGACGTGGCCTTCTTTGGCAGCTGCACTAACGCCCGCCTGAGCGACTTTATCGAGGCGGCCAGATACCTCCAGGGCCACCAGGTCGCGCCGCACGTCAAGGCCATCGCCGTGCCGGGCTCGCAGCTAGTTAAGTACCAGTGCGAGGAGCTAGGGATCGATAGGGTCTTCAAGGAAGCAGGCTTCGAGTGGCGCGAGGCCGGTTGCAGCATGTGCCTGGCGATGAACCCCGACAAGCTCCGGGGCGACCAGCTCTGCGCCAGCAGCTCCAACCGCAACTTCAAGGGCCGCCAGGGGAGCCCGACCGGCCGCACCGTCTTGATGAGCCCCGTGATGGTCATGGCAGCGGCGATCACCGGCGTTATCAGCGACGCGCGGGAGGTCTTCGGCGTCACGGCAGCGGTCAGTGCGTAGGGACGTAGGGGCGAAGCTTGTCTTCGCCCGACACCTTCGCCCGACACAGGGCGATCACAAGGATCGCCCCTACACGATATACGTGATGGGAGAAACTATGGCTTTGGAGAAAATCACCCGCATCACCGGCAAAGGTGTTGTTGTCCCCGGCGACGACATCGACACCGACCGCATCATCCCGGCGCGGTACCTGCGCTGCGTCACCTTCGACGGCTTAGGCACGGCGCTCTTTTACGACGTTCGCTTTGAAGACGGCAGGCCCAAGGCGCACCCTTTGAACGACCCACGCTTCAAGGGGGCTTCGATCATGATTTCAGGCAGCAACTTCGGCTGCGGCAGCTCGCGCGAGCACGCCCCGCAAGCGATTTACCGAGCAGGCTTTCGCGCAATCATCGCCGAGAGCTTCGCCGAGATCTTCTACGGCAACGCCACCGCCCTGGGGATGCCCTGCGTCGAGGCGAGCGCCGAACAGCTCCGTACCATCGTCGCCGCTATCGAAACGAACCCGGAGACCGACATCGTCATCGACGTCGAGAACGAGGCTGTCACGATTGCGGGGCAAACACACCACGTCACCATCCGCCAGTCCGCTAAAGAGGTGCTGGTGAACGGCCGCTGGGATCCGATTGGTGACTTGCTCGAAGCGGGCGAGCTGATTCGCCGGACAGCGGCCAGACTCCCCTACCTAGCGGGGCGTTAAGCTACTCGAGGACGCAAGAGATGCTAGCCGCCTTTAACCTGCCAGCACGCGGGAGCCTCTCGGCTTCTGGTAGCGTAGTAGTCGATGACGCACACCATCGACAAGGCAGTAGCCATCTTGCGCGCCGGCGGCCTGGTGGCCTTTCCGACCGAGACGGTTTACGGCCTGGGGGCGGACACCGGCAACCCTGAGGCGGTGCGCAAGATCTTTGCCGCCAAGGGGCGGCCTGCCGAGCACCCCTTGATCGTCCACCTAGCTTCTGCCAAGCACCTCTCGGAGTGGGCCATTGAGATCCCTGCGAGCGCTTATGAGTTGGCCGCAGCCTTTTGGCCGGGGCCGCTGACGATTATCCTAAAGCGCGCCAGGCGGGTGCCCGACGCCGTGACGGGCGGGCAAGCGACGGTGGGGCTAAGGGTGCCAGCGCACCCGTTGGCGCTTAGACTCTTGCGCGCCTTTAAGGGCGGCCTGGCGGCCCCTTCGGCTAACCGCTTCGGGCGGCTCAGCCCCACTACCGCCGAACATGTACGACAGGAGTTGGGTGAGCGGGTAGACTTGATCTTAGATGGCGGGCCGTGTCCGGTGGGATTAGAATCAACTATCGTGGACCTGAGCAGCGGCAGGCCCCGGTTGCTGCGACCGGGCGGGGTTACGGTCGCCCAGTTGAGCGAGGTCTTAGGAGTTGTGCCCGAGCTAGGCGGTCGCGATGCGCCGCGCGCTTCGGGGACCATGAAAAGCCACTACGCGCCACATACGCCAGCGCGGCTGCTCGGTCTTGGCGACATTATCGGGCTGTCGCAAGGCGCTGCTAGCGCCAGGCTGGCGGTACTGGCTTACCACCCTCAGCCTGTGGGCTTAGCCAGCGTGGTCTGGAGGACGCTGTCCGCTGAGCCGGCAGCCTATGGGCGGCGGCTCTATGCCGCCTTGCACGAGCTAGATGCGCTTGGTTGTGATGAACTGCTGATTGAGGCAGTCCCCGACGAGCCGGCTTGGCTGGCGGTGGCCGACCGGCTGCGCCGGGCCACCACCCGAGCGAAGCGAGAGTGATGTTCGACGCGCGAGGCGCCAGCGGGTACGATGTCGTCATGAGCCAAGTTGATGAGAAACCGCTGGTAGGGGTGATCATGGGCAGTGCCAGCGATTGGGAGACGATGAAGCGCGCCGCCGAAGTGCTGAGTGAGTTTGCGGTGCCGCACGAGTGCCGGGTGGTTTCGGCGCACCGTACCCCGAAGCTGCTCGCTGAGTACGCCGAGGCCGCCGAGGCACGAGGGCTGGCGGTGATTATCGCCGGGGCGGGTGGGGCGGCCCACCTGCCGGGGATGGTCGCGGCGCAGACCATCTTGCCGGTGATCGGTGTGCCGGTGGAGAGCAAGGCGCTCAGCGGACTAGATTCACTGCTGTCGATTGTCCAGATGCCGGCGGGCGTGCCGGTCGGCACGGTGGCGATAGGCCGCGCCGGTGCAGCTAACGCGGCACTGTTGGCAGTAGCTATTTTGGCTACCACCCGGCCTGCCCTGCGTGAGCGGTTGGTCACCTTCCGCCGTCAGCAAACCGAGGCGGTATTAGCCGCCACGCTGCCATGAGGCAGGTGTTGCCGGGTGGGACTATCGGCATTCTGGGCAGCGGGCAGCTAGGCCG
>JAGXSJ010000109.1 GCA_018333895.1 Truepera sp.
GCCAACATCCGCAACAAGCTGCGCGAAGCAGGCGGTTTTGGGGTGATTCGCACTGTACGCGGCATCGGCTACGCGGTCAAGGGGTAGAAGTGTGCCGCTGCGTTGGCGGATCGCTGGCCTGACCGGGCTGGCCATTGCACTGCTCAGCGCCATGGCTGCACTGACCGCCTACTGGGTGGTGCGCTCGAGCCTAACCGGTAACTTGCAACAGGCGCTCCGCGAGGACGCCTTGATGGTGGCCCGCATCTACGGCGGCGCTACCGACTTGGCTCCGCCCGAAGGCCCTACCGGCGGCGTGATCATTCAGCTCTACGACACCCAGGGAAGGCTTTTTGCCGCCTCGAACCAGGCGTTTGAGCACCTCCCGCTACCGGCTGGTGTGGTGGTGGCAGCGGCCTTGGGACCGCGCGATTGGAGCGGTGTGCTGGCCGGGCGCACGGTGCAGGCCGCCCTGGCCCCGGTCGGCTTCGGGGTGGTGACAGTCCTAGCCGATACGGCCTTCATCGCTGCGGCGCTCCGGCAGCTCAGCCGGGCGCTGGCTATTACCGCTGCCTTGCTGATCATGCTCAGTGCTGGGATCGGCTACCTGGTCGCCGCCGCTGCCATGCGGCCGGTTAGCCAGCTAGCGAGCCAGGCGGCCAGGTTAGACCCGCAACAGCTCACTCCGCTTGACTATCAGGGCCCTGATGACGAGATAGGACAGCTCTCCCGGGTGCTAAACGACCTTATTATCCGCCTGAAGTCCGCTAGCGATGCTCAGCGCACCTTCCTGGCCGAGACCAGCCACGAACTGCGCACCCCGCTGACCAGCCTGCAAGGTTTCTTGGACCGCTCCTTGCGCCGCGCCAATCCTGAAGTGGAGCGCGAACTATTAGACGCCCGCCGCATCGCTCAGGGGATGTCGCGGCTGGTGGCCGATATCTTGCAGCTCTCGCGCGGCGAGCTGGTGCAGGAGCTGACTCCGCACCTGCTGGACGGCGCCGAGCTGCTGCGTTCAATAGCTGAGGAGTTTCCCGGCGTGCGCCTTAAGGTCCAACCCGACACGTTGCTGCTGGGTGACCCCGAGCGCCTACGCCAGCTCCTGCGCAACCTGGTAGCCAACGCCGTGCGCGCTGCCGGTGAACCTGGCGCCGTCACTTTGTGCGGTTATCGTGAGGGTGGCAGCGTGCTCTTGGAAGTGACCGATACCGGGCCGGGCATCCCTGCCGAGTTGCAAGGGCGCATCTTTGAGAAGTTCTACAAGGGGCCCGGCGGGGGGGCCGGGTTGGGGTTGGCTATTGCCAAGCAGATCGCCGAACTGCACCAGGGCGCCATCACCGTAACGAGCCAGGCGGGCCACACCACCTTCCGGGTGCGGCTACTGGCCGTTGACGAGGAGGCCTAGAGCTTAGGCAGGGTGACGCCGCGCTGCCCCTGATATTTGCCCTGCCGCTCGGCATAGGTGACCTCGGGCCGCTCGCCCTGAAAAAAGAGCAGTTGCACAATCCCCTCATGGGCGTAGACCTTGGCGGGGAGCGGGGTGGTGTTGGACAGCTCCAAGGTCACATGCCCCTCCCAGCCGGGCTCTAAGGGGGTTACGTTAGCGACGATACCGCAATTTTGCACGAACACCCCTGCTTCCAGGGCAAAGTTGCTGGCCTCGGGAACGGTGAGGCAGTAAACGTCGTGCTCTCCGCGCAACATCTTACTGGACACCACCTTGTGATTGCGTGACCCAGCTTGCCCCTTGAACGACCTGATAACCTCAGGAAAGCGCCGAAAAACGGAGCGATCACAATTCAAGAGCCGCGCCGCGCCGCGGATAGAACCTGTCGCATCGAGAGCAGCGCGGACGGCTTCGGTGTCAATCTCTTCGCGCAACTTGAGCTGCCGGGCTATCTCTTGCTGCTTGCGGCGCCGCGCCTCGCTCTGCGCCCAAGCCTGCCGAGTCCCCTCGCTTTGGTGGCGCCGTGCCTGGTCATTGTCGGTCCAGAACAGCCTTTGCCTTTCTGCTTGCGCTTGACGGGCCTCAACCGTTCGCCAGTAGGCGCCGCGCCTATCTAGCAGCTCCGCGCGAACCTCAGCGTAGCGATCATCTTGCCAAAACCGCTGTGAACGCGCTTGCTGCATTTTGCAAAGGTGCAATTGCCAAGCCGGATTTTGGCGCAATTTTTCGAAAGCATCTTTAATGGCAGCGCCATGTGCGGCGGAGTCGAAATCCTCTCCGTAGGCATCCCTATTGTGATAGCGAAGGTGTTCGCCAGCATCCATCCGCACGATATTCCAGGGGTGATTGTTGAGCCGATCGTGGTCGAGGTGGTGGCGATGGGTATGGGGCAGGTCTTGATAGATACCGTTTCTTAGATTCCATTCATCGGCTAGCCGATGGGTTGGGTAGTAATAACCGGTTAACGGCTGATAAGTCATCTCGTAGCCCCGAAAAAGCTCACGATAGAGAGGCATGAGGGAGTCGTTCGGGCGCAGCGAGGCGGCTTCGACCAGGCGCCCAGCGCGCGTTATGAAGCGGTGATCGGGCGTGCAGTGAACCCTTTCGCCATTATCGAGCGTGATTTCCAGCAGCGTGTCGCGCCCGATAAAGCGTGGCGCGTCGAGATAGCTGACTATGATCCTGCCGTGCTGCTCGAGGCTGTAGCCGAAAAAGCGCTCGCCTGCCGCGTGGCGGTGCGCCATCTCTTCGAGTGTCGCCGAAGTGCCGTCCACCAGTGCTACTCGGGTATCGCCCCGAAAGCAGCGGGCGTAGCTCGATTTGCCCAGCGCTACCACCATGATATCGTCCGGGATGCGCAGGTACTCGATCGAGCGGGTGAGCACAAACGAGTTGGGCGGGATGATGCACTCGGCGCCATCAAACTCGACTAAGCTGCGGGGGTCGAAGCGCTTGGGATCGACCACGGTGTTAAAAGCGTTAACAAAGATGCGCCACTCGGGGGCGGCCCGCAGGTCGTAGCCGAAGCTCGATAGCCCGTAGCTGATGACCCCTTCGCGCACCAACCGGTCGGTAAACGGCTCGATCATGCCGCGGGCGGCTGCCTCGCGGATCCACCAGTCGGGTTTGATCATGGCCAAAGTCTATCAGTCGAGGGCTACCCGGACGCCTATAGCCGGATTTTCATGGTAGCCGAGGCCGGCATTAAGCCAGAGCGACTGTGCCGATGTCCAGGAGAGTACAAGCAGAACTGCCAGGGCACGCATAGTTTAGTCTAGCCAAATAGAGAGCCGCAGTAGCATCTGCCGTTGACGCTTAGGCATAGTAGGCCGCAAGCCGGATGACCCCTGCTATCGGTGCTACACTAGCTCTCATCCGCTTAATGGTCCGTGCAATACGATACGATGGCGGAGACGGGGCGGCACTAACTGCTCACGAAGGAATGGTATGGACTTACTCTTAAGCGGCGGCCCAGTTTTAGTAGCCATCTTGCTGCTATCGCTCTACGGGCTTTATGTCTTCTTGGTGCGCCTGATTAAGCTCAACAAGGAGCCCGTGGACAGCGACAGGCTGATGGTGCGCGTTAACGCCGCCATTAAGGAGCGAAACCTGGAGATGGCGCTAGCCGCCTGTGAGAACCATGGTGGGCCGGTGGCACGGGTGCTCAAGGGCGCGCTGATGCGCCTCCCGTATGGTCGCAGCGCGGTGGAGTCGGCCTTTGAGGAGGCGACGCTGGAAGAGGAGCAGCAGCTCACGCGAGGCCTACGGCCGCTGGCCACCATCGCCCAGGTCGCGCCGCTGCTGGGCCTATTAGGTACAGTCACCGGCATGATCATCGCCTTTGCGGAGATTTCGCGCCTGGGGGCGGGCAATCCTGCTGCGCTGGCTGATGGTATCGGCCAGGCGCTAGTGACTACTGCTGCTGGGCTGATTGTGGCTATCCCCACGCTGATCGGCCACAGCTATCTGACCAGTCGGGTCGATCACGTACTGCTGGAGATCGAGCGCCGCCGCGAAGAGCTGATGGGTGGCGTAGTGGAGGTTGTCGCCGCGCGCCGTGATAGCGGCAGGGTCAGGGCGGATGAGCGTTATGAACCGGTCAAGGCGTCTTAAGCTGCGCCGCCAAGCGCCGACCATCGACATGGCCCCCATGGTCGACGTGGTCTTCTTACTGATTATCTTTTTCATGGTCTCTACCACCTTCATCACCTTCGAAACCGGCCTACCGGTCGACCTGCCGCAAGCCCAGACTGCCCAGGTAGCGGCCGCCGACCTGCCCACCGTGACAATCACCCGTGACGGCGCTATCTTCTTGGGCGGCGCGCCGGTCACCGAGGAGACTCTGGTTAGCTCGTTGCGGCTGGTGCTCAACGGTAACCCTGGCGGTGTGGTGGTGTTGCGTGCCGATCAGGTCGTACCTCACGGTCTAACGGTGCGAGTCATGGACTTAATTCGCCAAGCGGGAGCGCAGAGAATCGCGATTGCGACCGGGGGTTAGCGGTGGCGGCTGGGCGACCGGTAACCCTCTGGCAAGATCCTGACCGTCGCCGCGCCGTGATGTTGTCGGTGTTGGTGCATGCGCTGTTGTTCTTGCTGCTCTGGCTAATCCCTTGGCCCCAAGCCCAGCCTACGCCAGCCTTCATCGTGATTGACGTGGGCACCCCGGCGTTGGCCGAGATGCCGGTCGATGCTCCCACGGTGGGCGATCCGGCGCCGCAAGCTCCGGTGCCGCAGGTGGCCGACCCCCAGACCGGCGAACCGCAGGCCCCCTCGGTCGAGACTCCTGCCCCCACCCGCCAGCCGGAGCCGCTGGCTGAAGCGCTACAGCCCCGGCCCGTTCAGGTTGAGGCGGCAGAAACGGCACCACCCCCTCCGCCTCCCGCCCCCCAGGTGCGCGTGCCCGAGCCAACAGCTTCAGTGCCGCCGGTGGATATTCCGCTCGCTGAGGCGCCCAGGACCGCTCTGCCTGAGATCGACGAGGTGCGGCTGGAGCCGCGGCCACTGCCGCAGGCCATTGTGCTTCCTACTCCGGTGGTGACGGCGGTAGTACCCGAGGCACGGGTGATTACTGCTACCCCGAGCGTGCAGGTGACTCCCGAACAAGCGCTGCCTCAGCCCGAGGTGC
>JAGXSJ010000110.1 GCA_018333895.1 Truepera sp.
CCCTGGCCGTTCTTCCAGTAGCCTGCAGGTGTCGCTCTCGTCTTAGGGGGAAAAATCCTCGGCATTCGCCAAGGCTTCGGCTGTGCTAACCATCAGCTGTGGCGAGTATTTGAGCATGGCACGCTCGATATCGGCAAAGCTGGCGTCTGGTGGCAGTGTCCGCTTCAAATCCTCAAGATAGTGCTCGAATGCCTCTCTGGCTTTGTCTTCCCATCTCGCTTTGGCCATCCATCAGTCTATCGCGCTCTAGCTCCAAAATCTATCCCCATATTCTGGGATGCACCCTGGTCAGCCCTGTTTATAGATACCTGTCGCGTATCGTGATATACTTGATACGTGACAGACGCTAGGTATCGCAAAAACAGCGGGTCGGTATTCTCTCTCAAATACCACCTTGTTTTTTGCCCCAAGTACCGGCGTCCGGTCCTGGTCGGCGAGGTTGAGAAGCGCCTGAGAGAGCTTCTGGCGGAAAAGGCTGCTGAGATAGACGTGACGATTGAGGCGCTTGAAGTCATGCCCGACCACGTTCACATGTTCATCAGCAGCGACCCAACCGAAGCGCCTCAGCGCCTTGCGAACCAATTCAAGGGCTACACCTCCCGCATACTCAGAAGAGAGTTTCCGCACCTCAAGTCTCGGCTGCCCTCGCTGTGGTCGCGTTCTTACTTCATCTCGAGCACCGGGCGCGTTTCTGAGCAGGCTGTCAAGCACTACATCGAAGCCCAGAAGAGTACCTAAGTGATACGCACCTACAACTACCGGCTGTTCACAAGCGCCGCCCAAGACGCTGCCCTTGACCGTCTCTTGTGGCGGTCCCGCAACGTCTACAACGCGGCGCTGGCGCAACGTCGGGACGCCTGGGAGAGCGAGAAGCGAAGCGTCACCTACACTCAGCAGTGGGCGCACTTTCGGGATGAGCGCCGCGCCAACTCGGAGACGTTGGGCATCCTGAACGCGACCTGCTTGCAACAGCTTTTGAGGCGTTTGGACAAAGCTTTTAGCGCCTTCTACCGTCGCTACAAAAAGGGCGAGATGCCGGGTTATCCGCGCTTCAAAGGGCGCAACCGCTTCAAGAGCATCGAGTATCGCCACGGGGACGGCTGCAAGCTGCGCTTTGACAGCGCGGGTAGGACGATGCTCTACGTTCAGAACGTCGGTGAGGTCAAGGTCAAGTACCACCGCCCCGTCCCCGATGGTGCGGTGGTCAAGCACGTTGTCATCAAGCGGGTGCTGGACAAGTGGTACGTCAGCCTCATGCTTGAGTTGCCCGACGCTGAGCCGGTGGACGTGCCTACGGACTGCGTGGGGATTGACGTTGGCCTCACCTCGCTTCTGGCGCTTTCCACTGGGGAGCTTGTCGAGAACCCCCGTTGGCTGCAACGTTCTCTCGCTAAGCTGAGACGCGCTCAGCGCTGCATGAGTCGCCGTAGAAAGGGTTCTGGCGGTTGGAAGAAAGCGGGCTATCAGGTCGCCAAGCTGCATCAGCGTGTAGCGAACCAGCGCCGGGACTTCTGGCACAAGAAAACGACTGAGCTTGTCAGCCGCTACGGGCTGATAGCGATTGAAGATTTGACGCTCGCTTTCATGACTCAGCATCCGCACCTCGCTAAGAGTGCTCATGACGCGGCCCTGGGGATGTTCCGCAGCTTGCTCGAACAGAAGGCTGGAAGTGCCGCTGTTCGGGTTGCTGCCGTGAACCCCTGGGGGACCTCGCAAGAGTGCAGCGGGTGTGGTGCTGTGGTCAAGAAAGACTTGAGCGTGCGTGTACACCGTTGCTCCTGTGGCCTAGTCTTAAACCGAGACGTGAACGCGGCCCGGAATATCTTGCAGCGGGAACTTGGGCACGGACTGTGCCTTGGGGCGATAACGTGGCAGTAGTTGACGCGAGCGTAGCCTCAGAAGCCGCCTTGCTTTAGCTGGCGGAGTTGTCACGAGCTATTGCTCATCAGCGAAGCCTTGTCCTGAGCGCAGCGCTCGCACTGATAGCAGGTATCATCTGGTTTGATCCTGCGGGTGCTCGCAGGACTGCGAATCGTTCCCCAGGGCGCCTTTGCAGAGATGATACCTGCGCTAAGGCGACTCAGTATTTGTGAAAACCGCACTGAGCCTGCGACGTGAAGGGGCTCACCCCGAAGGGCAAAGCCGTATCAGCGAAGCGCCGAGCGAAGGCGTATCAGCGAAGCGCTTGAATTCTGACTACTGATTTTCGAGAGAGCCGCTTTTCGGTAGGCGTGACCTGCAAACCTACGCCGTCACCCTTTTCAGGCGCCTGAAGAGGGACTTATGCCTCTGGAAGCGAGCTACACCGCGACCGATGCTTAAGGTGATGTTCAAGGCACCACTGCTGATGTGGCCAGCGCCGCTCTACTCGCCGGGTGATGCCTGAAGAGTTGGCGTTAGAATGGACACTGGTGATTAGAGGCACGGTATCTGGATTGAAAACACTCTGATCTAGTGAGGCGCCACTAGGCTAACACTGGTCTGCATCTGCTTGGCGCGGCCTTGAAGCTGGAGCGCAGTTCAAAACGGCGAGGAGCCTAAACGTATCGGAGGCCAAGGCCATGGAAGTGATAGGCGTAATTCTAGGACAGATCTCATCGCTGCCAATATTGTTCTTCGCACTGGGGATGCTTGCTGGCTTAGTCAAGTCTGACCTAAAGATACCAGCGGATATGAGCACGGCTATGCTGCTCTTCTTATTAGCCGCCATCGGCCTAGAGGGGGGAGTGGGCATTGCCAAAGCAGGTATCGCAGCGGTATGGGCGCCAGCGCTGGCGGCTGTTATTTTAGGGGTAAGTATTGTCTCGCTGGGATTTGTCATTTTAACTAGGTTGAAATTCGATGTTGCCAATGCCGGAGCCATCGCCGGACACTATGGAGCCGTGAGCGCGGCAACGATGGTCGCCGGATTTGCCTTTTTGGAGAAGCGCGGAACGTCTTTTGAAGCCTTTGTGCCCGCGCTCTATCCTTTGATGGACAGTCCGGCTATCATTACCGCCATCTTCTTGGCGCGCTTCGCCTTGGCTAAAGCAAAAGTCGGCGCCGACGTGAGATTGAATAAACTTGAGCTTCTAAAGGAGGCCGTTCTCGGCAAGGCTATTCTGCTGTTGGGAGGCAGCCTGATCATAGGCTACATTGCAGGCTACACCGGGACAAGAACGGTCATGCCCTTCTTTGACGGCATGTTCGCGGGAGTTTTGTGCCTGTTCCTGCTGGACATGGGGATTGTCGCCGCTGCGAGACTAAATGAGTGGAAAACGGTCGGCGCTCGCCTGCTGGCCTTCGCGCTGATCATGCCGCCGCTTCATGGTCTACTCGGAGTGCTCGTTGGCTCTCTGGTCGGGCTGAGTGCGGGTGGGGCGACGATGCTCGGCGTTATGGCCGGCAGCGCTTCGTATATCTCGGCACCGGCGGCGATGCGGGCAGCTATCCCCGAGGCGAATCCATCGCTCGCACTTACTGCGGCGCTGGCACTGACCTTCCCGTTTAATGTCACTGTAGGTATACCGCTTTACTATACGGTCGCCCACATGGTGGCAACCACCCTGCGGTAGCTTCGGTCAACCTCCGACTGGCACCTTAATTAACCCGACCGACCGGCATCACATATAGCGGCTCGTGTCTTGGGGGGAGCTGTAACACCTCAGCCACTTCTGCATCGCTAAAGGCGCCGATCACTACCGTCCCCAACCCAAGGGCTTCTGCTTGTAGGTGAAGGTTTTGCCCCACATGGCCGACCTCCATGTGGGCGTATCTGATACCCCGCTCCCCGTACCGGCCAGTGATCCGGCCATATTCGGCAGTGATAACGATTAAAGCCGGTGCCGGTGCCATAAACATCTGGCCCAAGCAGGCTCTGGCCAAGGGTCGGCGCAGATCTCCCGTTAGGTGCAACCCAACCTCGTGCTCCTGGGGGCGGTAATGATAAACCCCTGCTTCCAGCCCTTCGACTAACCCTGCTACCACGTAAAGATCCAAGGGATACTGGGCGCCAGCACTCGGTGCAGCCCGGAGAAATCTGTGGACCAGGTCAGGATGGGGATCGGTGATGCCCTGAGCCGCCCACAGCAGTTGGGACAGTTGCCCCATGGTCAGAGGAGCCGGCACAAAGCCTCTTTCGGATCTGCGGCCCTGGATCGCCGCCTCTACGGACATTGCGCCGGCTAGTGCGGGTGCCGGCAAGGGGATACCCTGCTCTCGGCCCCTCTGTTCGGCATTACCGCTAGTGGCCGACAGGCCCGCCAGGCCCAGTCCAGCCCCGGCCGCTGCATAGATAAAGCTCCGTCTCGATAACTTCCCGCGCCATGGCATCGTCGGTGAGCCTCCTCTGGATTTTTGCGGTAATCAACTACCGGTAGCTGAATAATACCAAAATAATCAGGACCTGGAAGGTTGTTGGAAAGCCTTTCTGCTAGTAGCTAATGGCACATGAGCCAGCAACGCTAGCCCAGAAGAGTGTAGCCAGGGTCAAGGACGGGCCAGCGCTAGCGGCTTAGCAACCCGGCGGTTGTTTTGCAGAGCAGGTTTAGGGGATATGCTAAACTACCGCAGATGGCCGATTTCAACGTTGAGAGCTTAGCGCCCTATCTGGGACAATTGACTTTTGGCGGCCTGGCAGGTTTTGCCTCGGGCTACGCCCTAAAAAAAGTCGGCAAGCTCTTAGCTATCGCCCTGGGGCTGTTGTTTGTATCGATTCAACTGCTGGCTTATGCCGGCTACTTAACGGTCGACTGGTTAAGGATTCAGGAGTCCGTCAACCCGCTGCTCGAGTCTGAGCAGCTCAACCAGGGCTGGCAGGCGCTAGTAGCCGTACTCACCAACAACTTCCCCTTCGCAGCGGCCTTCATCCCCGGTCTTATCCTGGGTCTCAGGCGTGGCTAAGCGGCCCATCAACCCGCCTTCTAATAGAATCTGAGCCGATTTGACTCAAGGCACTTGACAGAGTGAGCTAGACATAGAATAATCGGAAGTGGTTAGCACTCTCGACTCGAGAGTGCTAAGACAGTCACGCTAAACCATAATGGAGGTCTACATGACGCTAAAACCGCTAGGGGATAAGGTCGTCGTTGAAGTGATCGATGAGCCGACTACCACAGCCAGCGGCATCGTCCTGCCCGATACGGCCAAGGAGAAGAGCCAGCGCGGCAAGGTGCTGGCAGTTGGCTCCGGCAAGCTGCTTGATAACGGCCAGCGGGTCGAACTCGAAGTCAAGGTCGGCGACACGGTGGTCTTTGCCAAGTACGGCGGCACCGAGGTCACTCTTGGCGGCCGCGAGCTGATGATCTTGTCCGAGCGCGATATTCACGCGGTAGTCGCTTAACGCAAAGGTGAGGTAACGAAATGGCTAAAGAGCTAGTTTTCAAAGAAGATGCGCGCCGTGGTCTAGAGCGCGGCGTCAATGCTGTCGCTAACGCGGTCAAGGTCACGCTGGGCCCCAAGGGCCGCAATGTGGTCTTGGAGAAGAAGTTCGGCAGCCCCACTATCACCAAGGACGGCGTGACGGTGGCCAAAGAGATCGAACTGCCTGACCCCCTTGAGAATATCGGCGCCAAGCTGCTGATCGAGATCGCCAGCAAGACCAACGACATCACCGGCGACGGCACCACCACCGCCACGGTGCTTGGCCAATCGATCGTGCGCGAAGGTCTGCGCAACGTGGCAGCGGGTGCCAATCCGCTGGCGCTTAAGCGCGGCATCGACAAGGCGGTCGAGGTAGCGGTCAAAGAGATCAACAAGATGGCCAAGGCCGTCGAAGACAGCAAGTCGATAGCCGAAGTGGCCTCGATTTCGGCCAACGAGCGGGCTGTTGGCGACCTGATCGCCGAGGCCATGGACAAGGTCGGCAAAGACGGGGTAATCACCGTCGAAGAGTCGAAGTCGCTCGATACCGAACTTGCTGTGGTCGAGGGGATGCAGTTTGACAAGGGTTACATCAGCCCTTACTTCATCACCGATAGCGAAGCCATGGAGGCTGTCCTTGAGGACGCTTACCTCCTCATCCATGAGAAGAAAATTGCGGCGTTAAAAGACTTCTTGCCGGTCTTAGAGCAGGTGGTGCAGACCGGTAAGCCGCTGCTGATTATCGCCGAAGATGTCGAGGGCGAAGCGCTAGCTACGCTGGTAGTTAACAAGCTGCGCGGTACCCTGAACATCTGCGCGGTTAAGGCGCCGGGGTTTGGTGACCGCCGCAAGGAGATGCTCAAGGACATCGCTGCGGTTACGGGCGGCACCTTCATCTCCGAAGAGCTCGGCTTCAAGTTGGAGAACGTCAAACTCAACATGCTGGGCCGTGCCAAGCGCGTTCGCATCGGTAAAGAAGAGACCACCATCATTGAGGGCCAAGGGAACAAAGCCGAAATTGAGGCGCGCATCAAGGCCATCAAGGCTGAAGTCGAAAATACCGATTCCGACTATGCCCGCGAGAAACTCCAAGAGCGCCTGGCCAAGCTGGCCGGCGGTGTGGCGGTAATCCGCGTCGGTGCGGCCACCGAAACCGAGCTTAAGGAGCGGAAGCACCGCTTCGAGGACGCCCTTTCAACCGCCCGTTCGGCAGTTGAAGAAGGGATTGTGGCAGGTGGCGGCGTTACCCTGATCCATGCCGTTAAGGCGGTAGCCGCACTGACCAGCCAACTCGAAGGTGACGAGCGCACCGGGGCTACTATCCTGATGCGCGCGCTCGAAGAGCCCACCCGGCAGATCGCCGCTAACGCCGGCGCGGAGGGTAGCGTGATCGTCAACGCCATCAAGCAAATAGATGACGGCCGCTACGGCTTTAACGCCGAGACGGGGGCTTTTGTGGACGACATGATCAAGGCGGGCATCGTCGATCCCGCCAAGGTGACTCGTGTCGCGCTGCAGAACGCAGCCTCGATCGCCAGCCTGATGCTCACGACCGAAGCCGTCATCGTCGAGAAGCCGGAGAAAGAGAAGGCCCCCGCCGGATCGGGCACACCTCCCGGCGGCATGGGCGACATGGACTTCTAAACAGCGTTTGACTTATGAGACAGGGACGGGAAAACCCGTCCCTGCGCTTTTTGGAGCGGCTAGAAGTAGTCGTGGCCGGCCATAAAGGGGCGGTTGCCACCGGCCAGTTCGGCTAGCTGCTTAGCGACACCGCTATCGCCCTGTAGCAGCCCGGCATTAGCCGCTGCGGCGGCGCTCAGGTCGCCAAACAGCAAGGCCGCCAGCGTGCGCACGTCGAGGCTTAAGTCTGGGGCCTGGTCCCTAGCCGTAACCGCCATGCCTTGAGGGCTCGGTGAGACCACAAACACACCGTCGTTCCAGGGGCAGAAGTCGTCGCTGACTGCCAGGGCAAAGCTGGCCGCGACCGGGCTGGTAAAGGCTGCCAGCGCCGCCTTGATATCCACGATCCGCACCTGAAAGTAAGAGGTGGGCTTGATAAACTCTTCTAGCTCTCTGGTTAGCGGCTCGTCGCCGGGGAGGGTAACGCGGACCCGCTCGTACTGGCCAAAGAGGTTCCCCCAGAAGGCCAGCAGGTTAAGGCGGCCCTGCGGCGAGGTAAAGGCGTAGTCGTAAATAATCGCTTCCTGCCGATCCGCCGCTTCGTCCGAGTGCGGCTGCAGCACGCAGTAGGCATCGGCGGCCAGGTAGAGGTGGCGCTCGCGCGTCTCCCAAGGGGCTCGGATCAGATTAGACCAGTCGGGGCGCACGGCCTCGTCGCGGCTGAGCGTGCCATTATAGCGCCGCGCCCA
>JAGXSJ010000111.1 GCA_018333895.1 Truepera sp.
CTCCAGTGTGGCCCAACCTTGCAGATACGAGCTTGAAGCTCTGACAACCGTTCGGGCTTGTACTGGAGACTCCGGCACGGCGACCCGCGCTTACTACCGGTCTTTATGACCTTGGGGGGATCGGTCTGCCGTGCCGTGTCCCAATTCCAAGATACAAGGGGGGAGGCCGTAGGCCGGGGGGATTTACCTAGCCCTCCCCCAAATAGGGTTAAGTCCGGGATGCCCAGGCCCGTGCAGGGTATGCTGGCTTAGCGGTAACATTAAGCTGGAGGTGCATTGTGCAGTATCGACGACTTGGCAACACCGGTATGAAGGTCTCTATCGTCAGTCTGGGTGCCTGGATCACCTATGGCGGGAGTATGCAGGATCAGGCCATCATTACCCGCATCACCGAGCGCGCCCTGGAGCACGGCATCAACTTCTTTGATAACGCCGATGCCTACGCCCGCGGCGAGGGCGAGCGGGTGATGGCTCGGGCCTACCGCGACATCGGCATCGAGCGGCACCACCTGGTGCTTTCCAGTAAGGTCTACTGGCCGATGTCGGATAACGACGTCAACGACCGGGGTTTGAGCCGCAAGCACGTGCTGGAGTCGATCGACCGCTCGCTTCAGCGGATGCAGACCGACTACCTGGACATCTACTTCGCCCACCGCTACGACCCCGAGACGCCGCTCGAGGAGGTGGTTGAGGCCTTTTCCGACGTAGTGCGCAGTGGCCGCGCTCACTACTGGGGGACCAGCGAGTGGAGTGCCGCGCAGCTCGCCGAAGCGCACGCCCTGGCCAAAGGGAGCGGCCTGGTAGCCCCGGTAGTCGAACAGCCGCAGTACTCGATGCTGGCCCGTGAGCGGGTCGAGCGGGAGATTTTGCCCACCACTACCGCCAAAGGGATCGGCCTGGTGGTCTGGAGCCCCTTAGCGCAAGGGATGCTCACCGGCAAGTACGACGACGGCGTTCCGGCAGACAGCCGCTTCGCCCGCGAGCAGTTCGGCAGGCATTTTCTGACCGAGGAGAACCGCGCTAAGGTCAAGGCGCTTAAGGGCGTGGCCGATGAGCTGGGGATTACCCGCTCGCAGCTAGCGCTGGCCTGGGTGCTCCGTCAGCCGGGGGTGAGCAGCGTCATTACTGGTGCTACCAGCCTTGAGCAGCTTAACGATAATGCCAAGGCCGCCGAGGTGGTGCTTACGCCGGCTGTGATTGAGCGCATCGACGCCATCCTCGCCGGGAACCCCTAGCGCCGGCGCCGGCGCCGCAGCCCATGATCGGGCTGAATGCCATCAGCGAGCAGGTGTAGCCACTGGCTGGCGTAGTAGCCAACCAGTAGGCCGAGTCCTAGCTCCCGCCAGTTATGGCCCAAAATTACGGTCACCTGGAAGGCATAGCCAAACCAGGGGGCGAGCAGCGAGGCGGCATAGCCTAAGGCCAGCGCTAACAGCGCCAGGTAGAGCAGGCGCGTCAGGGGCCCCACAAGCCAGCTATGCGACAGGCCGCGGTGGCTAAAAGTGGCGCCGTAAGGAATCCACAGTAGCCCGAGCAACCCCCAGTTGCTCTTAGCCCGCACGCGATTCTCGGCTAGGTCTAGGTCGGGGGTAACTAAGAAGGTGCCGATAAAGTAGCTAGCGGAGAAGGCTGCCAGCGTCTCGGTCGATAGTAGGGGATGGTCCTGGACGAACCCTTGGGCTCGAGCATAGGCGTAGCCCCCTGCTAGCGCCGCCAAGACGGTCAGGTTGATAGCCTCATGAGCGCGTCCGCTAGGCACGGCGCTATCATAACCGCAAGGTGAGCTAGTCGCTGTCCGACGGTGGGGTATCGAAGTTACAGGTACGCTATAACCCCCTGCCATAGGGGGTTTTTTACCTTTCTATACCCATACCCCCTTTTGGCAATTGCTCCGTCCCCATCGGCTTTTAGTCATGGGACATTCTTCCCTGTCGCCGCCTTCCGCCAGCCTATACCCTAGTAGTACGAACGTCACGCCTAGGGAAACGGTGAACATGACTATCGACTCTGCCAGCGACGCCCTGCACGCCAGCCTGCAACTCACGGCGGCGCTCTACCGGTCGCCAACGGCGGCGCTGCGAGACGACCTGGCTAGCGGACAGGTCGCGGCGCTCAGCGATAGCCTGGCCTTAGCCCTCAATCTCCCTGCCCCAGCCCTGCTCATCCCCGACTGGCTTACCGTAGAGACCAGCTTCGTAGCGCTGTTTGTCACCAATCAGCACGGCATTATCCCACCTTATGTGGGCTACGCGCTCGATAATGAGCTGCTCGGCCCGTCGTTTGAGGCGCTCACAGCGTTGTATCAAAGTCACGGCTTTACCCTCGACGGGACGTTTAACGACCTGCCCGACCACCTCAGCGCGGTGGCTGAGGCCGCGCTGCTGCTACTGGAGGCTGAGCGCGTCGATGGCGCACTGCTCTTGGCCCGCCAGTTTTTACAGCCGTGGTTCAAGCGCTACGCCGACCGCGTACTGAGCGCAGACGGCAGCGGCTTGTACGGCCCGCTCACTCACTTCTTAAAGCTAGCGTTTACCCGGTTTACGGAGGTTCAGGATGAAGTTGCGGCGTAGGGAGTTCATCAAGCTATCAGCTGCGGCCGTCGGCGCGCTGAGCTTGGGCGGGGGCGCGCAAGCTTTCATGCCCAACCCCTTTCGGGGGCCGCCCGGCAAGTGGTTCACGCGGGAGGTCAGCGAGGTCTTCTCGGTCTGCGAAAACTGCTTCTGGCGCTGCGGCGTCAAGGTTTACGTCGAAGGGGGCAAGGTTCGCAAGATCGACGGCTATGTCGGCAACCCCAAATCCAACGGCATGCTCTGCCCGCGCGGACACGGCGCCATCGCCCAGACCTACGACCCCGACCGCCTCAAGCGCCCGCTGATCCGGGCAGCCGGGAGCGTTCGGGGTGAAGGAAAGTACCGCGAGGCAAGCTGGGACGAGGCGTTTAGCTATATCACCGAGAAGATGCTGGCCATTAAGGAGCGCTACGGCACCGAGGCGGTAGCCTTCTTCGGGCACGGCACCGGCGACCGCTGGTTTGCCGAGTTCCTGCCCGGCGCCTGGGGCAGCCCGAACGCCGCCAAACCCTCGCACAGCCTCTGCGTCGCCCCGCGGGAGACGGCCAGCATGTGGACCTTTGGCCGCGGCATCGCCGGGCACGAGCAGATCGACTGGGGCAATACCGACTACATGGTCTTACTCGGCCACCACATCGGCGAAGATACCCACAACACCCAGCTCCAGGATTTTGCTATGGCGCTAAAGCGCGGCGCTAAGCTGGTAGTGGTCGATCCCCGCTTCTCGACCGCCGCCTCCAAGGCCGACCGCTGGCTCCCCATCAAGCCCGGCACCGACACCGCGCTGCTGCTGGCGTGGCTCCACGTCCTGGTTACCGAAGAGCTTTACGACCGCGCCTATCTTGAGAAGTACACGCTTGGCTTTGAAGAGTTGGTGAAGCACGTCCAGGAGTTCACTCCGGAGTGGGCCGCAGCGATTACCGACCTACCGGCGGAGACCATCCGCATAGTGGCCCGGGAGCTGGCCGCACACGCCCCCAGGGCGGTGCTGCCGGTCGGGCGTCACGTGGTCTGGTACGGCAACGATACCCAGCGGATGCGCGCCTTTTTTCTGGTGAACATCCTGCTCGGCAACTACGGCGTGCCCGGCGGCTACTACCTGAGCACTCCCCCGGTCCTGCCGGAATACCCCCATCCACCCCTGCCGCTTACCCCGGCAGCGGGCGGCTGCGCCGGCGTCGGAGCTGCCGAGGCTCCCACCGGCTTTCGCCCGGCCGCCGATCGCAACCGGTTCTTTGGCACCGCTACCGCGATCCAGGAGCTGATCGAGCCGATGATCACCGGTGAGCCGTACCCGCTCAAGGGTCTGTGGGCTTACGGCACCAACCTGTTCCACTCCATCCCCAACGTCCCCCGCACCAAGGAGGCGCTGCGCAACCTCGATCTCTACGTCGCTATCGACGTGCTCCCCATGGAGCATGTGATGTGGGCCGATGTGATCTTGCCCGAGGCCACCTACCTAGAGCGCTACGACGACCTGATCGGCTTCTCGTACCGCAACCCCTTCATCCAGGCCCGCTTCCCGGCAGTCGAGCCGCTGTGGCAGACCAAGCCGGGTTGGTGGATCGCCCGCGAGCTAGGCATCAGGCTGGGCTTGGGCGAGTTCTTCCCCTGGGACGATTTCGAGGAGTACCTTGACACCCGCCTGCGCGGGATCGGCTCGAGCCTCGAAGAGATGCGCACTAAAGGAACCATTATCCAGCGCGGGCGGCCCTTTCTGGCGGATTGGGAGGCGCGCGGCCGCAACCCCTTTAACACCCCGAGCGGCAAGATCGAAATTTTCTCGCAGACCTTTGCCGACAACGGCTTTGACCCGCTGCCGCTCTACACTCCGCCGGCCGAGGGGCCGAGCGGCTACTATCGCCTGCTTTATGGCCGCAGCCCGGTACACACCTTCGCCCGCACCCATAACAACCCCATCTTGATGGAGATGCACGGCGAAAATGCGCTCTGGCTCAACGCCGACGAAGCTGCCCAGCACGGTCTTAGACACGGCGACTACGTCTGGCTGGAGAACCAGGATGGCGTGCGCGAGGGGCCGATCAAGATCTATGCCACCCAGCGCATCCGTAAGGACTGCGTCTATATGGTTCACGGCTTCGGCCATCAGGCACCGCTGATGAAGGTCGCCAACAGCCGCGGCGCTTGCGACAACCGCCTGATCACCTACTACACCCTAGATGTCATCTCCGGCGGAGCCGGGCTGCGCAACAACTTTGTCAGGATCATCCCCGGCGCACCGCGGCCTCGGCACACCCCGCTAGCCCAACTTGCCGAAAGGAGCCTGTGATGCCGCGCTACGCCATGGCTATCGATCTAGCCGCCTGTGTCGGCTGCGCCGCCTGTTCGGTCGCCTGCAAGCTGGAGAACGAAGTCCCGGTCGGCGTCAATCGGCTCTGGATCCGCTCGACTGAGCTGGGCACCTTCCCTCACCTAACGGTAGAGTATCGGCCCGAGCAGTGCCTGCACTGCGCTAACCCGCCCTGCGTCCCGGTCTGCCCGACCGGCTGCTGCTACATTGGTGAGGGTGGGCTGGTGCTCCTGGAAGAGCGCCGGTGCATCGGCTGCGCGGCCTGCATCGCCGCTTGTCCTTACGATGCCCGCTACATGCACCCCGCCGGCTATGTCGGCAAATGCGACTTCTGTGAACACCGGGTCAGGGCCGGGCGTGTCCCGGCCTGCGTGGAGACCTGCCCCACGCTATGCCGCTATTTCGGCGATCTGGACGATCCTAATAGCACCGTCTCAGTAGCGCTGCGCGAAGCCGGACGGGTCGATGTGCTCCGTCCCGAACTAGGCACAAAGCCCAAGCTGTTCTACCTCAACACCCCGGCCAAATTCGGTCTGGCCGGCAACCACCAAGAGGTCGTATCATGATCGAGTTTTATGCCCTTCCCAACAGCGGCATCTTCTGGAGCTGGCCCAAGCTGGTTCACTACACTCTGGTCGCACTAGCCGGCGGAACCGCTCTGCTCACCGCCTTGGCCGCCCTGCGCCACGATCCTAAGTTGCGTACCTACGCCATCTTAGCCATCGTGCTCATCGCTCTCGACATGCTGGTGCTGTGGGCCGGGTCGCCCTCGGCGTTGCGCTTCACCCATATCTGGCTCTTTCTGAGCTTTAACCCGCAGTCCGCCATCTGGCTCGGCAGCTGGGGCCTGGTTATCTCGGCGCTCTTGTGCCTGCTGCTGGCACTCAACCTCGGGCCGCGCCGGGTGTGGGGCGGCATCTTGGTCTTAAGCGCCCTTGTCGCCTTGCTCTATCCCGGCCTGATGATGGCCGTTAACGTCAACCGGCCGCTCTGGACGCCGCTGCTGCTGGCCTTCTTCCCGGTAACCGGCCTGCTGATCGCGCTCGCTGCGGCGGTCGTGCTGCGCCAGCGCTGGCTAGCGCCGTGGCTGGCCGGTCTAAGCTTGGCCAGCGCCGCGCTCGGCGCGCTGTATCTGGCTGATCTGGCGCTGGGTCACACCGAAGCGCGCGAGGCGCTAGCTCATTTCTGGCACCTCGGCGGTCCGCTGTTTGCGCTAGGACTGGCGCTCTTGCTCGCTAGTCCGGCCCTTATCAAGCGCCTGCCCTTAATCGCCGGACTGCTGCCGTTGGTTGGCGCGGTCCTGACCCGTAGCCTGATCATAGATATCGGGCAGTTCCAACCGTTCGGCTTCTAGGGGTTACCCCTGTAGCAGAAGGAGTGTTTATGCTAAAAAGACTCTTACTTATCGCCATCGCCCTGCTGCTGGCCCTGCCGGCCTTCGCCCAGCCCCAGCACAGCCCCGCCACCGAAGCTATGGCCGCCTTCATCGCCGAGGCCAGAGCCGCCGGCTGGTTGCAGATCGCTCCCGCCGAAGCGCTCGACTTTATCGACGCGATCGCCCCCTTTGTGCTGGACGTTCGCAACCCCGATGAGTTCGCCGCCGGCCATGTCGAAGGGGCAGTGCTTATCCCCCTGGCTGAACTCGACGCCCGCATAGCGGAACTTCCGCAGGACCTCGACACGCCGATGCTGGTCTACTGCAAAGTCGGCATCCGCGGCAACTTCGGCCTGGTCTACCTCAAGATGCTCGGCTTCACTAACGTGCGCAACGTCCGCGGCGGCATCGACGCCTGGATTGCAGCAGGGTTGCCGGTGGTCACGCCGTAAGGCTCTTTCGCGCTTAAAACGACCCGCTTGGCGGGTCTTTATTTTTATGATAGAGGCATGGCCCACCCGCGAATCCTGCTGGTAGAAGATGACCCCGATATCGTCCGGATCATCCAGGCGTATCTGCTGCGTGACGGCTTTAGAGTCGAAGTGGCGCAAGATGGTTGGCATGGGCTGGCTTTAGCCCTAGCGGCGCCGCCCGACCTAATTGTGCTGGACTGGATGCTGCCCGGACTTGACGGCCTCGGTTTCATGCAGCGCCTGCGCCGCGAGCAGCGCACCCCGGTGATCATGCTGACCGCCCGGAGCGAAGAGGCCGACCGGGTACTGGGCTTAGAGCTCGGGGCTGACGATTACGTGACCAAGCCCTTTAGCCCGCGCGAACTGGTAGCGCGTATTAAGGCGGTGCTGCGCCGCCTGCAGGCTGCGCCCGCAGCGACGCTCCAACTGGGGGGCTTAGTCATCTCGCCGGAGAACAGGACGGTACATCGGCACGGCGAGTCGATTGTGCTCACCGCGCGCGAGTTCGATCTGCTCCAGACCCTGGCGCGGCAGCCGGAGCGGGTATTCAGTCGTGACGAGCTCTTAGCGCGGGTGTGGGGTGCCGACTTTGCTGGAGTAGATCGGGTAGTAGACGTGCATATCTCCAATCTAAGACAGAAGCTCGAGCCCGATCCGGAGCGTCCCCGCTGGCTGCTGACGGTGCGCGGCGTCGGGTACAAGGTGAGCCATGCGCAACCTTAACCTCTTCTGGCGCCTCTTTATCTCCTACGCCCTGATTATCGCCCTTGGCGCACTGACCCTTTACCTGGCCAGCGAGGCGTTCGCGCCGCTATTTTTGGACCACCACATACACAAGATGCGCGAGGTGATGCGCGGCATGCTGGGCGCCCCCATGATGGAGGCGATGGAGGCCGATCTGAGCAAAGCCTACCGCCGGGCGCTCAACCAGTCGCTGCTGTGGAGCGGCCTGGTGTCGGTCGCGGTCGCCGGGGTTATGAGCGTGTTCGTGACCTATCAGCTTGTCTCGCCCATCCGCGCCATGCAGCGTGCCAGCCGCCGCATTGCGGCGGGACAGTACCGCCAGCGCCTCGATGAAGCCGCCCCCGGTGAAGTCGGCGCGTTAGCCCAAGCCTTCAACGCCATGGCCGCCGCGCTAGAGACCAGCGAAGCGCGCCGGGTCGAACTGCTGCGCAACGTAGCCCACGAGTTCCGCACCCCGCTAGCCAGCCTCCGCGGGTATCTGGAGGGCTTAGAAGACGGCCTCTTTAGCCCTGACGAGGCCATCTTCACTGCTAGCCAACGCCAGCTAGCGCGGCTGATGCGCCTAGTTGACGACCTGTCGCTCCTGTCGCGGGTCGAAGCGGGTCAAGAGGCCCTCACCCTTGAGGTCGTCAGTGTGGCGTCGATGCTCGAGCAGGCCGCCGCCACCTTTCGCCCGCAGTTTGCCGCCAAGCAGGTGGCGCTGTCGCTGACCACAGTCCCTGACACTTGGCAGGTCCGGGCCGACCCGCAGCGCACCCAGCAGGTATTAAGCAACCTGATCGCCAACGCCTTGCGCCACACGCCGGCCGGCGGTGAAGTCCGGCTGGCCGCGCAAATCCGCGGCCAGGAGGTGGTGGTTGCGGTCGAGGATAACGGTGAAGGCATTCCCAGCACGGCGCTGCCCCATCTCTTTACCCGCTTTTATCGGGTCGATCCGGCGCGGCGCTCGCAATGGTTGGGCGAAGCCTTAGCGGATACCGGCAGCGGCATCGGCTTAACCATCGCCAAGCACTTCGTCGAGGCTCAGGGCGGAACCATCGGCGTCGAGAGCGAGCTAGGCCACGGGAGCCGCTTCTGGTTCACACTGCCGCTGGAGCGCCCCAAAGCCGTAACCTGAGCGATATCAAGCCAACTGGCTTGACCGGCGTTCTATGCAGCGACCTGGACCTCGTCGTCATCACTCAGGAGACTGAGCTGCCTGGCGAGCGCCGCAATCTAAGCTGGCCACTCGAAGACCTCCCCGTTCCCGCCGACACCGTGGTCCTAACGCAGAGCGAATGGCAGGGCCTCCAAGCGCGCGACACCCGCTTTGCCCGCACCCTCCGCGAGGAGACCGTCTGGGTGTGGCCCGCACCCTTCGACCTGGGCGCAGCGCGACGCCCTTGACATTACCCCGATACCTACTCTGAGACCAATCTCGGTTGTTGGGAGCATTGCCGACGAACGTTTGTGCCACTATCAGCGAGGCGCCGGCCCGAACAAAGATGAAACCGGGCGACCCCAAGTGGTCGCCCCTACTTGAATACTTGAATACTGCCTTTCCCCCCAACTCCCCTTTACCAAAACTTTACGCCGCGCTTAACGGGCGTAAACATCTGTCCGGTATCGTGCTGGCGTGAACACCTACCCCTTAAGGAGAAGCGTTATGAAACGACTATTCGCACTTACCCTCGGCTTGCTGCTAAGCGCGGCGCTGGCCCAGGCCCCCTCGCCGCAGGCACTGGAAGGTCTTAACGCCCATGAGGCGATGCTTATTGCCAACAGCTGGAAAGGGACCGACGTCACCAGCTTCGTCACCCCACAAGCCGTCCACTTCGTCTTCGCTGACGGCCAAGAGGTCGTGATTCCATTGCCTGACGATGTGATGTTGGTCTCGGTAGCGCCCTACCTGGTGCATACCCATCCCTGCATCACCCACTACATGTCGCACTGTCAGGGCGAGTTAGTCGGCGTGCCGGTGCAGGTATTAGTCACCGCTGAAGACGGCACCGTTGTTCTGGACGAGCTGATGACGACCTTACCCAACGGCTTTATCGACCTCTGGCTACCGCGTCATCAGGTGCTCACACTGCGCTTGCAAGTCGATCAGTACGAGGTCAGCGGCGTAGTGACCACCTTTGCCGATAGCTACACCTGCATCACCACCCTTCAGCTCGCCAAGGCAAACTAGGGAAGTGGCACCGATGAAACGAATATCGATCCTAACCCTGAGCCTCATCGGCCTGCTCTTGGGCTTTGCCCAGGCCCAAGGCGGTCACGCGCAACACCACGGCCCCGGCCCGCAAGCCGGCATGGGCCTGATCTCCAGCGAGCTGGACTTCCTGACCCAGATGATCCCACATCATCAGGAAGCGGTCGACAGCGCGCGGCAGCTCCTGATGGTGACTGAGCGCCCCGAGCTGCGGCAGCTTGCCGAAGCGATCATCGAAGCGCAGAGCCGCGAAATCGCCCTGATGCAAGGCTGGCTGGCGGCCTGGTACCCTGAGGCTGAGCACGCCGTCGACTATGCTCCAATGATGCGCAGCCTGAGCGGGCTTAGCCCAGAGGAGGCCGAGCACACCTTTCTCGAGGACATGATTGAGCACCACCGTATGGCCGTGATGATGGCCCGGCAGCTGCTGATGCGCAACCTGGCCGAGCGCGATGAGGTCGCAGCGCTGGCGCAGGA
>JAGXSJ010000112.1 GCA_018333895.1 Truepera sp.
CAAGGGCTATCCCATCGGTTCAGGACAGATCGAAGGCGCCAACAAGTCGGTCATCGGCGCGCGCATGAAGCGTGGCGGCATGCGTTGGTCCAAGGAGGGTATCAATCGCATGGCGGTGATGCGCTCCAACCAATGCTCCGCACAACCTTTCATAGACTTTAATGCTACCCGCCTCCTCGCCTTCGCGCCGTAAATAGGACGCACCCGTGCCGCGTTTGACACGCCTACAGAAGGTTGGCGCAAGTTGACTGCACTCGGAGGTCACAGTTTTCCGCGATCCTGACAATTTGCAGTAACCCTGGCAGCCGTGCTAATTTCTGGCTCAGGGGCTGCGCTGATGGGGGAGTTATTCTGCGCGGTCGCCCTGATTCAGGCTTCTAGTCATGATTTGGCAGAGACTTTTTGACGGAGGCGAAGAATGAAAAACCGGCCGGATAGCCACCGCCGCGAGCTTGACTTTGGCCTGGAGGCGCTACTCATGCCTACCGATAAGCTCTTGTTGCCGCTCGAGGATAGGGAGCGCCGCGAGCTGCACAACGAGCTACACGCCCGCCCCATGATGGAACGCATCCGGCTGCCCGCTCTAGTAGTACATATTGCGGTGCTTAATGAGGGCACCTCGCGCCAACAAGAGCTCGAGCACCTGCGCCTTCTGGTAGGCCAGGGCGAGATACACCTCGATCAGCTTGCCAGCACCTTTTTACATCTGGCCTTGCCGGGCGGGACACTGCGGTGGGGGCGGCACACCGAGTTTACCAGCTACACTCTGGTACAGTCCTTACCGCTGGCGGTACTCGCCGGCTCTGGCGAGCTAAATCTGCTGCATGGGCTGATGGTGGACCCTGCCTGGCTGCACAGCATCCCAGGGCGCACCCTGGCGGCCATGGAGCTGGTGCTGCTCGAGGGCGAGGTGAACGGCACCGCCCTGCCCCAGCAGGTGCCGCAATTCTTCGCCGAACAAACGGTGGTGGCCTCGCTGATGGGCCGCACTACTCACAGCTGCGCCATTACCGATTTCAGGCTGCGTCCAAATGGGTTTGAGCGCATACTGGTGGTGGCCACGCCGGAAACCTCGGAGATTCGTGCTGGGCGCATTACTACCCACCTGCTGGAACTGGAAACCTACCGGATGCTGGCCCTGCGCGGCCTGCCGGTAGCAAAAACGGTACAGGGCATGCTGCCCGAGGCCGAGCGCTTGCTGGCCGATATCACCGCCGCTGTAGAGGACGCCGAGCGCTCGGCGCAGGAACTGTTAGACGAGCTCGAGGCTCTGGCAGCGCGCATCGAGCGGGCCATTGCACAGCACAGCTACCGGTTTGCGGCCAGCCATGCCTACCATGCTCTGGTCAGTTCGCGCCTGACCGAGATGCGCGAGGGGGCCATCCCCGGTACGCAGACCATCGGCGAGTTCTTACAGCGCCGCTTCAACCCGGCCATGGCTACGGTGCAGGCAGCAGCCGAGCGCCTGAGTGCGCTTTCGCAGCGTATCGAGCGGACCGGGGCGCTGCTGCGCACGCGGGTGGATATTAATATGGAGACCCAACATCAGCAGTTGCTCACCAAACTTACCCGCGGGCAGGAGCTGCAGTTTAAGCTGCAAAGAACGGTGGAAGGCCTCTCGGTGGTGGCAATCTCCTACTACACGGTTAGCTTGCTGCTCTACGGTGCCCGAGCGGCCAGCGCTGCCGGGCTGCTCATCCACCCTGACCTCGCAGTTGGCTTGTTGATCCCGCTAGTGGTCTGGGGGGTCTGGCGGCTTACCCGGCTTATCCACAAAAGGCTCGATCTCTGAGCCGGCAGTCTTGCTGGCAGCGTCAAGCCTTGGGCCCACTATTGCCCGGCTATTGCCTCAAAGCACTAGATATTGTAGTATCCCTGCTATGTCCTGCTAGATAGGGTGCTACCTAGCCAGGACATACAGTCGCTATGCCTGCTCCGCCAGGAAGGACCCGGTCTGAGAGGTGCCAGAAAGGGTTCGGGGGAAGCCGGTGAGAGTCCGGCGCTGTCCCGCAACGGTAACACGGCCAGTACGTGAAGCCCGAGTACCCGCTTAGCGACCCCATCCCACGCCCTCGATGGAAGGGCACCGGAGGTCATATGTCACAACTGTCCACAATCAAGCCACTTCAGACCAGTTACAGCGCACCACTCCACAAGCGCCCCCCCTTCTCCTGGTTGACCGACGAAAGCCGAGCCTTTTTACGGCAGGGCTACCTGCTGCCCGGCATCACGCCGGAAAAACGCCTGCGGGAGATTGCGGAGCGCGCCGAGGCGTTGCTTCCTGGCATGCACGACTTTGCCGAGCGCTTTTACGACTATCTGTCGCGCGGCTGGTATTCGCTGGCCACTCCGATCTGGGCCAACTTTGGGCTGTCCCGCGGCCTTTCCATCAGCTGTTTCGGTTCTTATGTGCCCGATAGCATGGTCGGCATCCTCGGCACCGCTGCCGAAGTCGGCATCATGAGCAAGTACGGCGGCGGGACCAGCGCCTACTTTGGGGATCTGCGCGGGCGCGGCTCGCCCATTCGTGACAACGGCGAGTCCGAAGGCGCAGTGAACTTCATGCGCCTTTTTGACACCCTGATCGACGTCACCAAGCAAGGTGCGACACGCCGCGGCTCGTTCGCGGCCTACCTCCCCATCGACCATCCCGACATTGGCGAGTTTCTGAACCTTCGCTCAGACGGCAACCCCATCCAGAACATCTTCTTTGGTGTAACAGTCAGCGACGCCTGGCTTACCGCGATGCGTGACGGCGACCAGGAAAAGCGGCGGCTATGGGCGCGGGTGCTACAAAAGCGCAGCGAGGTAGGGCTGCCTTACATCCTCTTCAGCGACAACGCCAACCGCGGGGCTGCCGACGTCTACCGCGACCAGGGCCTAGCGATTCGCTCGAGCAACCTCTGTAGCGAGATCATGCTGCCGGTCACGGCCGAGGAGTCGTTCGTCTGCGACCTTTCCAGCATGAACCTGGTTTACTTTGACGAGTGGCAGGATACTGATGCGGTCCAGCTCCTGACGTATTTTCTCGACGCAGTGATGACGGAGTTTATCGAGCGGACCGAAGGAATCCCCTATTTCGAGCGGGCGCGGCGCTTCGCCCTGCGCCACCGGGCTTTGGGTATCGGGGTGGTCGGCTGGCACAGCTACCTACAGGCCCAGATGACCCCTCTGGGGAGCCTGACCGCTGCGCTGAAAAACGTCGCGATCTTCCGCGCCCTGCGCGAAGCCGCCTATGCCGCCTCCGCCGAGTTAGCCAGACGCTACGGCGAGCCCGAACTGCTGGAGGGCTACGGCCGCCGCAACACCACCCTGCTGGCGATCGCGCCGACCACCTCCAGCTCCTTCATCCTCGGCCAGGTTTCTCAGAGCATCGAGCCGCTGCGCTCGAACTACTACGTGCGCGACCTGGCCAAGGCCGTGACCAGCTACCAGAACCCCGCGCTCAAGGCGCTGCTCGCCGAACTAGGCCGGGACAACCCGGCGGTCTGGCGGAGCATCCTAGAGTTTGATGGTAGCGTGCAACACCTCGACTTTTTAGGAGCCGAGGAAAAGCTCGTCTTTGCCACCTTTGCCGAGATCAGCCAGCTCGACCTGGTCATTCAGGCCGCAGCCCGTCAGCCGTTTATCGACCAGGGGCAGTCGCTCAACCTGATGGTCCACCCGGACACTCCGGCCCAAGCGCTTAATGCCCTCCACCTAGAAGCTTGGCAGCGGGGCCTCAAGAGCCTTTACTACCAGCACAGCATGAATGCCGCGCAGGTCTTCAACCGCAACCTGCTGGTCTGCTCGTCGTGTGAGGCCTAGGCATGCTGACCGATCGCAGAATGCACCTCAGACCGGTGGAGTACCCGCAGTTTCTGGCTTACCGCGACGCCATCCGGCACTCCTACTGGCTGCACACCGAGTTCAACCTGACCGAAGATGTCCACGACTTTCGCGCTCGGGTCACCGCCGCCGAACGGCAGGCTATTACGCGCACCCTGCTGGCCATCGCGCAGGTCGAGGTCGCCGTGAAGACCTTCTGGGGAGATATCTATCAGCGCTTCCCCAAACCCGAGGTAGCTGCGGTCGGCTACACCTTCGCCGAGTCCGAAGTACGCCATCAGGATGCTTACGCGCACCTGCTCGAGCTGTTAGGGCTCAACCGGGAGTTCGAACGCCTGGGCCAGGTACCGGCAGTGCAAGGGCGGATTGCCGTGTTAAACGAGCACCTGGCTCAGCCGCCAAGCCTGCAGACCAACCGCGACGGTCGTGCCTACGCTTTTACCATCTTGTTGTTCAGCGTTTTTGTCGAACACGTCAGCCTCTTCGGTCAGTTCCTGATCATGAAGGCCTTTGATAAGGCCCACCAGCTGTTCAAAGGCATCGCCAATATCGTCGAAGCGACCAGCAAGGAGGAGCAGATCCACGGGATGTTCGGCTACCAACTGCTCGACACCCTGAAGCTCGAGTTCCCGCACTGGTTCGACGCCGCCTTCTATGATGACGTGGCGCGGGCCTGCCGCCAGGCGTTTATGGCCGAGCGGGCAATCCTGGACTGGATTTTTGAAGATGGAGAGCTCGGCTTCCTCCCCCGAACCCAGATCGAAGCCTTTATCCAGCACCGCTTCAACACGTCCCTGCAGGTGATCGGGCTGACGCCGCTGTGGAAGGTAGACCCCGCAGCCGTCACCGCGGCACTCTGGTTCGAGGAGGAGCTGCTAGCCGGTAAGCATGTCGATTTCTTCCACAAGCGCCCTACCGCCTATGCCAAGAAGGTCAAGGCTATCACCGAGGACGACCTGTTTAGCTAAGTAGCGCTGCGCTTGAAGCTCTTTATCCCTTCGCGGATCAGCCGGTGTGTTTCGTCCATGCCGCGCCAGCCGTCAACCTTGACCCGCTTGCCCTCGAGCTCCTTGTAGATGGTGAAGAAGTGTTCGATCTCGCGCAGGCGGTGGCGCGAGATGTTGTCCAAGTGGCGGCTGGCGTCGTAGCGCGGATCGCCGGTAGGCACCGCTAACACCTTCTGATCGCGCCCCTTCTCGTCGCTCATCTCCAGATAACCCAGCGGCCTAGCGCGCAACAAGGCGCCGGGAAAGGTCGGTTCGTTAGTTAAGACCAGGATATCGACTGGGTCGCCATCTTCGGCTAACGTGCTAGGGACAAAACCGTAACAGCCGGGGTAGTGAAGCGGGCTGTACAAGGCCCGGTCGAGCTTGAAGATCTCCATAACCGGGTCGTACTCGTACTTGTTGCTGCTGTTTTTGGCTACCTCGATGATGGCGTTGACAATATCAGGGACCTGATCGCCGGCGGGGATCTCAAACAGATTGGGCATGGCTCTCCTTCAGGGCGGGGTTCATCGCTGCCATTGTACCCCCAGCCAGACCCTGTCATGAAAATCCTCAGAATTCAAGTCAAAGTCCGCTCAAAAACCCTCTGGAGGTGGGCGAGTCGGGAGAGGTAGGCACCAACTACGCTTTTGCCACCTTTGGTCAGGACGAGGCGAGTTCTACCTAGCTGACTTCGGCGCGGGCGCCTGTACCGCTTCATGGCCAACGATTAAGTTTTGCGACTGCTGCTATCATCGAGAGATGACTGAGGAGTTCATCGTCCGTGACCTGGGCCACCTCGACTACCAGGAAGCCTGGGAGGTGCAGTTAAGCACCCACGCGGCGGTCGCTGAGGGGCGCCTCCCCCCCACCCTGTTGCTGGTCGAGCATCCGCCGGTAATCACCTTCGGCAAGAAGGGCGGGCGCAGTAACCTGCTGGTAAGCGAGGCGTTCTTGCGCGAGCGCGGTTTTAGCAGCTACGACATCGAGCGCGGCGGTGATGTTACCTATCACGGTCCCGGCCAACTGGTGGGCTATCCCATCTTTTGGGTGGGGCGGCGCGTGCGGGACTATCTGCGGCGGCTCGAGCAGGTCATGGTGGAGCTGCTCGCAAGCTACGGCCTTAAAGCCAGCGGCAGCCCCGGCTACGCCGGGGTGTGGGTCGGCAACGACAAGGTAGCAGCCATCGGCGTGGCGGTTAGGCGCGATGTCTCGTTTCACGGCTTTGCCCTGAACGCAACTACCGATCTGACGCACTTCGAGTACATCGTCCCCTGCGGCTTGGCTGACAAGGGTGTGACCAGCCTGAGCCGACTCTTGGGCCGCCCCGTAACCCTCAACGAGGTCAAACCCCGCCTTGTCGCAGCCTTCCGCGCTGTCTTTACTACCCCCAGCGAGGTCCCCGCATGAACCCTGACAGCAAACCAGAGATTAAATTCGTCAAGCACGGGATTCAGCGCAAGCACGCCGTTGACACTCCCCGCGAGCCTAAACCGGCTTGGCTTAAGGTTAAACTGCCGACCGGCGAGAGCTATCAGCAGGTCAAAGGCATCGTCCGCGAGCACCACCTCAGCACCGTCTGCGAGGAGGCCAAGTGCCCTAACATCGGCGAGTGCTGGACGGCCGGGACCGCCACTATTATGCTGATGGGCTCGGTCTGCACCCGCGCCTGCCAGTTCTGCGCCGTCTCGACCGGCAACCCGCGCGGCTGGCTCGACCCCGACGAGCCCCGGTTAGCTGCCGAGTCGGTCAAGCTGATGGGGCTTAAGTACGTGGTGCTGACCAGCGTCGACCGCGACGACCTGCCGGATGGCGGTGCTAGCCACTACGCGGCGGTGGTGCGCGAGATCAAGCGCGTCAACCCTGAGACTGCCGTCGAGGCACTGACACCCGACTTTCAGGGCCGCACCGAGCAGGTGCAGCTCGTCATCGATTCGGGGATCGAGGTCTACGCCCAGAACCTCGAGACGGTTAAGCGCCTCACCTACCCGGTGCGCGACCCGCGCGCGGGCTATGAGCAGACGCTGAGGGTTTTGGCCTACGCCAAACAGAGCCGCCCAGCGATGCTCACTAAGACCAGCTTGATGCTGGGGCTCGGCGAAACGGATGAGGAGCTGCTAGAGGCCATGGACGACCTGCGCGCCATCAAGCTCGACATCCTGACCATCGGGCAGTATCTCCGCCCCACCGCCAGCCACCTGCCGGTCGTGCGCTATGTGACCCCTGAGGAGTTCAGGCGCTACCGCACCTGGGGGCTGGCTAAGGGGTTTTTGGAAGTGGTCTCGGGGCCGCTGGTGCGCAGCAGTTACCGCGCCGAGCGGGCACTGGAGAAGAACAACGTCGGCCTGGCAGGGTAGGCTTTTCGCCACTTCCTTGGCCAACTGCTGAGCGGCACTGTTAGCGGTATCATAAGGACAGGATGTCACCTTGCCACAGCTCAGCCCGGCGCGTTTCGCCCACCAAGCTAAGCCTCAGCAGCCAGGCCTGAGGATAGTGGCTCAGCAGCTCCTCACCCCATTCCACCACCACCAGGCGGGAGCGCGCCAGGTAGTCATCCAACCCCAGATCGATCAGGGTCAGGGCGCTGGGTAAGCGGTAGGCATCGCAATGCACCAGCCAGCCAAGAGGTGTGGGGTACTCATGGATCAAGGTATAGGTCGGGCTGCTAACCGCCGCTACGGAGCCGAGCTCGAGCGCTAGCTGCTGCACTAAGGTGGTCTTGCCGGCCCCCAACGGCCCGGCTAACAGCAGCAGCGAGCCTGCCAGGCAGCGCCTAGCGATAAGCTGCGCCAGCGCTCTAGTGTCGTCAAGAGAGGCTAAGATCACGCAGGATAGTGCTCAAGGCGGGCAGTTCGCGCCGAAGCTTATGAAGAACTAGGCTCAACCCGGTCGGTACATCAAGAACGATCACGAGCTGGCAAGACAGCGCCGGTTGCACCACCACGCTCTGTTTTGATAGCTCCAGCGTGAGTAGTCTAGGTGCTCCCAAGGCCAGCCGGTCCCCCAGTTGAGTAATTCTGGCGATTAGCTCTCTCAGCGCCTCCTGCGGGTACTCGCAGGATGGGGCGGGGTTCTTCTCCGAGGGACTCGCGAGCCTTCCCGCCAGCATCTCAGAGGCCGAGAGAATGGCTGCGCACCGCACGCCGGGTGCGCTTAGGTAGCTGTCCAGCCAGTCGTCGAGGGCCGGGTGCCGACCGCGCACCAACACGGGTTCAGGGCTAGGTGCATCGAACAGCCCCAACAGGTCGTCAATGGCGTTGCTGGCCACCAGCTGATCGGCTACCGCACGGGTCGCTTCGTATTCGTCACGCAGCACCTCTAGCAGCTCCTCAGCCTGACGGAGCGCAGTTAAGAGTTCGTGCTGCATGGCGGGCGAGACGCGATTAAACGCCTCTCGCTGACTGTCAAGATGGCTGAGAATGCGGCCTGCCATGTGGCTGTCGTCGCTGTTAAGCCGCGCCAACGGCTCAAAGGTGCTTAGCGCAAGGTCTAAGCGCGGCAAAAAGCTCTCGGCCTGCTGCGCGCTCTGCTGGCGCAAGGCCTCTAGCCGCAGCCAGCCTTGCTTAAGCCCGCGGGCGAGCTGACCCGCCGTCAGGTCGGCTTTAGCGGCCTGCAGCAAGCTGGACAGCTCGGCAAACTCAGGGGCGTGCGCGTAACGGCGGCTCTCAGTCTCGAGCTGATGCAGCTCGCGCAGCTGCTTGGCGCGGTAGCGCTCAACGGCGCTGGCTAGCACCTCATGAGCAGCAGTTAGGCTGGGGAAAAGCCCGGACTCACTATGCACCAAGGCGGTCTGGATGTAGCTAAGCGCCTCGGTATCGCCCAGGTCGCGAGCCTGTGCCATCAGGCGGCTAAGCTCGCCCTGATACGCCTCTCGCAAGTCGTTCTTGAACTTAGCTACCCACGCTTTGGCGGCGGCCAACTCAGCCGGCGCCAGGGGCGCCACGTCGAGCTGCAGTAACTGTTGTTTTAAGGCCGTGACCAGCCGCTCACCAGCAGCGGCCAGGCCCGGGAGGATGGGCAGGGCTTCAATCTGATGCAGCAAGCTGCGCACTTGGGCCCGCTGCCCGTCCAGAGCGGTAGCCTGACGAGCCACCAGCCCTTCAAGCGCTCCCGCTAGCTGCCGGGCATCGGCAACCTGTTCGGGAGAGAGATGCCCCTGGCTGTGTACCCCTGCTAAGGTGGCAAGGGCCTGCTTAAGCCTGACACCTTCAGCAGCGCCGATAGCTTCGTCCTGATAACGCTTAGCTATCCTCTGCAACTGCTCGATGGCTTGCGCCTGCTGGCTGAGCTTGAGCTGCAGCGCCGAGCCAACCTCACGTTGACGTGCCGCTGCCTCTTGCACCAAGGCCGCTAACTCGCGCGCCTGTTCGATATCGGCCGGAGCGGGCAAGGTGGTCTCTAGGATGCTGAGCGACACCTGCACCGCCAAAGTAGCATCGCCGCCATCTGGTAGTAAGCGCTCTAGCTGCTGTGCAAGCTCGCGAAACTCACGGCTTAAGCGCCCACGCCACGCTTCGCGCGCCATCTGAAGATCGCTGCGCAAATGGCTCAGCTCCCCTCCTAGCGGCTGCCGCCGCATGAGCCGCTGCTGCAGCTCAGCAACGCGCTCCTTTAACGCGGGATCGAGACCGAGCAGGTTAGCGTACTCATCGGTCAGGGCATTTAGCTCCTGACTCTCGCGCTCCACATCGATAAGCAGTAGGCGGCTGCTTACCTCCGGGTCGAGCGCCGCCATGTCGATCAGCGGTGCCTCGTCCTGGAGGTCAAGCAATCCCCCCGTCGGCACGGGAGGTAGCCCTTTTTCGTTGACAACGCTCGACTCCATCAGCTTGCGCAGGTCGGTAGCAAGCTTGCGGGCGCGCTCCACCTCGGCCGGGGCCAACTGACGGCGCTGCTGCTCGCTAGCAATCTGCTGCACCAGGCTGTCAAGCCGCCGCACCTTGGGCCCTCCTAAATTACGCACCACTAAGAGCGCGGCTTGCAGCTCGCTCAACTCACGGGCCTGGCTGACCAGTTGGTCTTCGAGCTTCTGGCGCAGCAGCGCAAGCTGGCCTTGGCTGCTCTGGAGCAGCGCCTCAGCCGCGCGACCAGCCTGCTGCTCGACCTCCAGCAGCTGAAGTTGGGCGCGCAGTTTCTGGGTCTCTGGCCATTCAAAGTAAAGATTAAACGGCAACAGCGCCTTCTTAAGCTCAGCCAGCGCCTCACCCTGGGCCTTTAGCGCAGCCGGCACCGCCGTGGGCTGGACAACCGCTAGCTCTGCCAGCAGGCTCTGGATGACCTCCTTAGCCTTGACCACCGGCATGGCAACCTGCAATTGGCGGTAGACCTGGGCCTTGAGGATGGTCTCGATCTCCGGGTAGCTGACTGTTTCCGGGGTTTTGCCGACCTGCAAGAGGCCTTCTTGAAGCAGGCGAGAGACCACCCGCGGCGAGAGGAGCGCCTCGAGCGCCATTGCCGTGGCTTGATAGATCGGGTTGGCCACCGCCGCCTAAAACTCTTCGTCCCAATCGACCGTGGAATCAGGCTTACTCTTTGTAGTACGCCGGGTCTGAGAAGTCGTCATCTTAGTGCGCTGGCCCAGCAAACCGAACTGCACGCAGATGCCCCGCAACCCGATGATGGCGAGCGCAATAGCCGAGGCCGTCACTAGCACCCAGACCAACTGGGCTAGTTCGCTCTGGAAGATCGAGTATGAAGCGAGCACATTTAAACTCTCGAGCTTGAACAGGCTGGCCAAGAGCGACCCCAAGAACGTTACACTCTCGAAGATGATCGGGAGCAGCAGCAAGAACAGCGCCACACCGACCAACTGCCAGTTGCGGTTACCGCCGCCAAAGGCCAGGTTTAGCAAGCGCAGCGGAATAAAAGCCAACATGCCCAACAGGATTATCACCACCAGGCGCGGCCAACCGGCCCAATGACTGGTGGTAACGGCGCTTAATTGCTCAGTTAACGGTGGCGTGCCCCCACCCAAGGCGGTAGCTAAGTGGTCGATCTGTTGGGTTAGGGTAGCAGTATCTGGTAGCCGTAGCGCGGGCGACGCCGCTAGGCTGTGGAAGAGCTTAAGTGTGCGGTGGTTGAGCCCTTCGTCACGGCTGCTAACTAAGGGTTGCAGGTAGCGGCGATAGTCGAGCAGAGCAACGCCCAGGGCTTGGCGGGCGGCTGCGATCTCACCGTTCTGCGCCGCCACCACAATCCGGGCACTCTGGGCCCACAGCTGCTCAATGGCGGCCTCCGGGGCAGCCAGTCCAGACTCGAGGTAGCTAGCGGCCAGCCTGCTGCGCTCAGCCGGACTGAGGCCGAAGCGGGCCAGTATGCGCTCGAGCTCCGCTAGCGCTTCGGCGCGCTCCTGCTCGCCGAGCTGCGCCGGCAGGTCGGGTAGGTTCTCAACGGTCGGGGGCTCAGGGACAACTACTGGAGGCTGCGGCAGCGGAGGAGGCACAACTTCGGCCGGCGTCGGCACCACAGGGGTCGGCAGCAGCGCCGTGGCCGCCTGAGACAGCGCTAGAAACTGCTGCTCCACCCGCGCTAACTGCTCGTTCATGGCGGTTAGATCCCCGGCCATCAGGGCATTAATGGCGCTCACCAGCCTCGGTCCGGCCGCCTCCGCTAGCCGCGCCGAATCTTGGATCGGGATATAAGCGCTGTAGGCTCGAGCCAATGCCAGGTAGGCCTCGGCCACGCTGGTGCCGGCCTGGGTGCGGGCGCTAGCAAGGTGCTCGGCGATGCGAGAGGCCGTACCGATCTCAAAATGCGCCTGGAGAACCGGCAAGGCGGTCTCCTGGAGCAAGGCTTGGCGCTGCGCCTGAGGCAGGCCAAGATCGCTAGCTAGGCGCGCCAGCCGCGCCTGCGCCAGCGCCAGATCGCCCGCTAAAGCGGCGCGCACCGCCGACTCATAAACGATGCGCTTAAAGCCGCCCGCGATCACACTGGTTTGAATTGCCAAATCGGCAGGGCTGAGCCGGCGGATGGCGGTACGGGCTTGCTCGAAAGTCGCCTCCATGCCGCTGATTAAGGTATCGCTAGCGGTCTCTCCGGCCAAGCCGATGAACAGCGTGTTGGCACGCTCTAGGGCCTCTAGGCTCTGGCCGCCGTCGGCAGGCAGGGTGGCGACGCTGCGCTCAAGGCTGGCCAGGGCGGCCTCGTAGCGCGTTAGCAAGTCGTCTGGCGGCTCCATCTGGGCCAGTACTAAGCCAAAGAGCAGCCAGACAGCCAGCATCATGCCTTTCATAGTTCCTCCTTGAGCCGTGCATAAGTGGCTAGCACCGCCCCGATAGTGAGTTCTGGTGCCCCGACAACCACTATTGTATCAACACCGAGCGAAAACAGAAAAAGCTGCCCGCGGCTGTGCGCTAGATAGTAGGTGTGTAGCCGGCCACTGCGCGAGAGCAGCTTGAGCCCCAACAGGCCCAGCCGCGCCAGCGTAGCGAGATCCACACCCTCACCGCGCGCCAGGGTAACCTCGCCCCCCTGACGCAGCACCGCCACCTGCCGCACATGATCAAGATGAGCAAAGGCCAGCACGAAGCGCTCGAGCGTCACTTCGGAAACCGCAGGCGAGGCCACCGGAGGCGCCGGGGCGGCCACTGGCTCATGGTAGACGATGGCTTCGGGTAACGGCCTCTCCGCGCTAGGCGCAGCGTGAAGCCGCCGCAGTTGTTGGGCCAGCCTGCCCAGGTTATGCCTCAGGCCTTCATGGGGAAGAATGCTCTCGAGCTCTCGCAGGATGGGGCCTAGCAGCAGGCGGCTCATCAGTTCGCCATCGATGCTGTCGGGCGAGCGCTGGCGGCTGCGGAGGGCAGCCTCAAGCAAGCGAGTCGCCACCTTGGCCGACACCAAGCCGGTTAGCCCGCGCTGGGCGCGAAGATAGACTTCGTTAGGCATGACATCCCCGCATTGAGGCGGTTGGCTTCGGGTTAGTCATTGCCCTCATCATAGCGAGATTACGCTCTGCTGCGCTAGGCAGCGGTGCCTGTTAGCATAGAGCTTACCCAACCCAAAAGGTGTGAAATATCTGCCCTCACGGCAAGTATCAGCTAGATGGTACCGGCGCTGAACCGACTCACAGCGGTTTTCACAAATGCTGAGTCGCTTTAGCGCAGGTATCATCTCCGCAAAGGCGCCCTGGAGAACGATTCGCAGTCCTGCGAGCACCCGCAGGATCAAACCAGATGATACCTGCTATCACCAGATGATACCTGCCATCACCAGATGATACCTGCTATCAGTAGTAAAAACCGCTATCAGATAGTCTCGGCAGCGCTACTTACCCCCCTAACCCAGTCGGCCTCAGCCTCGCCGACTTCGTACTTCCAGATCGGCAACCGCGCCTTACAGTGCTCCAGACAGGCTTGCGTCGCCTGCAACGCCTCAGCGCGGTGAACCGAAGAGATGGCGATAATTATCGACGCCTCGCCAGGGATTAGCCGCCCTAGCCGGTGAGCAACAGCGATTCGCCCCAGCGAAAAGCTCACCCGTAACTCGGCGGCGATTAGCTTAAGCTGCGTGATGATCATGGCCTGATAGCCTTCGTAGTCAACAAAATGCACCGCCTTACCGCGGTTAGGCGAACGGACCGTGCCGATAAAACTGGCTACCGCCCCATAGGCGGGTGCTGATACCTGGCCAATGAGTTCTTCTAGCTTAAGCGCTTCATCGGTGACCAGCAAGCAATCACCAGCGCCGCCAGACACCGGCGGCAGCAGGGCCAGGGTATCGCCTTCGTGCAGCGCAGTGTCCGGCCCGACGTAGTGCTCATTAACAGCGCACAGTGCACCCTTAAGCGACAGGCCGGGGTAGTCCGCTTCGAGGCGCTTAGCGGCGTCGCGCACGGTGGCCCCCTGAGGGAGCGCCAGTGCTAGTTGCCGCACCCCCGTCTGGTTACGGTACGAGGCGAAGAGCAAGATGGTGACGTTCATCATCAGTTGAGGCCTGCCTCGGCCTCACGGTTAAAGCTATGCGCCACCACTTCGCTCACCCCTTGCGCTACCGTTAGCACCTTGGGATAGCGCATCCGCAGCGGGCCAAGCAGCCATAACTCGGCGCGTCCTGCGCCCAGTGGCAGCGGCGCCGAGACGAGCGCCAGCGCCCCCTCCAGCATAATCACCACCGGGGTGTCGTAGCGATTGGCCTCAGGTAGGTGCTCAATGCGCTCCAGTAGGCTGCGGACAAACTCCGGATCGGTCGATTCAGGTTCGGCCAGCACGTTACCCAGCCCTTGCTGAAAGCGCTGTGGGGCGATCATGGTGGGCCAACAGCTCAGCAGCGCCTCAAAGGTGCGGGCCACACCGTGGTTACTGCGCTTAGCAATGTCACGGAGCGCCTCGGGCACCTTGCCGATCGGGACTGTAAGCTGTCTGAGACAGCTCTCGGCCTCGCGCAGCACCTCGCCTGGAGGGGTGGGATTGAGATCAACAAACAGCTGTCGCAACAGGCCGGTCTCCAGGATCACCACCGCCAGCAGCTTGCTGCTCGATAAGGCCGAGAGGTGGATCTCCAGCGCATACAACTGATCATCAGCCGGCAACGAGACCACCACCGCATAGCCGGAGAGCTCCGCCGCCGCCCGCGCCACCTGTTGCAGCAGTACATCGCCGTGGACACCTTTTAGGTACTCCTCGACCAACGCCTGCTGATCGGCTGAGAAGCGCTGGGGCGGGATGAACTTGCGCGCGTACTGGCTATAACCGAGCCGCGTCGGCACGCGGCCAGCAGAAGTATGCGGCTGGTGCAGGTAGCCCTCCTCATCCAGCACGCCCAGCTCGTTGCGAACCGTGGCGCTGCTGACGTTGAGCCGCTCTGCAATTAGCGCTGATGATACGGGACGCGCCGAGTGGATATGGGCCTCGGCAACTAGGTCGAGGATGCGTCCCCTACGCTCATTCATAGCAATAGTATAGCAGGTATGGCCACGCTCACCGGTCAACAACGGTGTAGACTCTAGCCATGCCCATCAAGAACTCGCTCCTGCAGCGCTTTATGGAGCTTAGTCAAGTTCGCCAGACGATCGCCCGCCTCAAAGATGAAGGTAGCTACGCTCGAGCCCAGGCCATACTCGCCGATGCCTTTTTGCGCCATACCGGCTCAGATTCGCGCCTGCTGCACGCCCTCCCAACCGAGCAGCTGATTATGTTGCTACGAGCTTCCGAACTGTTCGATGCCGATAAGGGCCTGCTTATCGCTCTGTTGCTCTACAGCGAGGCCGAGCTGCTGGCGGCTCAGGGGAAAGACGGTACAGCCGGGGCGCATAAGGCCTTGCAGCTCATGCTTGAAGCGTTTGCCACCGACCCGGAGCTGGCGGCAGCCTATCAGGAAGAGCTGGAACGGCTGGTGCGCTATCTGGGTGAGGCGAGCTTGAGCACACCGCTGCTAAAGCGCCTGGTCAGCCACTATCTGCGGGTGGGCCGCTGGGCTAAAGCAGACGATCTGCTCTACCTGCTGACCACGCTCCCCCACCGCTCGCCAGAGACGCTGCGTCTAGCCGAGCAGGTCTACCGCGAGCTGCTCAACCTTGACGATGACCTCCTCGCCGCCGGGGGCCTGCCGCGCGAGGAGGTCGCGGAGAGCTTGGCGCAGCTGCGGCTACCTTGACAGCCGCTAGCCGCGGTTTATAATTGCGCCGGGTTGCGCTGCACTCTCACCAGAAGCCCAGAGGTTAAGGAGCGACCATGGCTGAAAGACCCCCGGTTTACCTAACTCCCAAAGGCCTGCAAGGGATCAAGGATGAGCTTAAACATCTGACCGAAGTTAAGCGCCAGGAGCTGTCGGAGTACATGGGTGCCGCCCTGGCCGACGGCGACCTGCGCGAAAGCGCCGCCTACGATGAGGCCCGCCTGCTGCAAAGCGCCAACGAGGCCCGCATTGCCGACTTAGAAGAGCTGCTGCACCGCGCCGTGATTATCGA
>JAGXSJ010000113.1 GCA_018333895.1 Truepera sp.
CTTATGGGCAAACGCCGGATGAGGCTACCGCTAAGGCACAAGCTTTAGCCTTGCGCGTTCTCGCAGATAGACTCGAGCACGGTGAAACCACCCCTACCTTGTTGACTATTCGTTTTGACGCCGCGTGACTCGGTGGCCGTCAACCAAAGCAAAGCGGGTACTGGCAGCGCTTATGCGCATTGGCTGGACTGAAAAACGTAGCTCGGGCACATCACATAAAATCTTATCGCGCCCCGGCTGGCCTGATGTGGTGTTTGCCTTTCATGATAAAGAAGAGATTGGGCCTAGGATGCTGGCGCGTATCGCGAAGGGCACGGGACTCACACCTGATGACTTGTGACATGAGCGCAATCTCGCCTAACACTAGCTGCAACGGACTCGCCAATACATTGCGCCCAATTTTGGTATGAGTCCAGTCATCAGGCGGCATTTTGCTAAGGCGCGCCGGTGAGCTTAGCCGTTATGCCTCCAGAGAAACGCGGCGAGTGAGATGGACGGGGTAGTGAAAGGGAGACACTGAGCATGGCGACACAGCGCTATTCAGTCACGCCGCATCCCATCGAGACCCTGCTGACCTGGGTCAAGTCAGGCGATATCGCTATCCCCGAAATTCAGCGTCCCTTCGTGTGGGAGGCGACGAAGGTCCGCAACCTGCTCGACTCGCTGTACCAGGGCTACCCCGTTGGCTACCTGATTGCCTGGCGCAACCCCACGGTGAAGCTCAAGGACGGCACGCCGTCGGCCGGTAAGCGCATTCTCATCGACGGCCAGCAGCGGGTCACGGCGCTTATGGCGGCGCTGCTCGGCCGCGAGGTACTGACCAAGGACTACGAGACGGTCCGCATCCGCATAGCCTTCCACCCGCAGGAGGAGCGCTTCGAGGTCGCCAATCCGGCCATCCGCAAGGACGTCGCTTGGATCGAAGACGTGGCCGACGTCTTCTCGCCCGAGGCCAGCCTCACCGAGCTGACCGACACCTACACCGAGAAGAACCCGGGCGCCGACCGCAAGTGCGTGTCGCGCGTGCTGGAGAAACTCCGCAAGATCATCAACAACCACGTCGGCGTGATCGATCTGGCTGATGACCTCGACATCGAGACCGTCACCGAGATCTTCATCCGCGTGAACTCTGCCGGCACCGAGCTCTCGCAAGCCGACTTCGCCATGTCGAAGATCGCGGTCAACGAGGTCTACGGCGGCAACCTGCTGCGCAAGGCCATCGACTACTTTTGCCACCTCGCCGTGGCACCGGAGTTCCTGCCGCGGATCGACAAGGGGGACAAGGCGTTTGCCGCCTCCGAGTTCCTGCCGCAGATGCGCTGGCTCAAGGATACGAACGACGACATCTATGACCCGACTTACACCGACATGCTTCGCGTAGCGTTCACGTCGGAATTTGGGCGAGGTAGGCTCCAAGACCTGGTAGCTCTTCTCTCAGGACGCAACTTCGAGACCAAGCAGTTCGAGGAGGTCATCGCCGAGGAGTCGTTCAGCAAGCTAAAGAAGGGCATCCTGGCCTTCATCAACAAGATGCACTTCGACCGCATCACGATGATTCTGAGGTCGGCGGGCTTCGTGACGAGCAGCCTGATTGGTGGCCAGAACGCCGTCAACTTCGCCTACATCCTCTACCTGCGTGGCCGCGCGGAGGGCCTGCCGGCGGCGGACCTCGAGCGACTGGTGCGGCGCTGGTACGCCATGTCCGTTCTGCGAGGGCGCTACACCGGCAGCCCCGAGACGGCCTTCGACTTCGACATCCGCCAGATCGAAGCGCGCGGCCTCACGACGTATGCCGAGTCGGTGATCGAGAACGAGCTACCGGAGAGCTTCTGGACCGGGATGCTGCCGCAACTCATGGACACTTCGTCGGGGCAAAGCCCGTACTTCCTCGCGTATCAGGCGGCGCAGGTGAAACTTGGTGACAAGGGCTTCCTCTCGCGGGACATCACTGTGCTGGACCTGCTCATGAATCGCAGCGACGTACACCATGTCTACCCGAAGAAACACCTGAAGGCACAGGGGCTCTCCCGTGGCCGCTACAACCAGATCGCCAACTTCGTGCTGGCACAGAGCGAGATCAATATCGCCATCGGCGACAAGCCGCCCGAGCGATACTTCAAGGAACTGGCCGAGCAGTGCGATGGCGGCACGAAGAAATATGGCGGCATCACCGATGCGACGGAGCTTCGTGCGAACCTACGCGCGAGCTGTTTGCCCGAGTCGCTGCTCGACGGCGGGATTCCGGCGTACGACGACTTCTTGGAGGAACGCCGCAAGCTTATGGGGCAGAAGATCAAGACCTGGTTCGAGGCACTCTGATGACCGCTGACGCCAGAGGCTGGAGGCCTAACACCCGGATTGTCGCAGAAGTGCCACTGGAGGTATGCCATGACTACGCTGGCCAATGCAATTAAAGCGCATCTTGATTATGCCGATGGGAGAGTGACCTCCGAACAGATCAAGCAAGCGATCAATACAAAGTATCCGGGGCAGTGGAAAGCTGCCACTATCCAAGCACACCTCTATGCCTGCGTCGCAAACAATCCCAAGGCATACATTCATCATCCCTGGGCCCGGAAGTTCCTTTACCGAAACGCCGACGGGACATTTGAGCTTTACTCGGAAGAACGACACGGGCCAAATGAATGGGCTCCGCCTGAAGGCGAAGATGAGATCGAACCAGTAAGCGAGCTGGCTGAAACCTCGATTAGCCTTGAGCGTGACATTGAGGATCATCTAATTCAGCATCTCAATACACTTGAAAAGGGCCTCAAATTCGTGGCGCGTCAGTTCAAAACAGATGTTGGCCGCATCGATATCCTTGCCGAAGATAAAGAGGGCTACCGCGTCATCATAGAAGTCAAGGTAGGTGAGGTCAAGGACTCCGCTGTTGGGCAAATCGCACGCTATCTCGGATGGTTTACGAAACTAGACCGTAAGTCGCCCCGCGGCATGCTGGTGGCCGCAGAGTTCCCCGAAGGCGTCCGCTACGCTGCAACCGCTGTATCCGGCCTGACGTTGCACGCTTACCGGGTTAGCTTTTCGTTTGAGACCGCAACCATTTGAGCCACCCAAAACTAAGTCCATTGTTCGAGCAGACCTCGCAGGAAAAGCCACCCGAGGCTGCCTACTTCGGGCGTTGGGTGGCTGAGGGCAACTGATGGACGTTGTTTGGGATGGCATCACGCGAGCAGAAACGCTGAATGTACAGGCGGTAACCGCCCGCTCCGCGCTTGCCGATGCCGCCAGAGCGTACAACTGGCAACGTGTGTTTGAGCTCATCTCTGCACACCGGGAGCTTGTCAACTCGTGTCGCCTGGGCGGAAAACTACTTTTTACTCCACTGCATCAAGCCGCCCACGCTGGTGCGCCGGTGGAGGTCGTGCGCCGCTTAATCGAAATGGGCGCATGGAGGACACTTCAAAATGCTCGCGGTGAGCGGCCCGTCGATATAGCCGAACGACAGGGGCAAGAGCACCTGCGTGAAGTGCTGGAGCCGGTGCTGAAGCACCGCATTCCCATCGGCGTGCTGCTGAAGATTCAATCCCACTTCCACGAGGTGATTCGGGGCCGAGCAGCGCGGTTGGTGGAAGAGCACGCTTTGCGATTGCCGGAACTGGAGCCACTCCTGGAATTGGACAGGCCGCAGATGTGGTTCGCGGTTCCCGGTATGTACGGCGGGTTCAGGTACCGCTTGGAGTCGGTTGGCGTCGAGGCTAAGCTGATCGCCGAGAGCTGGTGCCGTGTTGTCGATGGCTCAGGTCAAAGGCATGAGATTACCTTTGAGGGTGGCCATCTCGTTGATGAAGGCTTCGTTTAGCAGTTAGGGGGTTCCGGTGCCAGAACCCAAGGGCGAGCGGCTCATGCTGGCCTAATCAGGCAGTGGAGCCGATCGCCTGTACTGAAACCCATTGGCAGATGTCGCTCGAGCCCTCCGCCGCGGTGGTGGCTGGGATTGGAGGCCCCTGGTCTGCTACACTTAACCCATGCTCGCGTTCGCCCAACTGCGCGACATTGCCCGACAGCATCGAGTCAAACAGCTCGAGCTGTTCGGCTCGGCGGCGCGGGGTAGCAGGCCGAACGACTACGATTTCTTGGTGCAGTTCGAGCCGATGGGGCCGCTCGAGCACGGGCGGGCCTATTTTCGGCTTAAGGAAACCCTCGAGGCCACCTTGGGCAAGCCGGTGGACTTGATCGAGCTCGAGGCCGTGAACAACCCCTATTTCCTGAAATCCATTGCCCCAGACCGGACACTGGTTTATGCCGCTTGATTCACAGTCCTACCTATATGTTGGAATCGTGCGCGTCCCATTTGAGGGTCGGCAAGGTTTCTAAGGAGGTTGCTATGAGCCCCAAGAAGGACGTGCAGGACAGCGGTAAGAGATCCAAGGGATTCTCGGACGAAGAACGCGCCGCGATGAAGGAGCGCGCCCGTGAGCTGAAGGCTGAAGCGCGCGCCAATAAGAGCAAGGCCGAAGGGGAAAGTGACGTGCTCGCGGCGATCGCCGCGATGCCGGAGCCAGACCGCACCATCAGCCAGCGGCTCCATGGGGTCATCCGAGCCAGTGCGCCGGAGCTCGCGGCGAAGCTCTGGTACGGGCAACCCGCCTACGCTAAGGACGGCAAAGTAGTCTGCTTCTTCCGCGCGGCGGAGGTCGACAAGGAGCGGTACCTAACGCTCGGCTTCACCAGCTCGGCGAAGCTCGACGAGGGCCGCCTGTGGCCGACCGCCTACGCGCTGACCGCGCTGACCGCCGCGGACGAGGCCAGGATCGGCGCGCTTGTGAAGAAGGCGGTGGGCTAAGCATTGACCGCACCGATCCCGGCGTTGTCACATATGGATCTCGAGCACGGCGCCCAAGTCAAAATGCATGAGGGCGAGATCGACATAGATATCCCGCTAGTTAAGCGGTTGTTGGCTGAACAGTTTCCGCAGCTAGCTAAAAGGACGATAACGGTAGTCCGCTCAACAGGCACGGTAAACGCGATCTATCGCCTTGATGACGATCTCTATCTGCGATTGCCGCGAGTACCAGCTTGGGCCCAGAGCATTGAGCGAGAATGGACCTGGTTGCCAAAACTGGCTCCACATATTTCGCTCAGTATCCCACAGCCATTAGCGCAGGGAAAGCCGACCAACTGGTATCCATACCCTTGGGCCGTCTATCGGTGGCTTGAAGGGTTGCCATATCAAGACGATCTCATCAGCGATGAGCGCCAGGTGGCGCTTGATCTCGCTAATTTCATTTTGGAGTTGCGCAGTGTAGCTATGTTGGAGGCACCTCGCGGTGGGCGGCGTCCGCTAGTCGAACTGGACGCAGTAACACGCGCTGCAATCGCATCTTCTCGCACTGCGATAGACACCGCAGCGGTATCAGCGGCCTGGGCACGCTCACTTGCGGCGCCCCCATGGGATGGAAAGCCGGTATGGCTGCATGGTGACTTGCTAAAATCAAACCTGCTGGTTCAGGGTGGTCGCCTCTTCGCAGTCCTGGACTTTGGCGGAGTCGGTATCGGCGATCCCGCTGCTGATGTGGTCCCTGCCTGGAGCGTATTCAGCAGCGCAGGGCGAGAGGCATTCCGACAGGCATTGGGGGTGGATGACGATACTTGGGGTCGAGCGCGTGGTTATGCGCTGCACCAAGCAGTGATGGTTATTCCATACTATCCCACCACGAACCCGGACTTTGTCACTATGGCCAAGCGCACCGTCGAAGAAGTGCTAGCCGAACTCCAGTAAGTTCAAGCGCCCAACCACCTCATACGAGCACCTGCCCACCTGCTGCAAGGGCGTTTACATTCTTGAGGCGGTCTGGTAGCGTAGCGCCAGGATGACGCACGATGCCCTCCCCTCCCCTACGGCAGCCTCTGAGGGGAGCGCCCCCTGGCGCCTGCCGCTAAGCACTCAGGAGCTTTCCCAAGGGCTAGCCGCCGAGCGGGTGGTGGAGCTGGAGATCGCCCACGGCAACGGCGACCTGATCAAGGTGTTTAAGGCCTTGGAAATTGCCGGGCCGTTTACAGTGCTCAGCCCCTGGGAGCTGCAAGACGAGACCGGGCGCCACTTAATCCACGCCGGCGGCTACGCCGCCATGCCGTTTGGCGAGATGTACCCGCCACTAGTAAGCTTTATGCGGCAGTACCTTGACACTAACACCAGCATGGGCCTCCCGCAGCAGTCGGCGGCTACCTGGCGGGCGGCCTTGGAGACTAACCTGGTAGCGCTCTTAGCTCATCAGGCCCCCAGCCATGCCGATAGCCAGGTGTTCTTCTCCAACAGCGGCGCCGAGGCGGTCGAAGCGGCTATCAAGTTTGTCAAGGCTGCACGCTCGCGGGCTAGCTATCTCATTAACTTCAGCAAGGCGTACCACGGCAAAACTACCGGCGCGCTCTCGCTTACCCCCAACCCCGAGTTTCAGGAGCCGTTTAAGCCGTTATTGCCAAATATCATCACCCTCCCTTACGGGGACAGCCGGGCGCTACTAAGCAAGGTCCGCGAGCTTGGGCCTGACAAGGTGGCCGGGATCGTGCTCGAGCCCATCCAGGGCGAGGGCGGCGTGATCCATCCCCCTGCCGATTTTTTGCCTGCGGTGGAGCACTTGCGCCGGGAGTACGGCATTTTGGTGGTGGCTGACGAGATCCAGTCCGGCCTGGGGCGCACCGGGCACTGGTTTGCTAGCGTAGCCGGCGGGCTAGACCCCGACGTGATCACCTTAGCCAAGCCGCTCGGCGGCGGGATCGTGCCGATCGGCGCCACCATCGCCCGCAAGGCGATTGTTAAGCAGGCGTTAGGCGGGCTTAACAGCAAGCGCCACTCTAGCACCTTCGGCGGCGGCTCGCTGGCTATGGCGGTCGGGCTCAAGTCGCTCGAGCTGCTGGTCGAGAACAATCTGGCCGAGCGCGCCAGGCACTTGGGCGAACGCGGCTTGGCCCGCCTGCAAGCGCTACAAGCCAGGTATCCGGAGTTTCTCAAGACCGCCCGCAGCGCCGGGATGCTGTTCGCCTTGCAGCTCCAACCGGTGATCAATCCCAAGTTGATCCCCGGCCAGGCCGAGCTAGTCAGTCAGCTGGGCAGCACGCTGGCGATTCGCAGCCTGCATCTGGCCGGTATCCACGCCTGCTACACCCAGAACGCCTTCCGCATCGTCCGCCTAACGCCGGCTTTGACGATTCCCGACGCGCTCTTTGAGACCATGTTCGACCGGGTGGAGGAGGCCGCCAGGAGCTACCCCAAAGCCTGGCAGATGCTCCGCAAGACACCCTTAAAAACGCTGCTCGATCTCGCTAAACTGGCACTTCGCTAGCTAGCGCCGCGCCCGCCTCGAGCGCCCGCACATTGGCCTCTAGCAGATGATGGCGGTGCGCCGGGATCTTGTCACGCAGCACCTGAGCCACTACCTCCAACGACAGCAGCGGTAGCCGGGCAAGCAGCGCGCCGACCAACACCACATTGGCCAGGCGCTTGTCGCCTAACTGTTCGGCCATCGCATCGGCGGGAACTAGGGCGATATCAAGATCGTGGCGGGTCGGCTGCCGGTCAACCAGCGAGCTGTTCACCACCAACACCCCACCCGGCACTATCAGCGGCTCATAGCGCGTAAGCGAGGGGATGTTCATAGCGATGGCCGCCTGCGGGTGTTTAACTACCGGCGAGCCGATCGGTTCGTCGGCGATAATCACAATGCAGTGAGCGGTACCGCCGCGCATCTCGGGGCCGTAGGAGGGGTACCAAGTGGTGTGCAGGTCGCTAGCTAGCGCCGCATGAGCCAGTAGCTGCCCGGCGAACAGCGACCCTTGGCCACCGAAACCGGAGATGATGATTTCGCGCTGCATCAGGCCTCCATTGGCAGCTTGAAGTCGCCCAGGGGGTAGACCGGTAGCATCTCGTCTTTGATCCAGGCCAGCGCCGCCTCCGGCGTCATGCGCCAGTTGGTGGGGCAGCTTGAGAGCAGTTCGACTAGGCTCAGGCCCAGGCCCCGCTGCTGCACCTCGAAGGCGATGCGGATAGCCTTCTTGGCGCGCTTGATGTTGGCCACATCGTGCAGGCTCCGCCTGACCACGTAAGCCGCACCGTCGATCTGCGAGAGCAGCTCGCTGATCTTAAGCGGGTAACCCTGCGTTGTCAGGTCGCGCCCTGAGGGCGAGGAGGTGGTCCGCTGGCCCGCTAGGGTGGTCGGCGCCATCTGGCCGCCGGTCATGCCGTAGATGGCGTTGTTAACGAAGATCACGGTAAGGTTTTCGCCCCGCGCGGCGGCGTGGATAATCTCCGCCATACCGATCGAGGCCAGATCGCCGTCGCCCTGATAGGTGAAGACTAACTGATCGGGATTGACACGCTTTAAGCCGGTGGCCATCGCCGGAGCGCGCCCGTGCGCGGCTTGGGCGAAATCGCAGTTAAAGTAGCGGTAGGCAAAGACCGAGCAACCTACCGGGGCCACGCCGATGGTCTGTTCGCGCACCCCCAGCTCATCGATCACTTCGGCTACCAAGCGGTGTGCGATGCCGTGCGTGCAGCCAGGGCAGTAGTGCGTCGGCACCGGGGTCAAGGTGTCTGGGCGCTGATAGACCAGCGTCATGCCGGCTTCAATTGGCGCGATCATCATCTTGCCACCTCCTGGCATAGTTGTGGGCACCGGTGGATGGCGCTTAGGATCTCCTCGGGCAGCGGCATCACGCCGCCAGTGCGGCCAAAAAACGAGACCGGTGCCCGGCCCCCCACTATCCGCTCGACATCTTCAAGCATCTGCCCGGTGTTCATCTCTACCACCAGCACGGCCTCGACCCGTTCGGCTAAGCGCCTAAGCTGCGCTTCCGGGAAGGGATAAAGGGTAAGGGGGCGAAACAGCCCCACCGCCAGCCCCTCAGCCCGGGCGGCCTTGATAGCGGTCTGCGCTAAGCGCCCGGCGGTGCCAAAGGCCACCACCGCCAAGCGGGCATCGTCGAGCCTGTCTTCGACCAGGCGCACCTCGTGGGCCTTAATCTCGGCGTACTTGGCTTGCAGATGGTGATTGAAGCGCTCCTCCTCCTCGGGGTCGAGGTGGATCGAGGTAATGAGATTGGGAGGGCGGCCCTTGGCACCGGTCAGCGCCCAGCTTGGACGCGGGCGCAGCGGCTGCATGGGCGGAAGCTCGGCGGGCTCCATCATCTGCCCCAGACTGCCATCAGCCAGCACCACCGCTACGCAGCGGTAACGCTCGGCCAAGTCAAAAGCCAGCACCGTTAAGTCGATCAGCTCTTGCACGGTAGCTGGGGCCAGCACAAGCAGCTTATAGTCGCCGTGGCCGCCCCCCTTGACCACCTGCTGGTAGTCGCTCTGGGCTGGAGCGATGTTGCCCAGGCCCGGCCCGCCGCGCATGATATCGACTACCACCGCCGGCACGTCCGAGCCGGCCAGGTAGGAGAGCCCTTCCATCATTAAGCTCATGCCGGGGCTCGAGCTCGAAGTCATCACCCTTACTCCGGCGCAGGCCGCGCCGTAGACCATGTTGATGGCCGCTACCTCGCTCTCAGCCTGCACAAAGACCCGGCCCAATTCGGGCATACGCTGAGCCAGGTGCTCGAGCGCTTCGTTTTGGGGGGTGATGGGGTAGCCGAAGTACGCCTCGCAGCCGGCCCGCACCGCCGCTTCGGCAAAGGCCACATTCCCCCTGAGTAGCTCTTTCATCTCAGGTCACCTTGACCCGAGCGAAGCGAGAGTGATTCTTGACCCGAGCGAAGCGAGAGTGATTTTTTGACCGTGCGGTAGACCCTCAGGGCCGCCTCGGGACAGAGGGTGGCACAGATGGCGCAGCCGGTACAAGCGCTAGCTGGATCGATCAGCTCTACCAGCTGGTAGCCCTTGCTGGTAAAGCGCCGCGCCAGCTGCAAAAGCCCTTTAGGGCACACTGTCACGCACAAGGCACAGCCCTTGCAGAGCGACTCGTCGATGGTTACGTAACCCGTCATGGGTGCCTCCTTGATCTGTAGCTTGATGATACTGCTAGCTCGCATAGCTCGCAAGGAGAAATGTCCCGCAGTCGACCGGGCACTGGGTGCGTCTCAATTTTGGCGGAACGCCTCTAGCCGCGTTTCATGGAAGTCTGCCAGAGGATGCTTAGAGAGTTGCGCACTGCGCAGGGCGGCCATCCGCGGGATGCCCCTTCGACGGGCTCAGGGCAGGCTTTCGCGCGACCAGCGCATCCCACCACGTTTCATGCGTGCCCCGATGACCGACTTGTTAGCCCTCTCGATCTGCCCGCTGCCCATCGGCCAGCCCCTTCGGGCAGCGCCCCTTCACTTCGTTCAGGGCAAGCCTCAGGGCAGAGCCTTGGCCTGGTAGTTGCGGTAGTCCAGCTGGTCTAAGCGCTGCTCTAGATAGCGTAAGGCGGTCTGATCCTGCGGCGGCAAGCTCGCAGGATGCAACGGCCACTGTAACCAGACCTGGGGTGGGGGCAGAAAGTCTCTGAGCCAGTCGCGCCCGTTCACCTCGCCGCGCAGCCAGGCCCGTCGCTCCATCTCGCGCTCCGCCTCATCCCAGCCCAGTCCTGCGGCTAGGATCGCAGGATGCCAGCACCTGCTCCAGATAGAGGCTGGCGTGATAGACGTCGAGGATGCGCTGCTCGACTCCCAGGCAGTCGAAGAGCTGATCAATCCAGGTGGCCCCATCACCCACGCCGATAAGAACATCATCTTGTCTCACTCCAGCCTGACGCATCAGCCCGTGAGCCAGTGGGATGAACCTGCAAGTATCTGCAGGTCATCGATCGTTGCAGTGCTGGCATAGCTGTCGAACATCACTCTCGCTTCGCTCGGGTCTCGTTCGCTGGGGCTGCTGTTGGGATAGAACAGCACCTGCTTGACCTCCCGCCCCTCACACTGCCCCGGCACAGGCTTATCCCGCTCCATCACATAGACCCCGTCGGCCTGGACCACCATGGTGCATCCTGCCCCTGCTCCTGCGATCCTGCGGCGAGCTCGCAGGATGCGCCGCAGGACTGCGGCGCCGAGGCCAAGGCTTCAAGGGTCGATACGGACTTCGCCTCGAACACCTCGCCATAGCTTTGCGTCAGCCTTTCGCAGTGACTCAGGCTCAAGGGCAGGCCCTGAATCTCTAGGGCCTCACGCGCTTCTCGAAACGGCAACCTGGTGCATTGGTCGAGCACCCGCATAAGCGCCTTGGGGCTAAGGCCACTATGGTCGAGCCCCACCGGCAAAGGCTGAACATGCTTGCCGCAATGGTTGGGCGAAGCCTTATTGACGCACAAGCCGCGTCTTAAGGTGAGCTGACAGCTTCCCCAAGGTGTAAGGATGCTGATGTCGCGCTTACCGTTTCAAGGCTTCGCCCAACCATTCTGAAGAGGTTTTTGGCAATGACGACAAGTCAGGGGGGAAAATCCCTCGCTCTTGGGCCAGCTTACTCAGCGTCTCAGGCAGTGTCTGCCTCGCCAGCTGCTCGACCCTCTCCTCGAGTACCGCGAAATCCTCCTGCAAGGCTTCGCCCAACCATTCCGGGCACGCTTCTAACATCTCATCGAGCGCCTGGCTATACAGTTCCAACAGCAAGGCTTCGCCCAACCATTCCGCTTTCAAGGCTTTCTTGGCTTTGTTCATCCCCTACTTTAGCACCCACCAGTTTTGAGACGCACCCCCGGGCACTAGGCCCTAGCCGCAGCGCAGCCCACAGCGTAGACTATGGTTATGACGGTAGACGACTGGGTGCTGGAAGCGGTCGAGGCGCTCGGACGAGGCAACGGGGCCACCTTACGCCAGATCCAGCGCCATATCGACGAATTTCACTACGAGGAGCTAGCCGTAGACACGATCGAGGTGTCGCTGGAGCGCTTAGTCAAGCTGGGCAAGGTGGTAGGGCAGGCTAACCGCTGGCTGCCGGTCAAGAAGACTAGCAAAGAAGAGGTGCTGAAAAAGCTCTTTGGGGAGTAGGGGTTAGCTCAGCGGAAGGCTGCGCCAGACTGTTCTCCACCAAGGGAGCAGTATGCCCGGCGCAGCGGTAGACAGCAACAGCTCCATCACTGGAAACTCCAGGCCAGAAGCCTGCCGGTGAGTCAGCAGTCCGGCGTCAACTGCGCACAACTCAAAGAGATCGAACGCGCCCTGCGCAAAGGCTCTCATTACGCCATCATCCAGTAGAGCCAGCCTGATAGCTCGCCCGCAGGTGTGGAGCCAGCTTCCGCTACAGTTCAGCCATTACGCTCAACCTCCACGCCGTCGGTTGTCACTATTAAGCTAGGCTTACCTCTGATTCGCACACCTGATAGCCTACTCGGTCCCCAGGGCGGCTGTTTGAGCCTACCCTCCGGCGTCAACCCGAACCCACCCAACAGCATAGCCGCCGCTGGCATACTGCTCCAGGCGTTCAGGCGCGAGCCTACCCCCCACGGCGGCGCATAGTACTCGACCGGCGCAGGCCAGCCCTGCGCTAAGCCATAAGTCCACCAGCGGGTGAGCGGATAGCGCCAGCCACGGGCCTGACGGAGCAGCAGCGCCTCGGCATAGACGCCGTCCCAGTACGGCCAGTCGCTGCCGTTATGGTAGCGGTAAGGGAAGCGGCTCTTGCCGCGCCGTCGCAGTTGCTGGCTATACGGCGGAAAGACGCTCATCACCCCCCAGTCGCCGTAGGGCTGCTGGGGGTTATGGCGCGTCTCGAGCCGCTGGCGCATAGCGCTCAGCATCACCCGCGCCTGTCGTTCGCTGGCCAGGCCGTAGCGCACAGCCGTAAGGGTGTCGATCGCCAGATGGTCCTCCAGGTGGCCGCTCAGGGTACGGCATTCGGCGAAGTGGCCGCGCTCGGCGAGCCAGAGCTGCCGGGTAGCGGCTCGAGCCACCACCGCTGCACAGCGTCGATACGCTGCTGCACGTGCGGCCTCGGAGCGCTCAAGTAACTCCGCCACTTGCACCAGCGCCCCGTAGTAGAGCCCTAAGTTATAGGTCACGTAACCGCCGCGGAATACGTTATCGGCCCAATCCCGGTCGTGCTCGGGCTTAACCGGCAGTCCGTGGGGGTCAGACAGTCGGGCGTAGCGATCCAGGATAGCGATCAGCCGCTCGCGCACTTCGCCCATCTCCAATAGACCGGGGTCTCGCAGCCAGGCCGCCACCTCGCAGGCCAGCAAGCAGTAGTACAGCGGCGAATCGAAGTGATCGGCCCACCACTCACTCGGCTGGGGATGGTCCTGGGCCAGTTGTGGATCAGCCTCACGCCGAGCCTGCCAGGTACGCTGCCCGGCGGTCGAGGCAACGATCAGCCCGCTCGGTGCCGCGCCGTCAGGATGGATGGCCGTACCTAACATGCGCAGTTGCTCAAGCGCCAGCTCCGGCCACAGCGGCAGCAGCACCTGTAGCGTCCAGTAGCTATCGCGGAAGTAGGTGCGGGCCGGTACAGCATAGTTGTAACCTGCCGCGAAACCAGCAAAACGCCCATCTGCCTGCTCCTTGCGGCTAGCTAACGCTGCGTGTAGGCCATGGACAAACAGGCTCTTAAGTGCGGGGTCGGCGACCTCCAGCACTCCGGCAATCCGCTGCAGGTACCCCTCGCACAGGCGCCAGGCCCGCTCGGGATCACTCAGTACCCCCCGACAGGCCGCCACAGCCTCCACCAGATGCTCGCCAGCCCCGACCACTAGCAGCGCCTCTCCTGCCGGCAGCACCCAGCGGCGCCCACGCCGCAGCCCAGCGCTGGCTCGGACCTCCAGCGCCGCCCACTCACTCTCTAGCCGCCAGCCGTCAACCGTCTTCGACACCGCAGGCAACGCCGCAAACCCGGTCGGCGGCTGGCTCACCGGCACCACGCCGACCGCCCAACCCGGCCCGCGATAGCGCAGCAGGATGGCTGGCATGGTGGGGACGGCGGCCACCGTTAGGGTGTGCTCGAGCCAGCTGAAGGTTAGCTGATTGGGGAAAACCAACACGCGAGCACTGCTCGGCACAGCGGGGTAAAAGCGCAGACTGCCGATAACTGCACCACCCCATACGAATAGGTCGTGAACCCCGCGGGTATCTACCTGCGCCTGGAGCCGTGCGTTTGAGAGCGGCAAGGTGATCTCCCCTGTCCCCTCGAGCGCTCCATCTGGCCGGGGCTTTAGCCCCCCGCCACGGCTCCCTGAAGCGGCTCGCCAGGTTGATGACGTTCTCATTAAGATATCATCATAAGCTGGTTGACAGGCTTAGGGCGAGTAGCGGATACTTGGCGCTGTATCAACTTCGCCGTGCCGCTTTTGGCGCACTAAGGGAGGTCAACGCTTAGGCTACCTAGAGGTTATAGTGCCCAGCGCTAGTACTACCTTGCGCCGAATGCAAGCTACTTGTGAAGGAGATCGTATGAAACCGAAGTTCCTCACCGCCTTGTTGACCCTGGTACTGCTGGCCAATACCGCACTGGCCCAGGTCGTGCTGCGCATGACCTGGTACGACGACGGTCAAGAGGGTGTGGTAATGCGTGAGCTGCTCGACCGTTTTGAGGCCGCGAACCCCGATATTCGCGTAGTCATGGACACGGTGCCTTTCGCTGCCGGGATCTTGCAGTCGCTACCGTTGCAGCTCGCCGCCGGTCAGGGTCCTGACCTGGCCCGCATCGTTGATCTAGGTGGTCTGTCGCAGTACTTACTCGATCTTAGACCGCACCTGAGCGATCCTGACTACTGGGAAGCCAACTTCGGGCCGTTTTTGGACTGGATGCGCCCGGAGGGGAGCGATGCTATTCCCGGCTTTATGACCCAACTGACGGTATCGGCGCCGTTTATTAATCGCACGCTGTTTGATCAGGCTGGCATCGCGGTGCCTGAGGGCCCCACCACCTGGGAGCAGTGGGCCGAGGTGGCACAGCAGGTAGCCGAGGCTACCGGCACGCCTCACGCCATGGTCATGGACCGCAGCGGCCACCGCTTGGCCGGCCCGGCCATCAGCCAAGGTGCGGCCTTCTTCGATGCCGAAGGCCATCCCAAGATCGACGACGCGGGCCTGCGCGCCATGCTGCAGTTAATGATCGACTGGCACGCTGATGGCCTGATGAACCCAGATGTCTGGATCGGTGCGGCAGGGCAGTACGTGGCCGGCAACCTGCCGTTTATTAACGCCCAGGTAGTCTTGTACATGTCGGGCAGTTGGCAGGTAGGGCAGTTTACCAACCTCATCGGCGACGCTTTTGATTGGGAAGTAGTCCCCAACCCGTGCGGTCCAGCTGCTTGCACCGGCATGCCGGGGGGCGCGGCGCTGGTCGGCATCGCCGCCACCAGGCACCCCGCCGAGGTAGCCCGCGTAATGGAGTTTTTAGCCCAAGAAGAAGTTTTGGCCGAGTTTTACGGGCGGACGCTGTTCATCCCTGGCCATCTCGGACTGGCCGAAGCCGGGATCGACTTCCAGACCGATCTTGAGTCGGCCAAGCAGGCGCTTAATGTCTTTGCCAGCCAGGTGCCGCTAATCCACCCTACGGCCTATGCCTTGCAAGGCTACCGCTTTAACCGCGTGATCTTCGACAACCTGCGTGACCGCTTAACCCAGGTGTTCGTGGGCGAACTGACCTTAGATCAGGCGCTCGAGCGCATGCAGGCCGATATCGACGAGCAGATCCGCCAAGCTGGGCAGTAAATAGTGATCCTGCCGGGGCTACGCCCCGGCAGAACTACCAAGGCGGTAATGGAGATCCTATGAGCATCCTGGCAACGCTGTCCAGCAAGTTAGCCCAGGGGGTTTATGTCCTCCTGATGAATATTTTCGGCTTGGTGATGGAGCCGCTACAGCGGCTCATCGGCGTGCGCCGGATGCCTTATCTATTCCTGTTGCCGAACCTGCTAATTTTTGGCATTTTTATCCTCTTTCCGATGGTGCTCAACCTTTACTTCGCCACCACCAGCGGCACCGCGCTCTTCCCTCAAGAGCGGCCCTTTGTCGGCACGGCCAACTTCGAGCGGCTTTATGCCTGCCAGGATTACTTCAACCCGGTTACCTGTCAAGAAGACCGCTTCTGGCGCGCTGTGCATAACACCACTGTGTTCGTCGCCTTGCAGGTGGGCGGCATGATCCTAATCTCGCTCACAACCGCCCTAGTGCTTAACCGCAAGATTGTGGCGCGCGGCTTTTTCAGAAGCGTCTACTTCTACCCGGTGCTGCTGTCACCGGTGGTAGTGGCGCTGATCTGGAAATGGATCTTGCAGCGCGACGGTCTACTCAACGCGCTACTCGTGGGGCTAGGGCAGGAGCCGGTACAGTTTCTGCTGAGCGGCACCTGGGCTATGGCCTGGATAATCATCATCAGCATCTGGGCCGAGATGGGCTTTTACACTCTGATCCTGTTAGCCGGGTTGCAGAGCATTCCGAGCGAACTCTATGACGCCGGTGCCGTCGATGGTACCAGCAGCACACAGCGCTTTAGGCACATCACCTTGCCACTGCTGATGCCCACCATGATGGTGGTGCTGATTCTGGCCCTGATCCGCTCTGTGCAGCAGTTTGACAAGGTCTTCGTGCTCACCGGCGGCGGCCCCGGCACCGCCACCTTCTTGTTAGTGCAGTACATCTACAGCACCGGCTTCGCCACTCAGATTCCTCGCTTCGGCATGGCGGCGGCGGCCAGCGTAACGCTCGGCGCCGTATTGCTGATAGCGACTATAATTCAACTCCGGCTCGGCCGCAGCAGCGAAAGGCACTTAGCATGAGCACCTTGGTCACCTTCTTCACCCGCCGCCGGGGCCGGCGGCGCTGGCACGCTACCGACATTCTGGCCTATCTCTACCTGCTGATCGGGGTAGTAGTGATGTTTGGTCCAGTGCTGTGGTTGGTACTGTCGTCCTTTAAGACCCCGGCAGCCTTGCTCGAGTTTCCCCCCACGCTCCTCCCCCTGGCTCAGAAGACCGTCGTGGTGCCCGGCTACGCCGAACCGCTACGGCTTTTTGATGTCACCATGGCAGACGGCAGCATCCGCCGCCTGGCACAGGTGCGCCGGGTCGGGCTGCAAGCACAAATGGTTGACCCGGCTGGCCCTGATGAGATAATCCGCGTCCATATCGATCAGCGCAGCGAAGTGCGGCATTTCCGGCTGGCTACTGAAAACTATACCGAGGCCTTCTTGCGCTTTAACTTCGCCATCTATCTGCGCAACAGCGTGGTGGTTACCGTCACTGCCACCCTGATTACGCTGCTAATCAACAGTATGGCAGCTTTCGCGCTCAGCAAGTACCGGTTCCGTGGCCGCAACGCTATCTTCCTAATCATCATCAGCACGCTAATGATCCCCATCAGCGTGATCCTGGTGCCGGTCTATCTGGTAATCACTCAGGTCGGCTGGGTCAATAACCTGTGGGGGGTGATTATCCCCGCCGCTGCCACCCCTACCGGAGTATTCCTGTTGCGCCAGTATATGCTCACCATCCCAGATGAGCTGCTCGATTCGGGGCGCATCGACGGCGCCTCGGAGTGGCGCCTCTACTGGCAGATCGTGCTGCCGCTGGCCGCGCCGGCGCTAGCGGTGCTAGCCATCTTCTCGGTGATGTGGCGCTGGAACGACTTCTTGTGGCCGCTGATTGTGCTCACCCGCAGCGAGCTGTTCACCCTCCAGGTCGGCCTTGCCGCTTTCCAGGGCGAGCTGCAGATTCAGTGGCACTACGTCTTGGCCATGACCGTGCTCACGCTGTTGCCGATTACACTAGTCTTCGCTCTCTTGCAGCGCTTCATCACTACCGGCATCGCCAGCACCGGCGTCAAAGGCTAATGACTAGACTTCACAGGTGCTTTGGCGCTATCTTGTGGGTGTGATCTGCACCATCTTCCGCTTAGGTGCCGGAGGTGACTATGAAGCACTTTGGCTCAATTACGCCCTACCTGGTCATGGCACTGGTGTTGGGCATTATTACCTTGCTCGAGTTCGCCCTTGTCGAGTATGACTTTGCTTTCCTAACTAGTGGCGCGGTGCTGTTCTGGCTAATCGTCTTAGGGGTAGCCAAGTTGGCTGCGGCGGTGGCCTTGGCCGTGCGCCTGTTCCGTACCGGTTTTACCGGCCTCTGGGGTGGGGTGGCAGTTGCCGTCGGCGCTCTAGCCATCCTGAGCCTGTTGTTTACCGCGCAGAACTTCGCCCAGGTGGGCCAGGAGACCGAGCCCGTGCTGGTAGCGGAGCTTTTCCATGGCGAGCGCCTCTATGCCGAAAACTGCCTAGCCTGCCATCAAGTTGATGGGCAAGGGATCCCCGGCGCCTTTCCGCCCTTGGCCGGCCATCTCCCCCTGGTAGCGCAAAACGAGAGCGGGCGCGAGTACGTTATCGGCGTGCTGCTCAGCGGCTTGCGCGGCGAGATTACCGTGTTTGGGACAACCTATCGCGGCATCATGCCCAGTTACGCCCAGTTCAAGGATCAAGAGATCGCCGACGTGCTCAACTACGCCTTGAACGCCTGGGGGAACAACGAGCTGCTGGCTGGCGGGTTTACCGCCATCAGCGCTGGCGAAGTCGCTGCAGCGCGTCAGCGCAACCTGAGCCACGACGCTCTGCTGGCGCTGCGCGCCGGCTTTGTGCTACCTGACGCTCCTCCGTCGGCACGCGAGCAGCTGCGGGTGCTGGCCGCAGAGCTCGCTCCTCCGGTGGCGACGGCAGCACCGCAACCTGTTGTGGAGGCTCCGCAACCTGTTGTAGAGGCTCCACCTCCCGCCGAGGAGTTTGACTGGCAAGCCCTAGGAGGGCGAGTCTACGCGGCCAACTGCTTAGCTTGCCACCAGGCGAACGGGCAAGGCATCCCCGGCGCCTTTCCACCTCTGGCCGGGCACACGCCGGAGCTGTACCATGC
>JAGXSJ010000114.1 GCA_018333895.1 Truepera sp.
TCATGCCGTCCGCCAGCTCTCCAGCTTCCGCTTGAGGGGGTCCAGCAACAGGTACTCTACTAGCAGCAGCAGACCCACCACGGCGGCGATCCAGGCCATGGTGGCGGCGGTATCCAGGTGGGAGCGGGAGACCGCCAGGGCCGCGCCCACACCGTCGGCGGTAGCCAGCAGCTCGGCCATCACCGCCACCTTCCAGGACATGGCCAGGGCCACCACCCAGGCCGGAAACAGGTAAGAGACCACATGGGGCAGGTAGATGTCGGTCAGGATCATGCGCCCCGGCAGCCGATAGGCGCGGGCCAGGTTGCGCAGCTGGCCGTCCAGGGTGTGGGCGCCCTGCAAGGCGGCCACGAAGATGATGGGAAAGGTAACGATGAACACGGTAAAGACCGGTGTGGCGTCCCCGGCGCCGAACCACAGCACCGCCAGCACCAGCCAGGCGATGGGAGGCGTGCCTAACAGCAGGGTGATGACAGGGCGGGACATTAGCTTGGCGGTTACGGACAGCCCGGCCAACAGGCCCAGCGCGCTGCCCACCACCAGGGACAGGGCGAACCCCGCCAGGGCGCGCCGCGCAGTGGCAGCCAGCTCCGACCAGCCGCCGCCTTCTGCCAGCAGTCCGACCAGGGTGGTAAAGGTGACCCAGGGACTGGGCAGGATCAGCTCGCTGTAAAACCGGCTGCCCCAGTCCCACAGGGCCAGGAAGATTAGCAGGCCGAACGCTGCGCACCAGCCTCGCCACAGATAGCCTAGCCAGGCGCGCGGGGCTTTATCTGGCTGAGGGGTAGTAGAAGCCGGCATCCGGCCACCTGCCGCCTACTAAGGCCGGCTCCCTTAGCAGCAGCCGGGCAAAGAAGGCCTCCAGCTCCGGCTGGGCTTCGGCCGCCTCAACAAAGCGCAGCTGGCTCACAGCGATGGAGTCTGCCACCGCCTCAGCGGTGAGCAGATCGATCCGCCGGGCCACCAGCTCACCGCACTCGGCGGCGTGATCCTGGCACCACTGCAGCGACGCCGCATAGGCGGCCTGAAAGCGCGCTACCAGCGCGGCATCCTTTCGGGCCTCGCCCAAGACGGCGATGCCTGCCTGAGGTAGGCGCGGCGCGGTCTCAAAGACACGGCCCCACTCGCTCTGCAGATCTACGCTGCGGGACAGGCCCGGGACTCGTCGCAAGGCCATGGAGGCCGAGGGCTCCGAGAGCAAGGCGTGGTTCACTACCCCCGCAACCAGGAGCTGCATGGCATCCGGCGGGCCGGCCACGTAGCGCAGCGTGAAGTCGCGCTGCGGGTCCAACCCCTGGCCTTCTGCCACCAGGCCAAAGACGATGTCGGGCATGTCGCCCCGGAAGGGTATGGCGATCTCCTGACTCTTGAAATCTGCTAGGGTCTGTAGCGCCGGATCCCGCGAGACCAGCCATAAGACCCCCCAGACCGAGACATTGAGCAGGTTCAGCTCCACCCCGCGGTTATACAGGTTGGCAGCTACGTTGCTGGGCATGGCGATGAAATCCGCCCGGCCTTCCAGGGCTAGCACCCGCAGCTGATCCGGGTTGCGCCAGAACACTAGCTCCACCTGGTCGGCCACCTCCTGTAAGGCGCCACTCTCCACCATGTGGATGAGGGGATAGGAGACCGTGCCCGCGGGACCCGCCAGCACCAGCTTGGGCAGCTTAGCCGCCTGCGCTGAGCCGACCGGGATAACCAATAAAACCAGTAGCGCCGCCAAGAGAGCTAGCGCCCTTGGCAGGAGGGTAGGTGGTTGGATTGAAGGGGATAGCATTGATCTCTCCTTTCATTTGACCAGCAGTAAGAGCATGACCATCGGCTCCATGCTGACCATTCATGGCTTGACTGCCACCAGCGCAACGGCGCTCAGGTTATTCGCATAGCGGTTGAGTATGGCCCGCATCTGCAGGACCCGTCTCCGGGCAGCGGGCGTGCGCAGGATATTGAAGGCGATCTTCAGTGCGCGCAGTATCCCTTCGTCCGCTACCATCCGCGCCGGTTTGAGCAGGTGCATCGGGTTGGTAGCCTCGAACTTGACCTGTAGCCCCGCCCCTGCCAGTAGCGCCCTCCACTCCCCCACTGTCAGCGGGCGGGCATTCACGCGGATGGCCTGAGCCAGTTCGCGCTGGATCTCCTGCTTCATCTCTTCAGCTAGGTTGTCCGGCTTAAGACAGAGTTCATGGATCCCATAGCGCCCGCCCGATCTCAACAGGCGTACCGCCTCCTGCACGATCCTGGCCTTTTGCGCATCACTTTGCATAGTCAGCATGGCTTCGCCGTATACAACCGAGGCAGACCCTGATGCCAGCCCGCTCTGCCCGGCATCTCCCACGATGATCCGCCGGGCTGGCCCAGCCACTGCTCGGCGCGCCATGGCCGCAGCCGACTCGTCGCGCTCGACACCGGTATAGCTGCGGGGCTGGCGCAGCAACACTAGCCCGGCAGTGAATCCCAGCCCTGGCGCGAATTCGACCACGTCATCGGCTGGGGTGATTTTCAGCGCAGTAATCAGTTTCTCGGTCAGTTCACGACCACCCGGACGCAACACCCGCTTGCCCATACGCGCCAACAGCCAGTGACCAGGCGCCTTGTCCAGCTCTGGGCCGCTTACTGCTAGCGTATCGTGCTCTTTGCTGGGCGCTGAGGCACTTGTGAGCTTGCCGCTTAGGCTTTCCGGCCGGCCTTCAGTAGGCATTTTGACCACGCTCCCTAAGCGGGCGCTTTGCGGCCAGGTCAGCACGGTTTTGGCAGTGCTCCTCGAGCGCGCCGATACACTCTGTGTTGCTGTAGAGACGGTTAGCGATGGCTATCACGGGTTATCCCTCCCGCACGGATTAATTCCGAGTCAAATGCTCGGTATTAGTCGAACGATAGCAGGTTTAAATCCGACTGTCAAGCTCGGTTATTGAATTCTTGGCTTGGGGTGTCGAGCTGACTCGGTGCGATGATCGAAGCCCTAGCGCCTGGCGGTTAAGAGAAGCCTGTGTGCTTAAGCAGCGGCCTACCCGCTAGGTAGACCTCGGCTACGCTCTCCTGGCGCGCCAGCGTAAACAGCGCCCCCAGCGTAGCCTCCGCCGAAGGGCTATGTTGCAGCACGGCCTCGAGCGTACTCCCAGCGGGCGGGCGCAGCAACACGAAGTCAGCGCTCTTGCCGGGCGTTAGGTCTCCTACCTCGGCGGCCAATCCGAGCGCCTCGGCCCCGGCGCGCGTCGCTAGGTAGAGGAGTTGAGCCGGGGTGAGCGGGTGACCTTGCAGCATCTGCCCCTGGTAAGCCGCTAGCGCTTCGCCGAGCAGGCACAGGCCGGTCCCAGCCCCCACGTCGGTGCCGAGGGCCACGGTGAGGTTATGAGCCAGGTGGCGGCGCAGCGGGAACAGGCCGCTGCCCAAAAAGGCGTTGCTGCTCGGGCAGTGAGCTATGCTCGAGCCCCCCCTGGCCAGCCGCCTGAGCTGCTCATCGCTGGCGTGCAGGTTGTGAGCAAAAACCGAGCGCGACCCCACCAAGCCGAAGTGCTCATAGGTAGCCAAGTAGTCCTCAGCCCAGGGAAAGAGCGCGGCGACCGCAGCGACCTCCGCGGCGGTTTCATTAAGGTGGGTGGTGAAAAAAACGCCGGGAGCCTCTTGTAGCAGAGCGCGGCACACCTCCAAGAGCGCCTCGCTGCAAGAGAGCGAGAAGCGCGGCGTTACCGCATAGCGCACCCTCCCGCGCCCGTGCCAGGCTGCTAGCAGCGCCCGGCTCTCCTGGTAGGCCCGCTCCGGAGTAGTGTGCAGGGCCGGTGTTAGCTGCCGGTCGCCTAATACCAGCCCGCTGGTGATGCGCAACCCTAGTTGCTCGGCTTCCTCGAAAAAGACCTGCATGGCCCCGGCGAAGTGCGCACCGAATACTAAAGCCGCGGTAGTGCCGTTGCCGACCAGAAGCCGCAAAAACTGCCGTGCCTGCCTGCGGGCATAGCCCGGCTCGGCAAACGCCTCCTCATGCGGCAGGGTACGGGTGTTAAGCCAGTCGAGCAGGCCCAAGCCCATCGCACCCACTATCGGGAGCTGCGGATAGTGTACATGGGTGTCAATTAGTCCGGGCAGCAGGATACTCCCACGATGATCGCTGACTGGCGCCTCGGCATAGTCCCGCCGCAGCGCGGCAAACTCCCCTACCGCCAGGATGCGCCCCTGGGCAAAGGCGATAGCGCCGTCCGCGACGGCTGCTAGCGCAGCCGCCTGGGTAAAGGGATTGCCGGGGGTGTGAAATAGCTGGGCGCGGAGCAAGGTAGTCATGGCGGATCCCTGTATTCTATATTCCATACGATCACGCCATGCGATCACGGCGGTCAAAAAGGGCGCGGGGGCAGCCGAGCGCAGCTCAACTTTGCTAACTTTGCTTGCATACTTGCATCCCCCATTTAAGTCCTGTTATAGTAAGGGCAGTCGTTAGGTGGTTGGTTCAGAGTTATCCAAGGGAGTGGATATATATGGCGATCCCGGGCCATCTGGGACTGTCTCGATCCAGCCAGTGTGCAACCGCAACCACCTCTTTGGTGGAGTTGGCGGAGCGCGGTTGGTTTACAACCCTCCTCAGGCTGATCGGGGCGCTCTTCGTTGTTTTTGCCGCCAGCCTGCCCGGCACGGCCCAGATTCGGACCGAACTCACTCTGCATAACACCTATCAAGAGCTCTTTCGCTATCCATTCGGCGCCGCGCCGACCGGTGAACAAGTGCGGCTGCGGCTGCGGGTGGGAAGTGGCGACGCCCAGGCGGTCACTGTCTCGTATTGGGATCATGCGCGGCGGGTCAGAACGGCGCGGGGGATGGAGATCGTTGGCCACTCGCCCGACGGGGGCTACGAATACTGGGAGGCGTTTCTCTATTCCGAGGTCCCCACAATCCTCTGGTATCACTTCGTTATTGAAGGCCGCGATAGGGCAACGGTTTACTACGGCGATCCGGGGCAGGGCGGTGGCGCAGGCCGCGCCGTCCCCCGCAACCCCGATGACTTCCAGTTGACGATCTACGACCGGGAGTTCCGCACCCCGGATTGGAAGAAGAATGCGATCACCTATCAGATCTTCCTCGACCGCTTCTACGACGGGGATCCGACCAACAACCACGCTGCCGACGAACGCGGTTTTCGCGGCGGTGCGCCACTAGAGCATCGCGAGTGGGGAGAATTGCCCGACAATCCGCGCGAGCAGGGAGTGAACCCTGCCTATGCTGGTGACGGGGTCTGGAACAACGACTTTTTCGGGGGCGATCTGGCCGGGGTGATCGCGCGGCTTGACTACCTGGCCGAACTCGGCGTAGGGGCGATCTACTTCAACCCCATTTTTGAGGCGGCGAGCAACCACAAGTTCGACCACGGTGACTATGAGAATATCGACCGCATATTCGGCGATAACGCCCTCTTCAAGGAGCTGGCGCGCCAAGCCAGAGAGCGGGGCATCCACCTGATCCTCGACGCCTCGTTTAACCACGTCGGCGATGATTCCCGCTACTTTGATCGCTACAGCCGGTGGCCGAACGATATCGGCGCCTACGAGTACTGGTCCGCAGTCTTTAACCTGATGGCGGCGGCAGGGCTCTCTCAAGCCGCGGCCGAAGAACGGGTGCGAGCGGAGTTCAGCGCCCAGGGCCTAACCGACTTTACCTTCACTGAGTGGTTTACCCTCGAGAACCGCAGAGTCGGCGCAGGGACCGGTCTGTACGGCGGGGAACGCTTTGATTATGAAGGCTGGTGGGGGCTGGAGAGCCTGCCGGTGATCCGCGCCCCGGGCGGAAGTGAGCTAAACCTGACAACCTTTGCTGACTATATCATCCGCGCTGAGGATTCGATCGCCCGCCGCTGGATAAGCTACGGCTCGAGCGGCTGGCGGCTTGACGTCTCTCCGGAGGTGGCGCACGACTTCTGGGCCGAGTTTCGCCGCCATATCAGAAACATCAGCTTCCCGCACGGCAAGCCGATCATGATCGCTGAGAACTGGCACGACGCCACCCTCGACCTGCTTGGCGATACCTTCGACTCGACCATGAACTACCGCTTCCGCAACGCCGTGCTCGAGTTTGTCCTGCAGGGTAACGCCGATACCTTCGACCGCATCCTGACTGAGATCTACGAGGACTATCCGCGTGAGGCGTTCTACGCCATGATGAACCTGCTTGAATCGCACGACACCGAGCGCATTTTAAAAACTTTTGGCGATCTCGAGCCAGATACCTTCGCCGACCGCGAGCGGGCGGCCGGGATGAGCCCGGAAGAGATCGATACCGCGAACGCACTGGCGCAGGCGCGCTTGAAAATGGCGGCGATCTTAAAGCTGAGTTATCCTGGCTCACCGACCCTCTACTACGGGACCGAGGTTGGCCTGACCGGACAGCGCGACCCTGACAGCCGCCGCACCTTCCCGTGGGAATTAGTCACAGATGATAACGCGCTCCTCAATCACTACCGCAAGCTGGCTGCAATACGTAATGACAACCCGGTGCTGCGGACGGGTGATCTTATCACCCTGCACGCCCAGGGCGGAACCTACGCGATTGGCAGACGGCTCCTGGGAGAGAGCGATGCACTCGGCCTTAGCGAGCACACGATCAACTACCACACCGGCGAGGCTGTGACGATCGCCGATCACAACGCGCTGGCGGTCGTCGTGGTGAGTCAGACAGGCGAGGACGAGCTGCGCCTCGACCTCTCCGGATTCGTGCGCGACGGGGCGGTCTTTACCGATCTGCTGAACAACAATGAGTATATGGTGACAAACGGCGGGATCACCCTGGAGATCCCCCGCTTAGGGGGCGCGATCTTAGTCGCCCGTCACGGCCCGCAGGATCTCCTGCCGCCGGCGCCGCCGACCGGGATTATCGCCGGCTCGTACGATCGGCGGGTGGAGATCAGTTGGGAGCCGGTCGCGGATGCCGCCTCGTACAACATCTATCGGACCACGATCATCGGCGGGCATTACGAGCGGATCGCTACTAGCCTGCTTGAAACAAGCTTTACCGACCTTGGGGTCGAGAATATGACTCGCTACTTTTACACCGTTACCGCTGTCGACAAGGCGGGTAATGAGAGCGCGAAGTCAGTTCACGCCGCGGCTGTTCCCTCAATCCCAGTCGATCGGATCATTTTGCAGCCGTTCGCCCTTCTCGGCGGTGAGCATACGATCGGAGTGGGAAGAGAAATTGAACAGCTCGTCGCTGCCGTTTACGCCGCCGGTGTAACCGATGCGCCCGGGCAGGGCGCCGGGATCACCGCGCAGTTCGGTTTCGGCCAGGATCCGGATTTAACCACCTGGAACTGGCTGCCGGCCAACTACCTTGGCGATCAGGATGGGGCCGACCTCTACTCCGGCGGGTTCGTCCCTGAGCAGCTTGGTGACTGGTTCGTTGCGCTCAGGTTTTCCACTAATGGCGGGCTGAGCTGGGCCATCTCCGCTTATCCAGACGGCACTCTGCCACGGTTCACGGTCATTCCGACAGATGATCTCACCCCGCCGGCAGCAGCAAGCCTGGCCGAGGCGCGGCCCCTCCATCGCCTCGACGCGACCAGCTTTGTCGTTTTAGAGTGGGAGCTGCCGGACAGAGCTGGGATAGACCACCTCCAGATCCTTCGCCAGAGCAAAGATCAGCCGTTAGAGGAGCTGACGCGGCTCCCAGTCGACGCGACCTCGTTCATTGATCAGGCTGTTGCCCACGGACAGGAGTACTCCTATCAAGTGATTGCTGTTGACGGCTCGTTCAACCGCGCACCATCGAACCTGGTTACGGTCACGCCCGAAGCGCTTCCGCTCAGGCGGCTCAGCCCGCTCTTCTCTCCGCTGGGCGAGGTGAGCCCGATAGTTGACGGCGCAATATCGCCTGGCGAGTGGGAGAAAGCAGCCAGGCTTACTGGAGAAGGGCTGATTGAACAAGCATTTATCGGCTACGACACGCATAATATCTATCTGCGGGCCGACACCACCCTCCCGCCCGCTGAGCTGATCGGAGAAGCGTACCGCCTCGTCCTGTATATCGGCTTTCATACCGGGGCTGAGCTGGGCACCCCGATCAACGCCCTGGCGCGATTTGCGGAGGCGGAGCTTGGCTTCCCGCTGACCCAACTCGCGCAAGCGCGATTCGATCATATCCGGCCGGACGGTCGCGGCAACGTGTTCAGGTTTGTCGCCGACGGCATGGAAGGCTGGACTTTGGAAAACCAGATCCGGCTGCAACCGCAGAGGATCGTGCGGGTTGGTGAGACGATCGAGGTCCAGATCCCGTTCGCCGAGTTGGAGCTTGATCGGGCCGAGGAGCTGACTGTCTGGCTGCGGATCGCCATGGAAAAGGCGGGAGAGCTGCTGGGAAGCGCGCCTCCGCAACCGGTGATAGCACGTATGCCGGCCCTGGTCGGCGGTGAGGTGATCGCAACCTTCACCGACCCAGCCGGCGATGACCACGGCCTGGGCACCCTGGTCTATCCGACCGCTGGTGTGTTCGACGAGGAGGGGCTCTTCGATCTGTTAAGCTACACCATCTTCGATCAGGGTGAGAACTGGCTCTTAGCCTTCGAGTTCACCGCTCTGCCCAACCCCTGGGGTGGGCCGCTTGGGTTCAGCCACCCTATCATCAACCTCTACCTGGACACCAAGCCAGGCGGCTTGACCGAAGCGCATCCGGACGGAGCGGCGATGCAGCTCCGGCTGCACCCTGACCACCCGTGGGACTTCTTTGTCAAGGTGGCCGGCTGGCCCGACTACGGCCGGCACCTGTTCACCGCCGCTGGAGAGATGCACCTGATCGACGTCTCCGCCGATCCAGCCAGGCGGCTGGTGCTGGTGCGAATTCCGAAAACCGTGCTCCCGGAGATCCGCGGGGCACACTACGTGATGGTCGCCTCCCAGGACGGGTTCGGCCCGAACCATATCCGGCCGGTAGCCCGGACAGCCGGAGAGTGGGTCGGCGGCGGCAGCCCCGCCCCGGCCGTGGCCCCGCTCGTTTATGACTACCTGGCCCCAGAGGGGTACACGCAAGAGGAGATACTCTCCGGTTTCAACGTCGAAGCGCGGACGTTCGCCGTCCTGGCGCCGATCATTGTGGAGAGGTGAAAGGAGGTGATAGCAGCGGCGCATATGCGCCGCCAGTTGAAAGGAAAACGGGTTCAAAACAGCACGTCCTCGATGGTTTTAATATAGGAGGAAACCGCAACATGAAAAGAGCTATGGCTTTATTGCTAGGGTTTACGATGCTTTGGGGTCTTATCGGCGCGGCCTGGGCCAGCAGGCCCGGCGTGCTCACCATCTGGGCCGATTCTACTCGGGCGCCGATACTGGCCGAGTTGAGTCCGGCCTTCACAGCGGAGTTCGGCATCCCGGTCGAGGTTCAAGAGGTGCCCTTTGGTGACATCCGGGCTCGACTCGGCGTGGCCGGGCCGGCCGGCGAGGGCCCGGACATCATCATCGGCCCACACGATTGGATCGGTGAGTTCATCGCCGATGGCCTGCTGGAGCCGCTCCGCTTCCTCGAGGGAATGCGGGATCAGTTCGTCCCAGTCAGCATTGAGGCGTTTTCAAGTGGCGGGGAGATCTGGGGCCTCCCATACCTTACCGAAGCCATCGGCATCCTCTACAACAGGGACCTGGTACCAGCGGTGCCGGAGACCTACGACGAGTTCATCGCCCTCGCCCGTGAGCTCACCGACCCGGAGAGGGGACAATTCGGCTTCTTAACCAACATCCCCCAACCCGATCCGTTTCATAGCTTCCCCTTCTTCACGGCGTCCGGTGGTTACATCTTTGGACTGGACGAAGAGGGGGTGCTCGATCCCTGCGACATCGGCCTGGCCACTGAAGGCGCGATCCGCGGCGGCCACCTCATCCTGGAACTGATTACCGCCGGACTGGTGCCGGTGGGGACCGACTATGCAGCGATGACCGGCCTATTCAACGACGGTAAGGCGGGGATGATCCTCACTGGCCCGTGGGCGGTGGCGGATGCCAGAGCAGCCGGTATTAACTACGGCATCGCCAAACTCCCCGCCATCGAGGGGCAGCCCATGCGGCCGTTCGTCGGCGTGCATGGGTTTATGGTGAGCTCGTTCAGCGCCAACAAACTCTTGGCGATGGTCTTCTTGCAGGAGTTCATCGTTACGAAAGAGGCGAAACTGGCGCTTTATGAAGCAGATCCACGCAACCCGGCCTTCCTACCTGCTCTAGAGGTGGTCGCGGCCGATCCAGACGTGGCAGCCTGGGCTGCTAACGAAGCTGTTGGCATCCCCATGCCGAGCATCCCCGAGATGGCGGCGGTGTGGTCAGCCTGGGCTGATGCCCTGACCCTGATTGTGACTCAGCAGCTGTCCCCAGAAGATGCCCTGCGGGATGCTGTGGCGCGCATCCGCGGGCTCATTGGATGTTAATAGTAAGGAGCAAAGGGGGGGCCGACTTGCGTCGGCCCCCTAATGACTATGACCGCCATCTTGTTTAAAATTCTCCTCCTAGGGGTTACCAACGCGCTGGGGATTTGGGCCGCAGTAGGACTCTTCTTGGCCGGCAGTTGGCTGCCCCTGAGCGGCCTGGTGTTGGGCCTGGTGGCGCTCAACTTTGCCGTACTCAGCAAGCGCGCTTACCCGTTACGCTACCTCTTGCCGGGACTGATCCCGTTCTTCCTGATGGTTGTCTACCCGATCGCTTCCAATATGGCTGTTGCTTTCACCAATTTCGGAACAGGGCATCGGCTTACCAAAGAGCAGGTGATTGCCCATTTCGAGAGTCGCTTTTACCTTCCGGAGGGGGGTGAGCGGTTCACCTATCAGGCGTTCAGGGGACCCGCAGGGAGCTTGATCTTACTCCTTACTTCCACGGTCACCGGGACGAACTATCTGTCCGAGAGGGGTATTTTACAAGCGGTAGAGCTAACCGATCCACGTTTCGTCTATGACGGAGCAGAGATCGTTGAGATTAACGGCCACCACCGGCTGAGTCGAAGAGAACTTGTCCAGATCATGGGAGAGCTTCAGGAACTGAGCCTGCAATGGGGTGACGAGGCGGTCCGATTAGTATCGCTGGCGGAGTTCGGTGTCGCCAGACGGCAGTACCGCTACGACCCCGCGGAGGGCGTGTTGACCGATCTGCGCACCGGCATTGCCTATACGCCCGTAGAAGGGATCTTCACCTCGGTCCATGGAGAGAGGCTCCAGCCGGGTTTCGCGGTCTTCATCGGAGCGCGAAACTTCACCGAGATCATTACCAACCCTCATATCTCCGGACCCTTCTTCCGCATCTTCACCTGGACCTTCCTCTGGGCGTTCCTGAGCGTAGCCACCACCTTCACCCTAGGGCTCGCTCTAGCCCTGCTCCTGAACGACCCATACTTAGAGCTGCGCAACTTCTATCGCACCTTGCTGATCGTTCCCTACGCCATTCCGGGGTTTATCTCGATCCTGGTTTGGGGTGGGATGCTGAACGTCGATTTTGGCATCGTCAACCGTATTCTGCACGACCTGTTTGCCACTAAAATCCCCTGGTTTCACGACCCCCTCTGGGCCAGGGTGGCTGTGTTGCTGGTCAACCTCTGGCTCGGGTATGCCTACATGATGATCGTCTGTTTGGGCGCGCTACAGAGCATCCCCCAGGAGCTCTACGAGGCAGCCCGCGTCGATGGGGCCAATCGGATACAACTATTAGGGAAGGTCACCCTCCCCCTTCTGCTCATCTCGATCGCCCCCCTGTTGGTTGGCTCTTTTGCCTTTAACTTCAATAATTTTAACGTCATCTTTCTGCTTACCGGAGGGGGTCCTCCGATCCCCGGGGCAATCACGCCGGCTGGGGCAACCGACATCCTGATTAGCTATACCTACAATTTAGCCTTTGGGGCGGCCGGGGCTCGCTACGGCTTCGCTGCGGCGGTCTCCCTGATAATCTTCATGATCATCGGTACGATCAGCGCGATCAACTTCCGACTCACCCGCAACTTGGAGCGGGTGGGAGAGAGTCTCTAAAGGAGAAGGGATGTATAGTCGTCATACCCTGCCGGGGAAGCTACTGCGCCATCTGCTGATCTGCGGGATGATCACCTTTGCCCTCTTCCCTGTCTTGTGGATTTTCTCTGCCTCGCTCAACCCCGGCAATACCCTGTTTGGACAGGCCTTTATTCCTGAAAACCCCACTCTAAGGCATTACCAAGAGCTGTTCAACAGCCCTCGGCACCCCTTTGGGCTATGGCTTTGGAACAGCATCAAGGTCTCGGGGATAGCCTCGCTCTTGACCGTATCCTTGGCCGCTTTAGGGGCCTATGCCCTCTCACGATTCCGCTTTCGCGGGCGCCGGACGGGGCTGTTAGCCTTGCTCATCATTCAGATGTTCCCCCAGATGCTGGCCATGGTAGCTATCTACCTCTTGCTGCTGGAGATCGGGCGCCATATCCCTGGCTTAGGACTTAACACCCACGCCGGACTGATCATGGTCTATCTCGGTGGAGCGATGGGGTTTAATACCTGGCTGATGAAGGGCTATTTTGACACCATCCCCCGCGAATTAGAGGAGTCGGCGATGATCGATGGCGCCACTCATTTCCAGGCCTTTCTGCAAATCATCCTCCCTCTCGCTAGGCCGATATTGGCGGTCATCTTCATCCTCAGCTTCATCGGGACCTACTCCGATTTTCTGCTGCCGAGCATTCTGTTGACGGGGACGGAGAATTTTACCTTCGCTGTGGGCTTGAGGCTGTTCATCCTGGGGGAATACGCCACAAGGTGGGGGATCTTCGCGGCGGCCTGTATGCTCGGCGCCCTTCCGATCCTGGTGGTATTCCTTTCGTTGCAGCGGTTCCTCATCTCCGGTCTCACCCGGGGCGCGGTGAAGGGGTAAGGACAAGCTCGCCTTCACGATGCGGGGTCGCCCTCTCCCCCTTGCCCCTCGATGATAAGCCCGTTAAAGCGGTTGGCGGCCGCCGTGAAGCCCTCTTGCACGAACACCTCAAGCGCCTCGGCGGCGCACTCAAGGACGCGCGCTAGCAGTGCCGCTTCGCCGTCGCGGAAGCGGCTTAACACCCAGCTCTCGGCGGTGATGCCCTCGGGCGGACGCGAGATACCGACCTTAAGGCGATAGAAGTCGGGGCCGAGCCGCGCAGCGATGTCAGAGACCCCCTTTTGGCCGCCGGCGCCACCGCCCTGCCTAAATCGCAAGCGTCCTAGCGGCAGGTCCAGGTCGTCATGGACCACCAGCAACTGAGTGGGGGTGAGGCCTTTGGCATAAGCCTGCACCACCTGGCCAGAGCGGTTCATGTAGGCCTGGGGCTTAAGGAGGGTCACCTGGCCCCAGGGCGCCTCATCGGCCAGCCGACCGCAGCGAAACGCCAGCCCCTGTCGGCGGGCCAGCACGTCCAAGACCAGAAACCCGGCGTTGTGCCGGGTCTGTGCATAGGCCGGGCCGGGGTTGCCCAGCCCGACCACTAGAGAGACCGGGCGTTCCAGGCCTACTCCTCTTCTTCCTTGCCCTTGGCAATGACTTCTGGCTCAATAGCGCCAGCCTCGGCGACCGCTTCTTCCGCTACACGCGGCGGTACCACCGCTACCAGGGTCAGCTCGAGGTCATCTAGGATCTCGGCCTCAGCCGGGAGATAGCTCTTGAGATCGGAGACGTGCAAGGAGTCGCCGATCTTGAGCGCGCTGACATCGACCATCAGGTGCTGCGGGATAAGGCGGGGCAGGATGCTGATATGCACCTCGCGGCGCTGCACGTCGAGCTGGCCACCCTCACGCGACCCAGCCGCTGTGCCCACGAACTCAAGCGGGATGTGGACATCGACCAGTTGACCGGCGGTGACTGCGTAAAAGTCAGCGTGAACAGGGAGGCGCTTGCGCTTATCCATCTGCACCTGCTTGACCAGCACTTCGTGGTTCTCGCCATCGATCTCTAAATCGATAATGCTCGAGGTCCCTTGCGCGCGGAACACCCGGTCAAAGGTCTTTAGGTCGACCGCGATAGGGATATTAAGCTCTCGGTTGTATACCACCGCAGGCATCTGCCCGGCCAGGCGCAGCGCGCCGGCCTTGCCTGGGGTACGTCTGCTTGCTTGTAACTTCATCTTTCCTCCTCAAAGCTCTTGGGTGGGAACAGGGCGCTTACCGAACCGTTCTCGTGAACGTTGCGAATGGCGGCCGCTAACAGCCCGGCCACTGAGAGCACCTTGATACGCTCACTGTGGTTGCGATAAGGCACGGTATCGGTGACATAGACCGCACTGATGGCTGGGTGCTTAAGCCGGTCAAGGGCGGGGGGGGTAAAAACTGCGTGAGTAGCAACGAGGGTCGCATCAGGGTGGGCGCCTAGCTTGAGCAGCGCCTCGATCCCGCGCACCATGGTGCCGGCGGTCGAGATCATATCGTCCATCATGATCGGCCTGAGCCCTTTGATATCGCCGATCACGTGGATGACCTCGGTCTCGGTCGGGCTGTTGCGGCGCTTATAGAGCATGGCCAGCGGCAGGCCCAGGTAGTTAGCCAGGCGTCGCGCCTCGTGCGCGCGACCGACATCAGGCGAGACCACTACCGCATCGCTGAGGTCGGTGGCCTTAAGGTGGTCGCCGAGGATGCCTAGCGCGGTGAGGTGATCGACCGGCACATCGAAAAAGCCCTGGATCTGGCCGGCGTGCAGATCGACGGTAATCACCCGATCGACCTTGACCGTTTCGAGCAGGTTGGCTACCAGCTTGGCGGTAATCGGCTCGCGCCCCTGCACCTTTTTATCCTGCCGGGCATAGCCGAAATAGGGGATGACCGCGTTTACCCGCCAGGCTGAGGCCCGCCGCAAAGCATCGACAAACACCAGCAGCTCCATCAAGTGATGGTTGACCGGCGCGCAGGTGGACTGGATGATGTAGCAGTCAGCGCCGCGCACCGACTCGCCGATCTGGATGCGCGTTTCGCCGTCGGGAAATTGCGATACAATGCCGCGGGCCAGCTCATGGCCCAGATGGCAGGCCACCGAGCGCGCTAACTCCGGCGTGGCCGAGCCGGAAAAGAGTTTGAGTTCGTCGCCGATCGCCATCGCTATCCGTCCCTGTGTTCAGCTAACGCCGCCGCGCCCCCGGAGAGTATACCTATCCCGAGCCCTTTTCGCCATAGCTGGAATTCTAGCGTGCATACTCTACCGCACGCGACTCCCTGACCACCGTCACCTGCACCTGGCCGGGGTACTCCATGTCCTGTTCGATGCGGTTGGCGATATCGCGAGCCAGCAGCACCGCCGAGGCATCATCGACCTTGGTTGGTTCGACGATGATGCGGATCTCGCGCCCGGCCTGAATGGCGTAAGACTTCTCCACGCCGGGGAAGCTGGTGGCGATGGTCTCGAGCGCCTCTAGGCGCTTGAGGTAGGTCTCGAGCGTCTCGCGTCGTGCGCCTGGCCGCGCCGCCGAGATGGCGTCAGCCGCCTGCACGATCACCGGATAGAGCGTCTCGGCGCGGTCTAGTTCGTGGTGCCAGGCGATGGCATCGATGACCTCTGGGGGCTCGCCGAAGCGGCGCCCCAGGTTGGCCCCGATCTCGGTGTGAACCCCCTCGATCTCGCGGTCGATGGACTTGCCGATATCGTGCAGCAGTCCGGCGCGGCGCGCTAGCGCCTCATCCAGCCCTAGCTCGGCGGCAATAATGCTGGACAGGTGGGCCACCTGCACCGAGTGCTTAAGGACATTCTGGCCGTAGCTGGTGCGAAAGTGCATGCGGCCTAAGAGTTGCACCATGCCCGGCTTCAAGCCGACCACATTGGCCTCTAAGGTGGCCTCCTCACCGCGTTCGCGAATATAGCTCTGCATCTCCTGCTGCGCCTTTTGCACTACCTCTTCGATGCGGGCCGGGTGGATGCGCCCGTCGGCGACTAGCTCGGAGAGGGCCAGCTTGGCCACCTCGCGGCGCAAGGGGTTAAACGAGGAGAGCAGCACCGCCTCCGGGGTATCATCGATAATCAGATCCACGCCGGTCAGCGACTCGAAGGTGCGGATGTTGCGCCCTTCGCGGCCGATGATCCGACCCTTCATAGCATCGCTAGGGATCGGCACCACCGACACGCTAATGGCTGCCGAGACCTCGCTGGCGCTGCGCTGGATGGCCTGGGCGATGATGTTAAGGCTCTTGCGCTTGGCCTCGACCTCGGCCCGCTCGAGCGCATAGCGGATGCGGCCCGCCTTTTCGCGCTCGAGCTCGGCGTCAAGCCGGTGCAAAACTATCTCTTTGGCCTGCTCGCGGCTGAGCTGGGCGATCTCATAAATCCGCTGCTCGAGCCCGGCCTCTCGCTCCAAGAGCGCTTCCTCGCGTTGCTTGAGGAGCTCAACCCGCTCATTGAGGCGCTCCTCTAGTTCGTCAAGCTTAACGGCACGGGCATCTTGCTGCTCACCCCGGCGGGTTAGGCGCTCCTCGATTACCTCAACCTTGTCACGGTCACGCCGCAGCTCTTGCCGGGCTTCGCGCAGCGCCTGCCGCTCCCGCTCCAGATCCTCGCGGGTGCGGTCGAACTCGGCCTGAAAGGTCTGCCGGGTGCGCGCCAACTCCTGCTCCAAGAGCTGCTTAGCGCGCTCAGCCTCCTGCTCGAGCCGACTCCGCTCGGCGCCGATCAGCTCGCGGGTCTCAGCTTCGGCCTGCTGCAGCAGGCGCTTGGTCTCACGCTCAGCGTCGCGCCTGATGCGCTCGGCTTCGCCCCTGATACGTTCAGCCTCACCCCTAGCCTGCTCGAGCAGGTTCCGGTCACGGCGCCGGCGCAGCAGCAGGCCCAAGCCCAAGCCGACCAGCAAGGCCAGCAGGAGCTCGAGCAGCGGGAGATTCATTCGCCCTCCTGGACGTCGCTGCTAGCTTTGCCCTTATACTTGCCGGGCTCTCCCTTAATCGCGCTTACCACCTTGGCCCTGATCTCCTCAGCAATGGCCGGATTATCTTGCAGGAAGGCCCCAGCCTTTTCCTTACCCTGTCCGATGTTGGCACCTTCATACTTAAAAAAGCTCCCCGACTTCTGGATGATGTCGAGGTCCGCGGCGATATTGATCAGATCGCCAAGCCTATCGATCCCCCGGCCGAACATGATCTCAACTTCGGCCTCCTTAAAGGGCGCAGCGACCTTGTTCTTGGTGACCTTAACCCGCACCCGGTTGCCAACCTTGTCCGCACCCGACTTAACATCACCGATGCGGCGCACCTCGAGGCGGACCGAGGCGTAAAACTTCAGCGCCCGCCCGCCCGGGGTAGTTTCGGGGTTACCGTACATCACGCCGATCTTCTCGCGGATCTGGTTGATAAAGATCATGGTGGTCTTGCTCTTAGACAGCACGCCGGTCAGCTTGCGCAGTGCCTGGCTCATCAGGCGCGCCTGCAATCCCACGAAGCTGTCCCCCATCTCCCCCTCGATCTCGGCGCGGGGTACCAGCGCCGCCACCGAGTCGATCACCACCACGTCCACCGCACCGCTGCGCACCAGCAGCTCGGCGATATCGAGCGCCTGCTCGCCGGTGTCGGGCTGGCTGACTAATAGCTCATCGGTATTGACGCCGAGCGCCTTGGCATAGCCCGGATCGAGGGCATGCTCGGCGTCGATAAAGGCCGCCACGCCGCCGACGCGCTGCGCCTCGGCCACGATATGCAGGCTCAGGGTGGTCTTACCGCCCGCTTCCGGGCCGTAGATCTCGACGACACGCCCGCGCGGTACCCCGCCTACCCCCAGGGCCAGATCGACCGACATCGAGCCGGTGGAGATGATCCCCTGCTCGAGCGGGTTAGTCTCGCTGCCCAGCCGCATGATCGCCCCCTTGCCAAACTGCTTCTCGATCTGCAGGAGGGTGTTGTCCAAAACCTTCTTGCGCTCTTCCATGGTTGCCTCCAAAGCGCTGCGTGGCGGCTACGGCTAGGCTCGAAGCTGCGACCAGAGGAGCGCCAGCAAGGTATAAGCGGTGCGCTCCTGAATCCACTCGCGCTCGAGCGGGGGGAGCCGAAGCTGCTTAACCGTCACCCCACCGGGCCCACTGAAGGCCACATAGACCTCGCCTACCGCTTTCCCCTCGCTGGCATCAGGTCCCGCCACGCCAGTAGCAGCCAGTCCATAATCGCTCGCAAATAGCCGCCTGGCAGCGTTCGCCATCGCCTGCACCACCTCTTCCGAGACGCTGCCGTACCGCTCAAGAAGGTCGCGGGGCACACCGAACGCCGCCTTCGCCTGCGCACCGTATGCTACCACGCCGCCGCGGTAAACAGCCGATGCTCCAGCCGCCGAGGTGAGCAGCTGTGCGATAAGCCCACCGGTAAGCGACTCCATGCTGGCGACCGTCTCACCGCGCACGCGCAACCGCTGCTGCAGCAGCATAGGTAGCTCGTCGCTATCGCTTCCCCAAAGGTACTCGCTCAGCCGCTGCTGGACCTGCTCAAGCGCCGGCTCAGCCAGCGCCCTAGCCTCTGCCTCGCTCGCCGCCTTAGCCGCTACCCGCACATGGACGCCGTCCCGCTTGGCGTAGGTAGCTACGCTGGGATTGGCCGACAGCGTTAACTCCCCAAGCAGCTCCGCCACCGCCGACTCGCCGATCCCTTGGGTCTTGAAGGTCTGCCTGAACAGCGCCGCGGGCGGCAGGCTGAGCCTCGGCACCACCTCGCTCAGCCACATCCGTTGCAGCTCGCGGGGTGGGCCAGGGAGCGCCACTATCCGCTTCCCATCAGGGCGCCGCACCAACCAGCCCGGTGCCGTGCCGATGGGATTGGGGAGGGCCTCGGCAGAAGGGATCAGCCAGGCCTGCTTGAGGTTTCGCTGCGGCATGGGGCGGTTGGTGGCGACAAAGCGTGTGCGCAGATTAAGCGCTAACCCCTCATCGATCTGCGGCGTCTCGCCGCAGACAGCAGCTAGCGCTTCGCGTGACAGGTCGTCATCGGTCGGTCCCAGGCCGCCGCACATCACCAGTAGGTCGCTACGGGCTAGCGCCTGGCGGATCGCTGCGGTTAGGCGCAGCAGGTTATCCCCCACTCGCTGCGACCAGTAGATGTCCACGCCGCGTTGCGCCAAGTCCTGGGCCAGCCAGGCCGTATTAGTGTCGACAATTTCGCCGAGCAGCAGCTCGGTGCCGACGCTGAGCAACTCAGCGGTCATAGATCACTCCAGAATCACTCTCACTTCGTTCGGGCCTCGCTCCGCTCGGGTCATAAATCACTCCCTCGACACGCTCGGGGCGGTGTCTCGCTCGGGTCAGCACGAGGGTAGTGGGATCTGGGCAGTGGGAAGTAGGAAAGCCCTCACAACCCGTTTTGCCCCTACTTGAATACTCGAATACGGATTCTCTCCCTACACCACACAAGCGCCAGCATAGCAGCCAGCAGCGCGGCCTGTAAGAATTCTGTAAGAGTTCGGTCGCTACAGTGAGGCGTGTTTAGCCGCCGCGCTAAACATTTGGAGGGTTTCCCTCCACCATCTCCTCTCTAAGGAGCCTCGCGCCCCCCACGCGGGGCTCCGCTTATGCGATGGCGGCGGCGCAGGAAATAAGATAGCGCCAGGCTACCAAGCAGCACCGCTCCTGACGCCAGCAGTAGCCGGGTGTCAATGGCCGGACGGAGCTGCGCCAGATCGCCTTCGAACGAGGCGCCAAGGAGCACCGCCCCTAATAGCCCAGGCACACTGCCGATAGCGGTCGCTAGGGCAAAGGCGCCTAACCCAACCCCCACCAGGCCCGAAGCGTAGTTAACCAGATCGCCGGGGAGGAAGATCAGGCGACTTATTAGCACCGCCTCAAAACCGTTGCGCCGCAACTCTAACGCCAAGCGCTGAGCGCCGGTGCGCGGCTCGGTCAGCCGGTAGCCAAACAGCCGGGCGATGCTGTAGCCGATAATGGCCGACATGAGAGTGGCCAGGGTGGCATAGAGCATTCCCAAGAGCGGCCCAAAGACAAAACCGGCAGCCATGCTCAACGGGGTAAAGGGAAAAAGCAGCAGCGGGCGCACGGCGTAGGCACCAAAGAAGATCACCAACCCAAGGGGGTTATCGGCCATTAGGTCGACCAGCCGATCGACTAGGTACAGTGGGCTTAAGCCTTGAGCCTGGCTATACCACCAGAAGGCGGCAATTAGTGCTAGCCAAAACGCCAACGCTATCAGCTTGGTGGCACGAGGAAGTGTCGCCATGCAGCGCCATGCTAGCGCAAAAACGCATGAGAGCGGGTAACGCTAGGCAAGCTGGCGGTTTGTGCTAGAATCTAACGCTGCCTTTATGAGGCGAGCCTACGCAAAGGGAGGTGACTTAATGGAAACACACAGCTACACCCTCACCATGATCTTTGACCCCAACCTCAACGAGGCGCAACTGCAGATCGAAAAGGATGCCGTGAATGCGCTGCTGGCTCGAGTAGAGGGCGAACTCGTCGAGGTCGATGAGTGGGGGTTGAGACGGCTGGCCTATCCGATTCGCAAACTGAGTGAGGGGTACTACGCGATTTACACTCTAAAGCTACCCAGCAACGCCCCCAAAGTGCTAGAGTCGGCGCTGCGGCTACGCGACAACGTCATGCGCGCACTAGTGGTGCGCGACCGCCCGGAGTGGCGCACGCGCAAAACTCCGGAAACCAAGGCCGAGGCGACACCTGCCGCTTGAGCGACAGTTGCTGGTGCGCGTTGTGACTAGGAGGAGGTCATGGCCCGAGGGCTAAATACCGTCTACTTGGCAGGCACACTAACCCAAGCGCCCGAGTTGCGCTACACACCGGGAGGGCTGGCTATTTTGCAGCTCAGTGTGGGCGGCAACGACCAGATCTTAGGCGATGACGGCCAACAGCGCGAACTGGCCTGGTATCACCGCGCCACGCTGTTTGGCGCCGCCGCCGAGACGCTCGCCGGGCAACTAGCGGCAGCCACGCCGGTGCTACTTGAAGGCCGACTCGACTACCGTAGCTGGGAAGGTCAGGACGGGCAGCGCCGCAGCTCGCTGGACATCGTCGCCTCGCGCGTTGAGGTTATCAAGTTGGGGGCGCGCCGGGGCGAAGCCACCGTCACCGATACCAAAGGCCAGCAGCGCCTACGCGAGGCCCTCAACCAGGTGACGGTGATCGGCAACTTAACCCGGGACGCCGAGTTGCGCTATACCCAGAGCGGTAGCGCCGTGACGCGCTTTAGCGTCGCGGTCAACGAGTCGTATCAGGTCAAGGGCGAATGGCAAGAGCGCACCCATTACGTTGATGTCAACGTCTGGCGCGAACTAGCTGAAGCCTGTGGCGAACTCAAAAAGGGCGATCCGGTGTTTGTGCTGGGGCGCCTGGTCAACGACTCCTGGACTGACAAGGATGGCAACCGGCGGTACACGACACGCATCGAAAGCTCGCGCGTCGAATTCTTGACCCGTGGTCCCGGCGGTGGTGGCGCCGGAACCCGCCCAGGCGCAAGCGACCAGGGCGCCCAGACGAGTCAAAAGCTGGATATTGATGAAGAGTTTCCACCAGAAGAGGACTTACCGTTTTAATGGCCCAAGATAAACCCCGAGGCAGAAAATTCGACCGCGATGCCAAACGAGGCGCCCGCCGCAGCAGGCGGCCCAAGGTATGCCAGTTTTGTAGCGGCGAGCTCGAGCTTACCGATTACCACGACGGCCGCATGTTGCGCCGCTACATCTCCGATACCGCCAAGATCCTCCCGCGCCGCCGCACCGGGGTGTGCGCCAAGCATCAGCGTAGGCTCGCTACCACTATCAAGCGTGCTCGCATGCTCGCCATTATCCCCATCACCGAGAAGTTGGTACGCCGATGAATGTGATCCTGCTCGAGCCCGTCGATAACCTGGGTGAAGCTGGGCAGGTCGTTAGGGTGCGCCCTGGTTATGCCCGCAACTACTTGATCCCGCAAGGGCTAGCCTTACTTGCCACCAAGTCGAATCAGGCCGAGCTTGAAGCCCGCCTATCGCAGCGTGCCAAGCAGCTCGCCGAGCGTAAGGGTGACGCCCTGCGGCTCAAGGCTCTGCTAGCCGAGGCCAGCCTGGAGATTAAAGTTAAAGCTGGCGAGGGTCGAATCTACGGCTCGGTCACCAGCCGCGATATCGCCGAGGCGGCACAGGCTACCTACGATGTGCAGATCGACCGCCGCAAGCTAGAGCTAGCCCAGCCCATCAAGGAGCTTGGCGAGTACCCGATCATCTACAAGCCTCATCCCGAGGCGCCCATCGAGCTCAAGGTTTCGGTAGTGGCTGACGGGTAGCCGGGCGTTAGCCTTAAGGGCATGGCCCCAAGTTTTCTGTTATACGGCTCCTACGGCTACACCGGTCGGCTGATCGCCGAGGAGGCGCTAAGGCTTGGTCTGCGCCCGGTATTGGCTGGGCGTAACGCGCCGAGGCTGGCCTCGCAGGCCGAGCGCCTAGGCCTCGACTATCGCGTCTTCGATCTCGATAACCCCAAGCTGATCGCCGCCAATCTCGACGATCTGCCGCTGGTACTCAACTGCGCCGGGCCGTTCGCGGCTACTGCCCTGCCCTTAGTCGAGGCTTGCCTTCAGAGCCGTGCCCACTACCTAGACATCACCGGCGAGCTCGGTGTCTTTACAGCCCTAGCCGAGCGGGACACGCTGGCGCGTCAGGCCGGGGTAATGCTGCTGCCTGGGGTGGGCTTTGATGTGGTTCCATCGGACTGCTTGGCGGTACACCTCAAGAGCCGCTTGCCCAGCGCCACGCGGCTTACGCTGGCTTTTTCCGGGGCCAAGCACGCTTCGCGCGGAACCATCACGACCGCGCTAAAATATCTAGGCAACACCGGTTTCACTCGGCTTAACGGTCGCCTGGTCGCGGTACCGCTAGCGCATCGGACCCGCTCGATCGACTTTGGCCACGGCCCCGAGCGGGCCGCCAGCATCCCCTGGGGAGATTTGGTCACAGCCTTTCACAGCACCGGCATCCCCACTATTGAGACCTTTATGGCCCTGTCCCTGCCCCGCTATCTCGCCCTGCGCGCGCTTAGCTGGCTGGCGCGCCAGCCGGGTGTGAAGCGCTTTATCCTGAGGCGGATTTCGGCTCTCCCCGCTGGCCCCAGCGAAGCCCAGCGGCTTAATGGCCAAAGTTGCTTCTGGGGCGAGGCCCAAGATGCCGACGGGCAGCGGATCGAGGCCTGGTTGGAGACACCCGAGGCCTATACCCTCACCGCCTCGGCAGCGGTCCACATCGCCCACAAGGCGCTCTCCGGCTGTGCCCAGCCCGGCTACCAAACCCCAGCCAGCGCTTACGGCCCGGAGCTGGTGCTAGAGCTTCCTGGGGTGCGCCTCCGGTGTTCCGAGCAGGTCCGAGCGGAGCGAGAATGATTTTGAGCGAGAACGTCTTTTGAGGATCTCGGTTGAGCTAGTCCCGCGCAGTCAGGAATCGCTGGCCAGCGAGGTGGCGCAGATCAAGGCCCATCTACCGTTGGTTGACACCATTAACCTCCCCGATTTGTCGAGCTTTCCGCTGCGTAGCTGGCAAGGCTGTGCCCAGGTCAAGCCGCTGTTTAACGCCATCCCCCACCTGCGGGCGGTAGATATCGATCTGGCCAAACCCTTACCAATGGCTACGTTCCTGGCCAAGCATGGCATTAGTGAGGTGCTGGTGATCGGCGGCGACACCGCGCCCAGCATGAGCCGACCGGTCTACCCTACTACCAGCCTTGAGCTAATCAAAAAAGTCAGGCTCGAGCACCCCGAGCTGACCGTCTACGCCGCGCTCGACCCCTACCGGCAGAGCTTTCGGGCCGAGCGCGACTACGCCCTGCGCAAGCTCGAGGCCGGGGCTGCGGGGCTCTTTACCCAACCCTTCTTCGATCTGCGACTGCTCGAGCTTTACGCTGAGCTGCTCCCCAGCACCCAGGTCTTCTGGGGGGCCACCTCCGTGCTGAGCGAACGCACCAAGCAGTACTGGTTGACGCGCAACCATGCCATCTTGCCGACAGACTTTGCCCCGACCCTAGCCTGGAACCGCCGCCTGGCCCAAAGGGTCTTGGCCTTTGCCAAAGCGCACGGCGGCAATGTCTACTTCATGCCAATTAAAGTCGACGTGGTGCGTTATCTCCAGGGGATAGTTTGAGTGTACGGCCCGCCACAAATGCCAGCTACGCCACTGGCCGTAGAATAGCCCTATGAATGCCATCGTCATCGGTGCCGGGATCGGCGGGATGGCCACAGCCATCCGCCTCCAGGCTCTGGGTTTTAATACCACTCTGCTCGATAAGCTCGACGGACCTGGCGGGCGCGCCTACGTCCATCAGGCCGAGGGCTTTATCTTCGACATGGGGCCGACGGTAATCACCGTTCCGCCGTTTATCGAGGAGCTTTTTGCCATCAACCCCCAAGCGTCTTATCTCCAGCCCGACTTCCCTGCACTAGCTGACCTCACCCACACCCGGCGCTATGTCGAGCTGGTACCGCTCGACCCCTTTTACCGCATCTTCTTCGCCGATGGCAGCAACTTTGACTACAACAACGACCGCGATCACCTCCTGCGCGAGATCGAGCGCCTCGCCCCCGAGGATAAGGCCGGCTACTTAAGGTTCGAGCGCGACGCTAAAGCCATCTTTGAGCGCGGTTTCATGCAGCTCGGCTTTACTCACTTCGGCAGCCTGCTTGACCTGCTCCGCGTCGCCCCCGACCTGCTGCGCCTGGATGCGGTCGGCAACCTCTTCCGTTTCGCCAAGAAGTACTTTACTAACCCCAAACTGCAGCAGGTCTTCTCCTTTGAGACGCTATTGGTGGGCGGTAACCCGCTGTCGGTGCCGGCCATTTACACCATGATTCACTTCGTTGAGCGCACCTGGGGAGTCCACTTTGCTATGGGCGGCACAGGAGCACTAGTGCGCGGCCTGGAGAAGAAGTTCTTGGAACTGGGCGGACAGACGCGCTATGGCGTCGAGGCCGCACGGATCCTGGTTAACGATCGCACCGCACGGGGGGTAGCACTGGCTAATGGCGCCAAACTCGCCGCCGATCTAGTTGTCTCTAACGCTGACTATCTCCATACCTACGGGAGGCTCTTGGCTTCTGAAGACCGGCGCTGGCACGGCGACTGGCGGCTGAAAGCTACCCGCCTATCGATGTCGCTGTTTGTGCTCTACTTCGGCTTTAAGGCCCGAGGTGACGAGGGTGAACGCCTGGCACACCATAACATCTTGCTATCTGAACGTTACGAGGCGCTGCTTAAGGAGATTTTCACCGACAAAAAGCTTCCGGCAGACTTCGCTCACTACCTCCACCTCCCTACCCTCACCGACCCCTCGCTGGCTCCTCCAGGTCACCACACCGCCTATACCCTGGTGCCAGTGCCCCACAACGGCAGCGGCCTCGACTGGTCGGCCCTAGGTCCTAGCTACGCCCAGAAGGCGCTAGCTTACCTCGACGAGGCTGGCTACTTGCCTGGGCTTAGAGAGCGGCTGGTCTATACCCACTTCATCACCCCGGACTACTTCGAGTCGGTCCTCAACAGCCACCTCGGTAACGCCTTTGGTCCCGAGCCGGTGCTAAGACAGACCGCCTTCTTTCGCCCTCATAACCGTAGCGAGGATGTGCGTCGGCTCTATTTGGTAGGGGCCAGCTACCAACCGGGTGGTGGGCTCCCTAGCGTCATGATGTCCGCCAAGATGACCACCCGGTTGATCGCTCAGGACTTTGGACTCTCCTAGCTCCTAACGCGCTCGGCCCGGATCAGGTTAGTCGTGCCACGCCTGCCAAAAGGTACTCCTGCAGTGATGACATAGCGGTCGCCAGGGTTGGCTACGCCGGTCTCAATAATCGCACGATTAGCTAACTCCACCATCTCATCACTGGTCTGAATGTCAGCGCTTAAAACGGGGATAACCCCCCAGATCACACTCATCTGGCGCAAGGCCCGCTCGTTAGGGGTCACAGCCAAGATCGGCACCGCAGGGCGGTTGCGTGACACCCGTTGCACCGTAGCACCGGAAGAGGTGAGCGTGACAATGACGCGGGCCGAGAGGTTATGGGACATCTGGCAGGCCGCTAGCGAGACCGCGTCAGCAATGGTGTCCTCAGGTTTGGGATAGTGTTCACGCATTCTGAGCTGAAACTCCGGATCCATCTCCACCGACATGGCGATCCGCCCCATCATCTTGACCGCCTCGACCGGGTACAGGCCTACCGCCGTCTCGGCTGAGAGCATCACGGCGTCGGTACCGTCATAGATAGCATTAGCTACATCCGAAGCCTCGGCTCGGGTAGGAGTGGGATTGTTAATCATCGACTCGAGCATCTGGGTAGCGGTGATTACCGGTTTGCCCGCCCCAACGCAGGCACGGATCAGGCGCTTTTGAATGAGCGGCACCTGCTCGGGTGGCATCTCTACCCCCAAGTCACCGCGCGCTACCATGATGCCATCGACCTCGCGCAGGATCTCTTCGAAACGCTCCACCGCACCCGGCTTTTCGATCTTAGCCATCAGTTTGGCCCGCGAGCCGGCCCTAGCCAGGTAGTGCCGCGCCAGCAGCAGGTCGTCACGGCTGCGCACGAAACTCATAGCCACCCAATCCACGTCGAGCTCGGCGCCAAAAAGCAGGTCCTCAACATCCTTATCGGTCAAGGCTGGGATGGACAGATCAGCGCCAGGGATATTGATCCCTTTGTTGTTAGAGAGCACCCCGCCGACGACCACTTCGGTCTGGATGAGCACCTCGGTAACGCCTGTAATGCGCAGCGACAGGCGGCCATCGTCAAGCAACAGTAGGTCGCCGACTTTGACATCGTTACAGAGATTCTTGTAGGTGAGTCCGACGCGCCGCTCGTCGCCCGGACTGTCGTCTTGGCAGGTTAGGTCGAAGCGCTCGCCCGGGGTAAGCTCGACCTTGCCCCCGGCAAAAGTGGTAATGCGGATTTTGGGGCCTTGCAGATCTTGCAAGATGCCCACTGGGTGGTTCAGTTTGGCGCTCAACTCGCGGATTAAGGCGGCATTTTGCCGGTGCAGGTCGCGGGTCCCATGGGAAAAGTTGAGCCGAAAGACGTTGACGCCAGCTTCCATCAGCTTCATGATCATGCCATGATCGCTGCTGGCTGGGCCTAAGGTGGCTACGATGCGAGTGCGGCGGCGATGAGTCACTTGAAGGCTCTCCGGCCCAGATAGCGGGCGCTACCACCAAGCTCAGCTTCGATGGTCAGCAAGCGGTTGTACTTGGCTAAGCGGTCGCTGCGGCTGGCCGAGCCGGTCTTGATCTGGCCGGCGTTAACAGCTACGGCCAGGTCGGCGATGAAGGCGTCCTCGGTCTCGCCGCTGCGGTGGCTGATCATGCTGCGATAGCCCTGGGTCTTGGCTAGTTCGATAGCGTCAAGCGTCTCAGTCAGCGTGCCGATCTGGTTGACCTTGATCAGAATGGCGTTACCAACATGCTCGTTAATACCGCGCTGCAAGCGGGCCACGTTAGTGACAAAGAGGTCGTCGCCGACTAGCTGCACCCGGTCGCCCAGGGTCTGCGTCAAGAGCGACCAGCCCTGCCAATCGTCCTCGGCCAATCCGTCCTCGATAGAGAGGATCGGGTACTTGGCTACCCAATCGGCCCAGAATGCCACCATCTCCTCGCTGGAGAGCACTTTTCCTTCGGCCTTAAGGTGGTACTTGCCGTCTTTGAAAAACTCGGTGGCGGCTGGGTCGAGCGCCAGGGCGATCTGCTCACCCGGGATGTAGCCGGCCTGCTCGATAGCTTTAAGCAGCACCTCGACGGCCTCGGTATTGGACTTGAGATCCGGGGCGAAGCCGCCCTCGTCGCCAACGTTGGTGTTGTAACCCTTTTGTGACAGCACCTTCTTGAGAGTATGGAAGGTCTCGACCCCGGCTCTGAGCGCCTCGCCAAAACTGTCAAAGCCGACTGGGGCTAGCATGAACTCCTGGGCATCGACGTTATTATCAGCGTGCTTACCGCCGTTGATGACGTTCATCATTGGCACCGGCAGGGTGCGGGCATTAACGCCACCCAGGTAACGATACAGCGGCAGGTTTAACGCTAAGGCCGCAGCTTTGGCGGCTGCCAGTGACACCGCCAGCATGGCATTGGCACCAAGCTTCCCTTTGTTGGGGGTGCCATCTAGCTCGATCATGGTCTGATCGAGACCGATCTGATCAGTGGCGTCCAGCCCTTCAAGCTCCGGGGCGAGCACCTCGTTAACGTTTTTGACGGCTAGCTGTACCCCTTTACCGAGGTAACGCCTGCCGCCGTCGCGCAGTTCGACTGCCTCATGGGCGCCGGTTGAGGCGCCAGAGGGGACCGCAGCACTGGCTTCAAAACCGCTCTCCAACCGCACGGTCGCACCCACCGTAGGGTTCCCGCGCGAATCAAGTAGTTCTAGGGCACGGATAGAATCGATAATGGTCATTGTTGCCTCCTTATTGCCGCCGCGGCTACGCGGCACATTGCCTTAGTCTATACCTTCTAGGCTAACTGCTTGATAGACTAACTGCTTAAGCGGTGCGCAGCGGTACCACCATAGCTAGGTAGCCGGGGTCTTCGAGGCTTAGGAGCACGCTCGGGCTGGTTCGGCCCGAAAAAGAGAGTCGCGCCTTGCCCTGGATGGGCTGCAAAGCATCTACCAGGTACTTGGCGTTATAGGCTAGTGCCATCTGCAACAAGGCTTCGCCCGACCCTTCTGGTCCCTCAGGGGCCACCGTGAGCGTCTCCTGCGATCGGCCATAAGTTCCTTCAGCGGTAATCTGCAAAGCGCCTTGGTTGACGCTGTCCTGAGCAGTGCGGTCCTGAGCGGCGCGAAGGATGAAAAAATCCACCCGATTGTTGGTAGTCTTGTCAGCCAGTAGCGCGACCCGCGAAACCGCCTCGGCCAGCCCCTTGGCGTCCAGGGTGAGGTGGAGGTCAAACTGTGAGGGAATCACCCGCTGGTAATCCGGGAAGTTGCCCTCCATGAGTTTTAAGTTAAGCCGAAAGCGCCCGGTACTCACTGTGAGCTGTGTATCAGTTAGCTCGAGCCTGCAAGTATCTGCAGGCTTGACCTTATCATCCTGCGGTTTACTCGCAGGATGCGGTTTACTCGCAGGATGCCCCTGCGGCTTGCGCGCAGGGTTACTCGCAGGACTAAGCAACTTAATCAGCTCATCCACGCTGCGGCTAGGCAGCACTACCTCACCTGCCAAGCCGGTAGCCTCAGCCAGGTGATAGTAGGCCAAGCGAAAGCCATCGGTGGCCACAGCACGGGTACCCTGACCAAACTCAAGCTTGACCCCTCGAAAAATGGCCTGGTACTCGGCTATTGCTACCGCATAGCGAACATTGGCTAGGGCCGCAGCCAGGTCGCTTCCTCTTAGCTCGCCTCCGTAGCGAGTAGGAAAGGTAACCCTTGGAGCAGTCAACTCCGAGAGCTGCAATTTGGTGGCGTAGCTGCCAGACTCAATCGCCAGTTCACGCTCGGCAAACTGCAAGCTGACCTGGTCACCAGGCAAGGCTCGTACTATCTGGCCAAAGACCTGAGCGGGTATGGCTATCTCCCCGGTAAGGCTTCGCCCAACCATGCTGGCGACATCGGCTGGGATGGTTGCCTCAATGTCGATATCAAGGTTGCTGCCAGAGCAGATTAATCCCGACTCACCTAGTTCGATTCTGACCAGGCTTAGCCCTGGATTACTGCTTCTGGTGGGAATAATCCTTTCGATATGAGTCAAGCCTTCGGCCAAGCTCTTCTTGGGAACAATTACGTGCATGGTGACTCCTAGATCTCATCACTTAACCAAGCCTTTACCATCTATAGTAGGGGCTGTGGATAGTGTGGAAAACTCGTGTTAGCCTTGTAGTAGACAGCATATCGGCTGTGGATAAGTTTGTTGATAACTCGCCTTATCCTGTGAATAACCTGCCAAGTTATCCACAGCTTTCCACAGGGGGGGTCTAGGACGATCTTATCCACAGCCTTATCCACAAGTTATTCACAGGTTATCCACAAGTTTATCCACAAGCGGCGGAATTACTCGGGCGAAGCCTTGGGTATATTGCCGAGTCACAATAAATCACGCTTAACGGTTTTGATCTTCTCATCAAGCTCGTGATCGACCGCTAGCTGCTCTGCTACCTTTTGAACAGCGTATACCACCGTAGAGTGATCGCGCCCCGAGAAGAACTGACCGATCTCCGGGTAAGAGTGCGGGGTGAGTTCGCGGATTAGATACATGGCTACCTGACGGGGCACTACCAGCTCTTGACGCCGCCCTTTGGAGCGCAGGTCCGCCGCTTCAACCTCATAATGCCGTGAGGTAGTGCGCAGGATCTCTTCCATGGTGAGGTTTAGCTCGCTCGGCATGAACACGTCAGATAGCGCCTTGGCGGCACTCTGGCGGCTCAGCTCAACCTGGTTCATAGAGGTATAGATGATTACTCTTAGCAGCGCCCCCTCGAGCTCGCGGATGTTGGAGGTTACCTGGCGGGCAATATAATCGATAACCTCGCTAGGGATCCGAACGCCGCGGTACTCGGCGTTCATCTTTAGAATAGCGATGCGCGTCTCTAGCTCTGGCACCTGGATGTCGGTGATCAGCCCCCACTCGAAGCGACTTTTGAGGCGGTTCTCTAGCGTGGGAATATCTTTGGGGGGGCGGTCGCTGGAGAGAATGATCTGCTTGCCGGACTCGTAAAGGGCGTTGAAGGTATGAAAGAACTCCTCTTGGGTGCGCTCCTTACCGGCGATGAACTGCACGTCGTCTACCAGCAGCAGATCGATGGAGCGATAACGATCCCGGAACGAGACCATCCGGTCTTCGCGAATGGCGTTAATCAACTCGTTGGTAAAGGTCTCGGTGGTTACATACTCAACCCGTAGCTTGGGAAAGCGCTCGGACACCGAGTGGCCCACCGCGTGCATGATGTGAGTCTTGCCCAGACCGGCGTCGCCGTAGACAAAGAGCGGGTTATAGGCGCGCCCTGGCGCTTCGGCTACCGCCAAGGCTGCTGCATGAGCCAAGTTGTTGTTAGGGCCGACCACAAAGTTGCTAAACACATACTTGGGATTGAGCCTGGGGCGGGCTGCTGGCGCCGCTGGGGGGGAGCTGCTAAAGATGTCCTGCTGTTCTGGGGGCTGGCCCGGCACCACCTGAAAACCGATCCTGGGTGAGGCGGCTCCGAGGCCGTGCAGGGCTTGCTCGAGCACATCGGCGTAATGGCTTTTGAGCCAGTCGCGGGCAAACGAGTGAGGCACGCCGAGCATAAAGACGCCGTTATCGATACCCAGCGGTCGAACCTGCTTGAACCAAGTCCGAAACTCAACGTCGGGGATCTTGTCCTTAACAAACTCTAAAATGTCGTCCCAGATAGCGTTTTCCTGCCGCAGCATAACAGTCCCGTCCTTGGCCGGTAAGGCACCTGCTCAGTCTAGCAAATCTCGGTCTGTCGCAACCAACCTTGCTGATGGTCGTTAGGCTATACTGCGACCGGTTGGGGGAGGCTGGCGTAGAAATCTAGTCGGAGTGATGATGACCAGGTTTGAGGTGATAGTGGTTGGCGGGGGGCACGCTGGGATCGAGGCGGCTTGTGCGGCCGCCCGGTTGGGTGCCCGCGTGGCACTGACCCTGCCTAACCCCGACAAGATCGGCTTGATGCCCTGCAACCCGGCCATCGGCGGGCCGGGCAAGTCGCAGCTAGTATTCGAGCTCACCGCGCTAGGTGGAGTGATGGGCAAATTAGCCGATGAGACAGCGATCCACAGCCGTATGCTCAACGCCAGCAAGGGGCCGGCGGTGCAGTCGCTGCGGGTGCAAAACGAGCGTGGGGGCTATGCGGCGGCGGCCAGGGAGCTGATCGAGGCCACGCCAGGGATCAGTATCGTCCGCGCTGAGGTGGCGGCGCTGGAGGTGGAGCAGGGGCGCCTAGCGGGGGTGAGGTTGGCCGACGGGCGCAGTCTGGCGGCGCCTAGCGTGGTGCTATGCACCGGCACCTTTTTAGCCGGCGTGGTCTGGTACGGCCAGCAGCAGCGCCCGGCAGGGCGGCAGGGCGAAGCCCCGGCGCGCTACCTGTCCGACAGTCTGTGCGCCACCGGCCATCAGCTGCTGCGCTTTAAGACCGGGACACCGCCGCGCATCCGCGCCGACTCGGTGGCCTTTGAGCGGTTGCAGCCCATTCCACCGGACGACCCACCAATGAGCTTTACCGGCCGGCCGGGGCCGCGAATGACGAGCAGCCCGACCTGGTTGACGCATACCACCGCAGCGACACACGAGCTGATTAAAGCCAATCTGGCCGAGTCGGCCATGTATGGCGGCAAGATCGTCGGACGGGGACCGCGTTACTGCCCGTGTATCGAAGATAAAATCGTGCGCTTTGCCGATAAGGAACGGCACCTGCTGTTTGTGGAGCCGGACGGCCTAGAGACCAGCGAGGTCTATTTGCAGGGCTTTTCCAGCTCGCTGCCACCAGCTTTGCAAGAGGCGATGGTGCGCACCCTGCCGGGCTTTGAGCGGGCGGTGCTACAGCGCTACGCCTATGCCGTTGAATATGATGCGCTCGAGCCCAGCCAGCTCGAGGTCAGCTTGATGTCCAAGCTCCTACCCGGCCTTTTTAGCGCTGGGCAGCTCAACGGCACCAGCGGTTACGAGGAGGCGGCGGCGCAGGGGCTTATAGCCGGGGTGAACGCCGCACGCTACGCAGCGGGCGAGCCGCTAGTGAGTGTGCGCCGCGACCAGGGCTACCTGGGGGTGTTGCTGGA
>JAGXSJ010000115.1 GCA_018333895.1 Truepera sp.
AGCGTCATCAGTGACAACGAGGTCAAGTACAGCGGCGGTGGCCTCTATAATAACGGTGCAGGCACCATGACGCTGATAAACACCGACGTGCTCAACAACTTAGCGAGCGATGAGCGGTTCCTCCCGGCAAACCGCGAGCGTGTCAACTTGGGCGGCGGCATCTACAACCAGGGGACGTTCAGCATGACCGGCGGCACTGTGACCGGCAACTGGTCGGCGCTGTATGGTGGCGGTATTGCCAATGGTATCACCACAGCACCGGATCGGCCCCTTACCCTAACGGGCGTCCTGGTTACGGGCAATACAGCAGCCAACTTCGAAGACCACGCAGATGCGTTTGGCGGCGGTCTCATTAACTACCGTACCGACCCGCTGGCGAACCTAACCATTGACACTGGTACGACAATTACCGGTAATGTCGCCGCTTTCTCTCCGGACATCCACCACGTCTGTACCAATTGCGGGGGTCCGGCGATGTTGATGAGGGCGCCGAGGCCGCTGCAGATGCCGGTATTCGGCGATGACGGCCGTTAAACTTACATAAAGCCCTTCGAGGCCGGGAGCATTCCCGGCCTTCTTGTTGCCCTACATCGTTCCGACTCCCCCCAACCACCGTTGGTAAGGAGGGCTTAATCGTTAAGTGTCATTCTGAGGAGCGCATTGCCCTTTGTCATTCTGAGGAGCGCCCCCTTTTGTCATTCTGAGGAGCGCAGCGACGAAGAATCTCGCCGTGGACAGTCCGAGACCCCTTCGCCTGGCTCAGGGCGGCGCCTTCGCGGAGCCTGCCCTGCTTGCCCTGATCCTGCGGCGGCAAGCTCGCAGGATGTCGAATGGGAGCGAAGTCGAAGGGCTCAGGGTGACAATTGACACCATTAGCGCCCTTCGTCATCCTGAGACCGCGTCTACCTCGGCCTCACTACCCGCCTGATGGTCTTGAAGATGATCGCCAAGTCTCGGTCCAGACTCTGAGTGCGGATGTACTCCAGGTTGAGCTGGAGCTTGTGCGGCATAACCTCTTGAACGTAGACCTTCTCCGGGTCTGGGGCCCGGGCCAGCAGCTCGCTCTCGCTGCGGTACTCGATCGAGGCCAGGTCGGTAATCCCAGGCCGGACAGCGAGCACCTGGCGCTGCTCGGGGGTATAGAGCGCCACATACTTGGGCACCTCGGGGCGCGGCCCGACTAACGACATCTCACCGCGCAGCACGTTGAGGAGTTGCGGCAGCTCGTCGAGCTTGGTCTGGCGCAACAGGGCACCTACGCGGGTAATGCGTGGGTCGCGGCCTACCGTGAGCTGGCCGCCAAGGCTTGGAGCATCAGTGCGCATGGAGCGGAACTTAAAGATCCAGAAGGGCTGGCCGTGGCGTCCGACCCGCTCCTGCCGGAAAAAGACCGGCCCCGGCGAATCGAGCTTAATAAGCGCGGCAATGGCGGCAAATACCGGCGATAAGACCAGTAAGCCAAGTCCGGCCCCGGTAAGGTCGAGCAGGCGTTTGAGGGTATTTTGCAGCGGTTTGTGCGTGACTGAGGATTTCGGCACGATAGTCAGACTCTTGGCGCAGTCATCAGGATCATTGTTGGCTCCCGCGACGGCCATCGCACGTTGCTGGAGCATGCCTCACGCTTTGCGGTGTGTTCTAACTACGTCCAGTACGGCGTCGATCACATCTTGCACATCGCTGTTGCTAAGGCGGGGATGAAGCGGCAACGAGATCATGCGGCTAAAGGCGTCCAGGGCTACCGGAAAGTCGCTGGGCGTAAAGCCGTACTTGTGGGCGTAGAAGGACATCATGTGCAGCGGCGTGTAGTGGACGCTGGTGCCGATGTTGCGCGCTTTTAGCTCCTCGATGAACTGATCGCGTGCGAGCGTGAGGTGCTGTGGCCTGAGGCGGAGGATATAGAGGTGCCAACTGCTCACGGCATAAGAGCGCTCGGTGGGGGGCTCGAGCGCTGGCTCGTTGCTAAAGGCGGCCTGATAGGCGGCAACGACTTCCTGGCGGCGCCGGTGAAAGCCTGCCAGCTTGCGGAGCTGATGGATGCCGAGTGAGGCTTGCAGGTCGGTCATGTTGTACTTAAAGCCGGGCATGACGATGTCATAGCGCCACGAGCCGACCTTATCGAAGCGCTTCCAGGCATCTTTGGACATGCCGTGCAGGCCAATAACGCGGGCCGCCTCGAGCAGCTCCGGGGCTCCGGTAAGCGCCCCGCCTTCGGCGGTGGTGAGGTTCTTGGTGGCGTAGAAGCTGAACGAGGCCAGGTTCTGGCGGCTGCCGACCATTACCCCTTTGTACCAGGTGGGGGCGGCGTGGGCGGCATCTTCGATCAGGGCTAGGCCGTGCTCCTGAGCGATAGCAGACAGTTCGTCAAGCTCGGCGGGGTGGCCAGCATAATGCACCGGGATCACCGCCTTGGTGCGCGGGCTGACGGCGCGGCGTACCGCTTCGGGGTCGATGCACAAGGTGTCAGGAAGGATATCGACCAGCACCGGCTGGGCCCCGACATGCTCGACCACGTTGGCGGTGGCGGCAAAGGTTAGGCTCGGCACGATCACCTCGTCGCCCGGCCCGATGCCTAGCGCTACCAGCGCCACATGTAGCCCGGCGGTGCAGGAGTTGAGCATCACCGAGGTCCCTCCTGGCGCCCCCACATAGGCGGCAAACTGTTCCTCAAAGACCTTGGTCTTGGGACCGGTGGTGATCCAGCTCGATCGCAAGGTATCGACTACTTCAGCGATCTCCTCTTCGCCGATGGTGGGGGGTGAGAAGGGGAGAAAGCTGTCGCGGGGTCGGTAAGGCTGCGTTGTAGTGGTGGGCATCAGGCCCCATTATGCGCCAAAGGCTGTGGCGCGGTTGGTGTTAATGTCACGCCTGGGGCTTTATCATGGCGGCATGATTACAACGCCCCGCCGCGGAGCCCTCGTCATCTCGCTCGACTTTGAACTCGACTGGGGCGTGAGAGATACGCTTTCGCTTAACGGCGGCTACCGCGACAACCTGCTGGGCGCCCGTGAGGTCGTCCCCAAGCTGCTAGCGCTCTTTGACCGCTTTGAGATCGCAGCGACCTGGGCCACGGTCGGCTTCCTGTTCGCCGCTACCCGAGAGGAGTTGCTAGCCGCTAGCCCCGCAGTCAAGCCGCAGTATCACGACCTTAGGCTCGACCCTTACCGGGCGGAGATCGGCGACGACGAGCGGAGTGACCCGCTCCATTATGCGGCCAGCTTGATCGAGCTGATCGCCGCGCAGCCGCGCCAGGAGCTGGCGACCCACACCTTTTCACACTACTACTGCCTAGAGCCCGGCCAGACCAAGGAGGCGTTCCAGGCCGACCTGGAGGCCGCCATTAAAGTTGCGGCGGCACGCGGTGTGAGGCTGCGCTCGATCGTCTTCCCGCGCAATCAGCTCAACCCGGACTACCTTGAGGTCATTAAGGCATCGGGTATCGACTGCTATCGCGGCACCGAACCGGGCCGGCTCTACCGCCCGGCGGCGGGGGCCGAGCAGTCGCTGCCGCGCCGGGCGTTGCGGCTGCTTGATAGCTACCTAAATCTGACTGGTCCTAACCTGGTGCGCTGGGAGGCGGTGCGCCAAGCAAACGGCCTGTGCAATGTGGCCTCGAGCCGCTTCTTGCGCCCCTATCGCCGCAGGCTCGAGCACTTCCGCTGGCGCCGCGTGGTTAAGGCTATGGAGGCCGCCGCCAAGGAGGGGGCGATCTACCACCTGTGGTGGCACCCGCACAACTTCGGCGTCGACCAAGAGGCCAACTTAGCTGTCTTGGAGCGTCTCCTGAAAGTCTTTACCGACTTGCGAGAGCGCTACGGAATGGAGTCCTTAAGCATGGCCGAGGTCTGCGACCGGGTCAACGCTTGCTGATAGAGGGCCTCATGCGCCGCTAGCAGCGGCCTGAGATCGTACCTAGCCACCCGCGCCTTGGCCCGCTCGGCCAGGGCACTGGCCTCCTGGGGGTTGGCGATTATCCAGGCCATCGCCCTGGCTAGCTCGTCAATATCGCCGACCGGGTGCAGCAGCCCGCAACTCTCAGCTAGCAGCTCACTGACACCGCGAATAGGGGTGGCAATAACCGGCGTGCCCATAGCCATCGCCTCCATGATCGAGCGCGGCAGCCCTTCGCGCTCGGACGGCAGGAGAAGTGCGCTTGATGCTCTCAGCAGCGCTGGGATGTCGTGGCGGTAGCCCAGGAAGTGTACGCGCTCGGCGATACCTAGCTCGCTGGCTAGCTGCTTCGTGGCGTCCAGTAAGGGGCCTACTCCGGCGAACGCCAGTGCAGCCCGTGGGTGCGGTAGCTGTGCTAAAGCCCGCAGTGTGTCGCGGTGGCGCTTGCCGGGGTTGAACTCAGCGACCAGCAAAAACAGCGGATCTTTAGCCGCTAGGCCAAGCGAAGCCCGGACGGCCTCGACCTCCTCAGCCGTGACTCGTGCGGCGCTGTAGGCCGCAGTGTCCACGCCGATGCCGGGCAGATAATGGAGCCGCCCCTCCGGGACGAGCCGGTAGCGCTTGGCAGCCGCCTCATCCTCACGGTTGATGACGATCAAGTGGTCGGTCCAGCGCCCGGCCAGCCTCTCCAGCGTCAGGAAGAGGGTGTTTTTGAGCAGGTGGTTGCCCTTAAAGAAGTGAAAGCCGTGGGCAGTGTAAAAGACTTGGGGGTGCTCGAGGCGGCGCAGGGCAAAGCGCGTGACAAAGGCGGCGACCGGGTCGTGGACATGCACAAGGTCGTAACCCTGGCGGGCTATCAGTTCGCTGATGGTCCGCGGCGCTACCAGCAGGTTCTGGGGTTTTAGCGGGTTGCGCGACCAGGCGACATCCCAGACCTTATCGAAAGCGTTAAGGCAGCGCTCGCAGCTGGTGCCCTCGCGTGTCAGCGCGTCTACGCGCCAGCCCAGCCCGCGAAAGTGCGCGGCATAGGGCAGCAAGAAGGCGGTCAGCGTCGAGGGGACGCTGCTGACAATAAGGAGCTTAATCAACCTCAGCCTCGCGCCTGGGCGACGTACCAAGCGAGCGTTTTGTGCAGCCCTTCGGCCACGCTCACGCTGGGCTGGTAGCCCAGCAGCCGCGTCGCCTTGCCGATATCGGCCTGGGAGTGCCGCACGTCACCGGGACGGAAGGGGCCATACGCTGCGGGCCAGTCCTTGACCTGGGCAAAGGCCGGGTCCAGTGCAGCCAGGCCGTCCCGGATCAGGGCGTAAAGCGCGTTGAGGGTGGTGCAGCCGCCGTTGCCGATGTTGTAGACCGTGCCTAGCGCGGCAGGCTCCTGGGTGGTGGCGGCTAACAGGTTGGCCTGTACCACATTGTCGATATGGCAAAAGTCGCGCGTGGTTTCGCCGTCGCCAAAGATAGTGCAGCGCTCGCCGTTGAGCAGATTGGCGATCCACTTAGGGATCACCGCCGCGTAGGCGCCGTTCGGGTCTTGCCGCCGCCCGAAGATATTAAAATAGCGCAGACCCATCGTCTCCAGGCCGTATAACCGCCCATATAGCTCGGCATACAGCTCGTTGATGGTCTTGGTCAGCGCGTAGGGCGAGAGCGGCTTGCCGATCACCTCCTCACGTTTGACCTCCGCCGGGTCGTCGCCGTAGCTAGCGCTGGTCGCGGCGTAGACCAGGCGCTTGACCCCGGCCTCCCGCACGGCAGTCAGCAGGTTCATAAAGCCCTCGACGTTGACCCGATGGGCCGCTAAAGGGTCTGCCAGCGAGGCCGGCACCGACACGAAGGCAGCGTGGTGCAAGACGATCTCCACGCCCTTGCAGGCGTTGCGGCAGGTAGCGAGGTCGGTAATGTCCCCCTCGATGAAAGTGAAGTTCTCCCAGTTGCTACCGACCGCCGCGCGGACGTCCTCCAGGTTGTGCCGGAAGCCGGTGGCGAAATTATCCAGCCCTACCACCTGTTGATTGAGTGCCAGGAGCTGCTGAAGCAGGCTCGAGCCGATGAAGCCAGCCACGCCGGTAATGAGCCAGCGCTGGGGGCGGCGCCTTAGCTGGTCAAGCGAAGGCTTCGTCCGACAATTCTGTGCGTATGGAGCCATAAGTTAAGTCTAAAGGTTTTAAGGCTTCGCCCGACAATTACGAACGCCTTGCAGTGATTGGCCCTTGCCTCCTTGAGCCACGATAGCGCGACAGCAGCTCCTGATAAAGAGCCTCCCAGGTATCGACCACGCGCTCTAAGTCGTAGTGCTGCCGCACGTAATTGCGCCCGGCCTCGCCCATCTGCCGCCGTGCCGTCTCGGGCATCGCCATGAGTCGCTGCATGGCGGCAGCAAGCGCTACCGGGTCGCTGGGCGGCACCAGCCAGCCGGACTTACCATCAAGCACGATTTCGCGGTTCCCGCCCACGTCGGTCGCGACGATGGGGAGGCTGCTGGCGGCAGCTTCTAGCAGCACCATGGGCAGCCCCTCCCAGGCCGAGGACATGAGGTAGGCGTCGGCGGCTTGCATCAGCGCAGGGACATCGTTACGCGCTCCCAAGAAGGTGACCTGTTCGGCCAGGGATAGTTGCGCGCTGAGCGCTTCGAGGTCAGCCCGCAGCGGCCCCTCGCTGACGATCAGAAGCCGGGTCTGGGGATACCCCGGCAGCGTTGCCGCTAAGGCGCGCAGCATGGTGGGGTAGTCTTTCTGCACATCGAGCCTACCTACCGCCAGCCAGACGAACTGCTCTGTCAGGCCGAGAGCTTGCCTTAGCGATTGGCGCGAGGCCGATACCGACATGAAGGGGGTAAGCTCGAGCCCGTTGGGGAGATAGCGGATCTTAGCAGCGGGGACCGCTCCGACCTGCACGTAGCGGTCAACAGCGGCCTGGCTGACATTGGTGGTGATGGTCGCCAACGGATCGGTAAGCCGGTAGGCCCGCTCGCGCCAGCGTCCGCCCTCGTCGATGTTGTGTGCGGTTGAAATCTGCACCGGGACGCGAACGATGAGGCGCACCAGGCGCCCCAGCAGATTGGCGTGGATCATGTGGCTGTGCAAAATCTCAGGCCGCCAGGCCCGCAAGATAGCGGTGAGGCGCCACAGGGCGCGGGGGTCGGGGGCGCCTGGCCTCATGTTGAGGCTGTGCAGCGGGATGCCGAGTTCGACCAGCTCCGGCTCAAAAGCCTCGGGCGCCACCATGCTGATTACCTGCACCTCGTGGCCGCGTCGCTTAAGGGTACGCGCCAGCAAGAAGACCTGGATCTCGGCGCCGCCGCGCATCAGGGAGGTGGTCAGCAGGGCGATCTTCATGAGGCGGTGAGGGGCTCCGGCAGCTTGACACCGAGCGCGTCGAGATAATGGCGGGTGGCGGCCTCTAGCGTGAACTGTTTAAGCCAAGCGGCCGGCACCTTCGGCACTGGGCTGACAAGGATGTCAGTTATTGCCTTAGCAAGCGCGGCACTGTCCCGGATCGGCACCAAGGGGCCGAACTTCCCATTCTGGAGGATCTCTCGGGGGCCGCTGGGGCAATCGGTGGACACCACCGGCGTGCCGACGGCGAGCGCCTCGATCAGCACCGTGGGTAGGCCCTCCCAGGCCGAAGAGAGAACAAAGGCGGCGCTGTGGGCCAGGTACGCATAAGGGTTATCGACAAATCCCGGCAGGCTAAGATCTTCTGTCAGGCTAAGCTCGAGCGCAAGGCGCTCAAGGGCCGGGCGCTCCTCGCCTTCGCCAAGGATGATAAGCCGAGCGGGCTGCTCCCGCCGCAGCAAAGCAAAAGCCCTAATCAGGTTGCCAAAATCCTTCTGCTGATGGAGCCTGCCGATACCGAGGATAACGGGGGGCTCGCCAGGGGCAAACCAGGGATGCTGCAGCGGCTCACGGGCGCGTTGGTGTAGCTCTTCGCCGATCACAGGGTTGTAGATGACCATAATGCGGCAGCGCGGCATGTCGCAGACCCTAGCTAGGCTGTCAGCTACGCCCTCAGACACAGCTACTATGCCATCGGCCCAGGCGTAGGTATAGCGCATCAGGCGCTGAAACAACACCCCCTCCTTGTCTATTAGCTTGCCGGGAAATAGCTCGTTGTGCTCACTCACCACGACTCGCGTCGGAGTCCCTGATAGCTTCTTAGCGGCTAGAGCGGCCATATTGGCGTGGTTAAGGGCGGTAAGTAGTGCCTGGGGTCGCCGCTGACGCAGATACCTGGCGAGCCTGGGGATGCTGGCGAGGGTCCGCCTGGCTGCTAGATCGATCACCTTTATCCCAGTCGGCAGTTGCTTGAGATAAGGCCCTTCAGCTTTTGCTAATACCAGGTCTACCTGGAGGTCGTGCTGCGAGATACCGCGTGCTAAATTGAGCATGACACGTTCGGCGCCACCGCCACTTAGCGAAGGCAGGAACAGAGCTAGGGGGGGTGCCTGGTCGCTATTAAGATACAATTTCAAGATGGGCCCTCCAAAAGCGCTCGCTGATCGCGTTGAGGTCGTAATGGGTCAGCACGCGCTCTCGCGCTTTAGTGCCCATCGCCATCCGCTGCTCCGGCGGCAGGTGGCGCATCTGTCTTAGGGCCAGAGCCAGGCTGGTGGCGTTGCCTGGCTCGGCGGTAAAGCCGATCTCGCTGACTAGTCTGGGCAGATCGGAGACGCTGGTGGCCACCACCGGCCGCCTCATGGCCATGGCCTCCAGAACGGCATTGGGCAGCCCTTCGGTGTCTGAGCAGAGCACCAAGTAGTCGACCCCGGTCATGAAGCCAGGCACGTCCTCAACCGTCCCCAGGAGTCGGCAGTGGTTCTGGAGCCAAGGGTCACTGGCGACACGTTCACGAACCATCGGCATGGTGGGGCCGTCGCCGCCTAGCACGAGATAATCGGGCCGGTCGGAGACGGGGAGTTGCAGTACGGCGTCAAGCAGCAGATCGAGCCGCTTGATGGGGTGAAAGCGCCCCAGAAAACCGGCTACTAATGCCGAAGCAGGAATACCCCAAGCCGCTCTGGGCGAGGGGGTGGTGTCAGGAGCGAACTTGGCCAGATCGACGCCGTTGGGAATGACGATAATCTTCTCCCGCGGGACGCCAGAGCGTACCAGCCGCTCGGCGGTGGCCTCGGCGTTGGGTAGGAAGCGCCTAGTAAGCCGGTCAAGCCACGGACGGAGCAGAAAGTGGATCCGGGTACCGTCTTCGCGCAGCGAAAGGTCGGAGTGAAAGATATGGGGTACGCCCGCTAAACGGGCGGCTAGGCGCCCCCACGCCCCTGTTGATGAGTCGAGCAGGGTGTGAACGATCTGTGGCCGGATCGAGCGTATCGTTGTCACCAGTTTCCAGAAGAAGCTGGGGAAGGACATGGCCTGGCGGTCTATCAGCGTGCTCTTGACGCCCATTGCGGCGAACCAGTCGGCGATAAGGTCGGACTGGGTAGGCAAAAAGGTGATGATTTCTACCCCGACCTCGTTCATGAACGAGGGGCGGGCCGAGAACAGCGTGGCTAACTGTTTTTCGGCTCCCCCGAGCAGGAAGCCATTCATGACGAATACGATCTTGCCTGGAGGATGGCTAGACTTATTTTTAGTAGGCGGGGGGTTAGGCATAACGGAGAGCGAAGAGACGTCTGAGGAGATTGGTGGGGATGGGGAAGAGCGCCATCATATACAGGGCTCGCAGGGAGCGATGGGCGCAAATAGCCTGACGCCAGGCCCGCCAGCCGTCGGCCTTGTGCCCGGCTAAGCAGGCCCACTTCGCCTCCTCAAGGCAGTGGGCGGCGTACTGCGCCGGGCAGAGCGAGCGCATATCCTCGCCAACGGCGTTTAGTTCGGACCGAAACACCCACATCTTCTTTAGTGCACCGGTCGGAGTGAGGGTGGGGAGATTCACGCGATCCGTCCCTGAGCGGTGATAATCTCGCACTACGGCAGCGATTAACAGAGCTGGGGCTACCTTTAGCAGCGGCCACCAAACTGAGCCCTCACCGCCGCCGGCCCGCTCATCAAAGCGCAGGTTGCCGAGCAACTCAAGGCGGGTAAGCTGCCAAAATTCGCCGCGAAAACGGCCACACAATACGTCTTCGTAGCGGATTACCCCCTCACGTACCGATGAGGTGCCGGTGCGCTCACCGGAATCGGGATCTTCGCACCAGCCAAAGACCTGCGAGTAGTGGCCGTTGGCAAAGGCGGCTACCAGGCTTGAAATGGCGTTTGGATACAGACTGTCATCGCTGTCCAGGATACCGAAGTAGACGGTGTCGGCGGGGAGGTGGTTAAGGCCGGTATTTTTAGCGGCGGTGACGCCGCGGTTGTGCTGGTGGCTGACTAGGCGGATACGGGGGTGGCTGAGATAGGGTGCCAGGACTTCGAGGGTGTTATCGCTCGAGCCGTCATCGACGATGATGATATCCAGGGCGGGGTAGTCTTGGCTTAGGGCGCTATCGAGGGCGCGGGGCAGCAGGCGGGCTCTATTGTAGGTAGGGATGATCAGCGTGACCTTTGGCGGCATGAGGCCACCCTCCAATTGCCAGTCTTGGCGTCGCAAAGGATACCCAAGCCGTGACGTGTTAGCGGGGCGGGAGTCATAGTTTAAGCATTTTATGATGCCGGGGCGCTGCGTTAGGTACAGCGGTCACCTCGCAGCCAAGGTCAGGATAAGCTGGCGGGTCGCCTTTGCAGCTGAGGGCGTAGGTAGATGGCGTAAGCCCCTAGGGCATAGACGGCCACGAAGACCGCCATCTGAAAGAAGGGCGACACGGGAAGGATGGCAGACACTAGCCAGGCTAGCCCAGCTAGCAGCGCGGCCTTAAGGTAGTCGCTAGGTAGCTGCTGGGCTCGGTCTCGCAACCAGAAAAAGATCAGGGCCATGATGAGGTAAGCTACCAGCGTGGCCCAGGCGGCGCCTATCATCGACCAGCGGGGGATAAGGAGGAAGTTAAGGGCCAGGTTAAGGAGTGCCCCTATCGAGGTAATAAGCGACAGCTTGGCAAACTGCTTGTGGAGCTCGAGGTGGCGATTTAGGTAGGGGATGAAGCCGCGCAGCCAGGTTGCCGCCACAATAATGGGGATGACCGGAGCGGCCTCCCGGTAGGCTGGGCCTAGTAGCGTGACGATTTCAAGGTGGAACAGGATGATGAATAAGGCCGGTCCGAGCGTTAGCCAACTGTAGAGCTGCTGCGCTCGAAAGATGGCTAGCCGCGCGGCGCTCGCTCCACCTCGGCTCCAGGCGTTGAGCACGTCAGGCCAGGCCATCATGAAGACGGCGGCGATAATTCCGCCCAAGAGGCGGTCGGCCAGCGCATAGCCGGCGCTGTAGATGCCAACAATAGCTACCGTGGTGAAGCGCTCCAATATCAGGCGGTCGGCCAGCTGCTCTACCCAACCGCTGAGCGAGAGCGGAATTGAGGCGGGGCCGATGCGTAAGACGTTCCCTAGCAGTGTCGGCTGCAACCTGAGCGGGCCGCTGAGCGAGCTGCTGAGCAGGTAAGTGGTGTAAAAGGCGCCTAATAGATAGGCCATGGAAGTCGCCACAAAGAGCATGGCGGGGGTGTGGAAACCGATCAGCAATCCGCCCAGGGTGCCCAGGAAACGCACCGCCGCGCTGCCCGCCTCGGCGATGGCATACCCTGCGCTGCGCTCCTCGATGCGGATCAGGTTCAGACCTAGACTAAAGAAATCACCGATCAAAATGGCAATGCCGGCGGCGATCAGGCTAGGCAGCGAGGCTAGCTCTAAAGACAGGAGTGCAAAAGTCACGAGCAAGCTTCCGTAGAGAGCGCTAAACAGCAAGGCTTGTAGCACGGCGAGGTGCCAGAAAAAGCTTCTAGTCTCTCGCAACTGCTTGGCGTCGATATAGAGGCGCATACCGACATTACGCACCCAAGCCGAGCCGACCATGCCGACCAGGCTGGAAATAGTGAGCGCCAGCACGTACTCACCGTAAATTTTAGGCGATAAGTAGTGCGTAACCAGTATGATTAAGATAAACGATAGCAGCTGACTTATTCCGATAGCCCCAAAATACGCCGCTACCCGAGTGAGCGATTGCTTCACCCAAGCCACCGGTGGCCTGCTGAGGAGAACGAGAGTCGGTCAACAGCAAGCTGCTTCGCCGTGCAGCCACCCTGCACTAAAAGGCTAGGCAGGCTGCTGCGCTGGCGCAGGGTAACTTGACCCCCCTGCTGTAAAAGCTCCCTTAGCACGAGGTGACGATACGAGATCGACAGTGGTTTGGCTGTGATGAAGCGCGTGCGATTGTCGGAATGCGCCCCCATCCGGCGACTATACCGCAAGGGCAGAGGGCTACCCGCACGGCCTGGGCTGTTGAGCCAAGTATGCGGGCGTCCTCACTGAACTAATAAGGCGGGCTAGGGTTGACGGTAAGCGTAGAGCTCACTGCTGCTGGCTAACAGCATGCTGGGCCCAAGAAGGTCGGCGATGGTCCGGCCAAACTCCAGTGCGCCAAGGTCTGGCTCAGCACCGGTATAAGGCACTCCCATACCGATACCGACGTCGATGGCGGGGCTGTTCTGAGCTAGTGCCAGGAAGAAAGCCGAGCTAGTATCTAGGCTGATGAAGTTCGGATTGGTGATCCCTAAGTCCCAGCTGTTGTGAGAGCGGATTATTGTCGAGGAAAGCTGAAAAGCGCTGGAGGCTAAGGAGTTAGGGCCAAGGACGGCCAAATTGTTGCGGACAACGTGGGGGATAGCGCTAAGGAAGCTAATATCTCTAGCCCAGTTAACGATCTGGGCGTTATTCCAGGCGGTATTGTTGTAAAAGGTAATGGGGATAAAGCCTGAGGCCGGAGCGTTGTCCATAAAGCCAAAACCGGTATTGTTGTAAGCGAGGTTGAAGCGGACGGTATGACCACCACCGTCGCTGAGGTTATAGACGCCGAGCTTGAAACCGTTAACAAGGCGGTTGTGATAGATATCGCCGACGCTGTTATAGCCGTTGCTGTAGGCAATATTGTATTCAACCAGGGTGTTGGTGGAGCGCCAGATGTCAAGACCGTCGTCGGAGTTGCGGCAGAAAATGTTGTAACGGACGATGTTATTGTCGCCAAAAGCGATAGTGAGCCCGTCGGCATCGTCATAGCTGTTTTGCGGGTCAGCGTTGTCGCAAAGGACGTTGTTGATGAAGAGGCTGTTGCTGGTGCGGAAGCCGTTAATGGGGGTGCCGCGGTTGAAGTAGCCGCGTACACCATCGAAGACGATATGGTTAGCATCGATAATTAGAAAGCCGTGCTGGGGGGTGTTGGTAATGTCGAGATTGCGGAAGACCTGGTGGCTGCCGTAGATTCTGACAAAACCCGCGCCGCGCCCGCCATTGGGGGCGTCGCGACCGTTAATGATAGCGCGCTCGCCAGGGTATGACTCCCAGACGATGGGTCGGTCTGGAGTGCCAGAGGTGGCGAGGTCGATGTAAGGGGTGGAGTAATAGGAACCGCCACGAAGGTAGACAAGGTCGCCTGGACGAACGGCTGCGGCGGCTCGTTGAATAGTGCGGAAGGGGGTGCTGGGGGTTCTGCCGTCGTTGCTGTCAGAGCCGGTGGGGGAGATATAGTAGCTGGCTTGGCTGGGGGGAGGGGAGGATGTGGCAGAGACGGTTACGACAACCGAAGCGGCTTTGGTGCTGTCGAAAACGCTGGTCGCCGTAATGGTGGCCGTCCCGACCGCTACCCCCGTTACTACCCCGTTGGTGTCAACCGTGGCTACCGTCTCGTCGCTACTGCTCCAGGTCACCACCGGGTCCGCCCCACCCACCGCATCAACGGTCGCAGTGAAGTTGAAGGTCCCGCCCACCACAATGCTCTGGTTAGCCTCGTTGATGGTCACGCTGTTGATGGCGGGCGTTGATGGCCAGGTTGGGGAAGTCATAACAACAACCTGCTCTAGCTCTCCCTGAGCAAGTTGGTCGGGGTTATGGCTGGTTACAGCCAGTCCGACATAGACTTGAGAGGCCATGATTATCGTGTCACGAGCCACTAGATGCCAAGCTGCACCGTCTGCCGACTCATAAGCGGAGAAGATATCACCCTGCCGCACTAGCCTGACCCAGCGCGAACTGCCCTCGATGGGGCGCCGATTATTGCTGGTCAGACCGCCGATCTCCAGCCGCCGGTTGAACTCGACGATACCTAGAGGCGTCAAAGAGACCAGGGCGTTCCTGGATTCTGGAATGAGCTGCTCGCGGATCATGACTCCGGCTTTGGCCCACTCTTCGGTGCCGTTAATCGATAACACTTGGGCTGTGATTGTGCCGTCACCATGGAGTGGCTGATAGGCGAAGTGGAAACTGTCGGCACTTCCCCAGATGTTGCTACCCGAGCCATGCACCTCAGCATGCTGGTCGCTAAAGAAGTATACTTTTCCCGGTAGGCTGACCTGGCCGATGTCTTGGTTGCTCCATTGCGGTGTGATGGGGTCTGTTGGGGGAGTATCTGGTGGGTGACTAACTGAACGGGAACAGGCGGCGAGCAGTAGCACACCGATGATCAGCGAGAGATATAAACGCAGCCGTGTTGAGTGTTTGCCAATCGCCACCCTCCCCAGGGGTCGATTGATCGGGTTAGGTTCCATACGAAATCCTCTCTAAGTTCTTTGTGCAACAAGGAAAGCGGAGGGTTAAGAGCCCTCGGTAGTGCCAGGGATGCTAAAGGTGATAAATGGCGCCGACCTTGGCAGCGATTGGGTATAGACGTAGCGGGCATCAATACCTCCAGAGGTCGGCTGCCCTCGTGGGGCACTTTACGGGTGAGGTGTGTGAAAAGCATTAACAGCGATGCTGTGTGACTTTTCCATCATTAAGCACGAAGACACGCTGCCGTAGGGGATATCTCACCAAGGGCGGACTTGGGGCAAGATGAGAGCCGGGCAGGAAGAGGGCAAAAGCGGTAAAAGCACTACAAAGGCACCCGTTGAGGTACTACAACACGTAGGGGTGAACCCTTCGGGCTGAGGCCCCTCAGGGCGAAGCCTTGGACAGCCACGCCCTTCGGGGTGAGCCGTGGCGCCGACTTCGTCCGGCTTGATCGCGGCTGGACAGCCACGCCCTTCGGGGTGAGCCCCTTCACTTCTCCTGCGAGTAAACCGCAGGACAGGGCAAGCCTCAGGGGAACCCTCGGTGCTTCGCTGAAGTTCGCCGTCTTGATCGGGCAATCACAAGGATTGCCCCTACGACTTCGCTATTCATGGCCGTTGCCAGTATAGTTACAAGCTAGATTCATCACCCTTCATAGGTTGTGTCAAAGCCCAGGGTATGAAGGTACTGCGTGGTCACAAAAGGCTCACGAAACGGCTTGACCCAGTCGGCGGCCATGTTATGGGGCGGATGCTCGAGCACCCGTTGGATCGCCTCGGCGAGGGCTCGAGCATCCCCAACAGCAACCAACTCGCCGTACTCGCCGCCTTTGAGGATTTCGCGGGGTCCGCTAGGGCAGTCGGTAGACACCACCGGTGTGCTCAGCGCCAGGGCCTGAATGAGGACGTTAGGAAGCCCTTCCCACGCTGAGGACAGTACAAAGACCGCAGCTCGCGCCATGTAGGGTAAGGGGTTATTAACAAATCCTGGCAGCGCTACATCCTCCTGAAGCGCTAACTCTCGGATCAACAGCTCCAGCTCAGGACGAAGCCCTCCTTCGCCCAAGATGACTAGCCTGGCCGTAGTCTGCCTCCTAACGCTAGCGAAGGCGCGGATGAGTGTGGCGAAATCCTTTTGCAAGACCAGCCTTCCCGCGCCCAGGATCACGGGGGGTTGTCCCTTGACAAACCAAGGATGGATGAGCGGTTCGCTAGCTTGTTGCAGGAGTTGATCGGTGACGACCGGGTTGTAAATAACCTGAACTCTTAATGGATCAAGCCCCAGGGTCGTTACCAAGTCGTCAGCGACGCCTTGTGACACGGCGATAAGGGCGTCAGCGCGAGGGTACAGGTAGCGCATCAGCCTCAGTAGCAGACGCTCTTTACGGCTACGGGTCGTTTCTCGCGAGGGTATGTTGGCCTCGCGGATGACGGTGCGGGTCCTGGTGCCGGCCAGAGTCTTGGCTATCAAGGCTATCAGGTTGGCGTGATCGAGCGTAGCTAGTAGCGCCGTCGGTCTGACCCGCCGAAGATACCTAACTAGCGGCAGTAGAGCGGTGAGGGTTCTACGCGCCTTGAGGTCAATCACCTTGACGCCGGTTGGCACCTGGGTGAGGAACGCGCCTTGTGCTGAGGCCAGCACAAGATCGACCTGAAAGCCGCGCTCGATAAAACCATGCGCCAAATCGATCATTACGTGCTCAGCGCCGCCCCCCTCGAGCGAAGGCAAGAACAGGGCAAGGTAAGGAGCGTTCAAGTTATCCGGTCCTGTCATAGCGGGATGGTTGGGTAGTGTGATGACTGACGACTCTTGCGCAACCTGGCCATGCAGCGACTAGGGCGGCAATTGGTGCTGTTCCTAGGCATACAGGTAGCGATAAAGGCGACGAAGGAAGCTTGCGGGCAAAAGCGACATCAAGGCGATTTTCAGGACGTGGGGCAGCAGGCGGGCTCTATTGTAGGTAGGGATGATCAGCGTAACCTTTGGCGGCATGCTGCCACACTCCGATCGCTAGTAGATGCCCCAGCACTACCCAGTACAGGAATCCGTCCGGTGCATTAACGCTCAGATTGGCAAAGAGCAAGAAGGTGACGGTGCCAAGGGTATAGAGGGCAAGATAGCTGTTATCGCGCCAAGCGGCACTTATCACCAGGCCGTGAATAGCTAGAAACAGTGCTAGCCCGATCAGGCCAAATTCATAGAGGATCTGCAAGTAGGCGTTGTGGGTGGAGGTGGTATAGCCAGAAACGTCTAGCGCCACAATCTTGCTGGTATCAAAACCGTGACCGAGGAGCAGTTGCGGCAACGGGGAGGCGGCGTATTCGCGCAGAGTTGCTTCCCAGAGTGGGAGGCGCTCATTGGCTGTGGCAAGGTCGGCGTCGTCAAAGCGGTTAAAGAGCTGATCGCTGCCCGGAAGACTTACCAAAACTACCGCCAGCAGGCTGCCGGTCAGGATAATGGGGATGCTCCGGCGCGGCTCGAGCACTATGCGCGCAAACATGACAACAAAAACCATGGCCAGGGCGACGGCCATCCCCCGAGAGGCTAGTAGCAGCATGGCATAGATGCCCAGCGCTACGCCTAGGCCGATACCTAGGCGGGGCAAGAGGCTGGTTGCGGTACTCAAAAAGCGAGACAGTAGCGGCGTTAGCCCTAGCGCAATAATGAAAGCGACGAAGTTCTGATCGACAGCAACACCACCTCTGTCAGCAAAACCGGCCTGTGCCGCTGTGATAATAACCCAGCCGGACACGACGAGCCCAGCTATCACCTGTACTCTGGGCAGCCACCATAGCGACGGCAACGAGGTGAATTGAAAGAGCACGATCAGGCCCAGAGAATAGATGAACAGGCGCTGCCAAACGGTGAAGTCGGGTGAGGATGGGAGGTTGAACAGACCAAACAGCACCGTGCAGTAAAAGAGCAGGTAGATACTTAGCACTAGCGGTGACACGTGCAAGCGTCCGGCCATCAAGCGGATGGCGATATTGCCGATCATCAACAGGTACAGCGGGTAGTAGAGCCCTTGCAGCTCAAAGCCGGAGAAGAGCGTGACCTGCAGTGCAAAGGCGACCCAAAAAACGGTAACGGTCAGGTGTGAATTCTTAAGTAGCTGCCAGCTTGCAAGCAGCGCGATCCCCAGTGCCGCTAGCAGCACCAGGATTAAGGGGAAGCTGACTACCGCTAACCCCAGGGCCGTCCCCAGCACCAGCGCCGCCAAAAGCGTCAAAGCCTTGGACAGCAGTGGCAGGCGGAGCGTTGGGTTGGGCAGGGTAGGGATCATATTGCGCAGCCCCAATTCTATGATGCCGAACCGCCGCTGCAACCGCAGCGGTCACGTTGTGATGGAAGCGGCGAAGAGCGCGGCTAGCGCTAGTACAATCTCTCCATGAAGCGGCTGAACGTTCTAAAGCTTAGCGCCGTAATTTTGACGACCTTGGCGCTGGGTTTTGTCGGCGGTTACATTGTGGGTGGTCTCCCGTTGCGGGGCCTAGTGCCGTTTATGGAGCGGACCTCGGAGTGGTCGATCGGCATCTACACCGGCGACTATCCCCTTAATCTCACCCCAGTGCCCGGCATTAATCCGGTTTTGACAGGCCGCGATGTGACCGATGTTGACGCCAAATACGTAGCCGACCCCTTCCTGGTAAGGACTGAGGCAGGCTGGTACATGTTCTTCGAAGTAATGGAGCGTAACACCCAGCAGGGCTCAATCGGTTTGGCCAGCAGTCAGGACGGCCTGCATTGGTCATATGAGCGCATCGTATTAGATGAGCCTTTTCACCTCTCTTACCCGCAGGTGTTTGAGTGGGAGGGCCAGTACTACATGCTGCCAGAAACAAACCAGGCCCATTCAGTCCGCCTCTATCGAGCTGTCGACTTTCCGCACTCCTGGCAGCTAGCCTCGCTGCTATTTCCTGGAGCGTATGTTGACCCCACCATAATTCGTCATAACGAGCTGTGGTGGATTTTCGTGAAGCCCCGGGGGCACCCTGAGAGCCATGTCAACCTTTACTTTGCTGATACCCTGGCGGGGCCTTGGCAGCTGCATCCGCAAAGCCTCATCGAGCGCCACACTGACGATATTGGCCGCAAGGGAGGGCGTATCACCAAGGCCGGAGGCAACATCTATAAGTTTGTGCAGGACCGTTATCCGATCTACGGTAGTCGATTATGGGCCTTTGCCATTGAGGAGCTAACTACGACCAGTTATGTGGAGCGCCTAGCGCTAACAGTGCCCGTTATAGAAGCTAGCGGCTCCGGCTGGAATGCTGACGGTATGCACCATGTCGATCCCCAGCTCACCGGCGACGGCGGCTGGATCGTCGCGGTAGACGGTAAGCAACGGCACTGGCGCTTTGGCTTAAGATAGTCCACCCGTACCGTAGACCCCGTAAAGGGCTGGCGAAACGGGTTAAGACTCGATTCTTAAGGAGTCACTGCAACGGTTAGGCGAAGCGCATTGTAGCCGCTGGAGGCTTCCCAGGTGCCAGCGTTGGCGAGGCGGATGCTGTACTGGGCTCTTGGGTTGAGTAACGGGGCTGGGTCCGGCAGGCGCAGAAATACTTCGTACGAGCCGACAGCCACACTGTTGGGAAGTGCCACGTTGAAAGCCAGATGGCGAGTCTCCCCTGAGAGCGGCAGGAGCGTCCTGGCGTCGTCAGTTAGCCTGATAACGTGCTCCGAGCGAGTCCCGGTATGCCGCAGAACCACTTCCATAGGCCGTGGATTGTAGACCTTGCCAAAGCCATCGTTGGTCATCCGCAACTCTAGGGACAGACTCCCCCCTTGAGAGGTCTGTCTTGAAATAGCCGCCTCGATTAATCGCAAGCGGTAGCCAAGGCGCTGCCTGATCTCTGGATAACAGCCTTGGGCTCTTAATTGATCTATTAGCGGCCTCCAGAATTCGTGATTAAGGTAATCCCAGTTGAAACGGTCAAGCTCCGCCAAGAAATTTGAGCAGTGGTTACGTTCAGACAACCCCCCAAGGTCGCAAGTCTCGCCGCCGATGACAGTGAACTGGCTGATCTGCTCAGCATACCAGCGGTCTTGCTCGGAGAGGTAGGTTCCGGCGTCCGAAGCATTGGTCAGCAAACAATCGTTGTGATGGCCAGTTCTAGCCTGGTTACTGATAGTGAACGCCTGATCTGACCTGAGCGGAGTGGGGTGGAGGTCCCTGACATAGCGAGGATATCGGATTTGAATCATGCGCGAGGGGGGGAGAGCCTGAAGCAAGGCATTGGTGATAGCTTCACGACTAGCTAGCGCTGTTAAGCCGTAGGTACTGCCGTGCCACTCGCCCCAGGCCCCGATGAAACCGGCCTGCAAGACGGCAATGACATCTTGATTCTCGCGCAGCAGCGGCGCAAGTTGGTCGATATGCTGAAGGACATTGTTCAAGGGGGCATCGCTAACGAACCCGAAGTTGTAAGAGAACCTGAGAATCACCTTGATTCCGGCACTGCGCGCTGCCGCGAACCCCTGGCGAAGGTTGGTCAGCAGATGCTCGGGGAGGGGTTGATAGCGGTAGTTATCTAACCTGACATAAGCATGGCCTAAGGTTAGACCCTGAGCGGCTAGGCCCGAGAAGTCACGCCCGGTGAGCAGGTTAATGTAACTATAGAACCCTCGCTCAGGATTGGGAAAGTCGCTATAATCTGGATCGTAAGCCACCCGGATCATGGGCTCCGGGTTGGGATCAGGATCAGGGTCGGGGTCCGTATCCGGGAGTGCTTGCACATTTATCTGTTCTAACTCACCCAGAGCGATCTGGGAGTTGCTGCGACTTGTTACGGCCAGGCCGACATAGACCTGTTCGGCCATGACGATTTCGGTGCTGGCAACTAGTTGCCACGCCACACCGTCTGCCGACTCATAACTGGAGAAGGTATTGCCTTGCCGAACCAGCCTGACCCAGCGCGGGCTAACGCCGACCTGCCGATTGCCCGAGTTGCTGGTCAGGCCGCCGGTTTCTGGCCGCCAATTGAACTCAACGATGCCCAGGGGCGTCAAGGCGACCAGGGCGTGCTTGGAGTTCGGGGTGAGCTGCTCGCGGATCATGACTCCGGCCTTGGCCCACTGGTGGGTGTTGTCGATCGATACTACGCGGGCTGTGATTGCGCTGTCACCCCGGAGTGGCTGATAGGCGAAGTGAAAACTATCAGCACTTCCCCAGATATCCTCGCCCGACCCCCGCACCACGGCATGCTGTTGGTTAATGAAGTCGGTGTCTCCCGGTATGCCGACCTGACCGACGTCATCGCTTTGCCAGGCTGGCGCGGGTGGGGGGATATTTGGTGGAGCGTCGAGGGTACGGGAACAGGCGGCGAGGAGCAGTATGCTGATGATCAGGAGCAGGTAGAAGCGTAGCTGTGTTGAGTGTTTGTCAATCGCCACCCTCCCCAGGGATCGATTGTTAGGTTTCATGCGGGATCCTCTCTAATTGTTGGATGAGTACAAGGGAGCGTTGGGTCAAGGACCCCCTAAAGGCGTGAGTTTGTGGGTTGTAGATGGTGAGCTGCGGTGGCCTTGGCAGCGATTAGGTATGGATGTAGCGGACATCAACGCCTCCACAGACCAGCTGCCCTCGTGGGGCACTTTACGGTTGAGTTGTGTGAAAAGCATTAACAGCGATGCCGTGTGACTTTTCTATCATTAAGTACCAGGATGCGCTGCCAGGGGGGTCATCTTGTCAAGGGCGGCCTTGGACTAAGATGAGAACCGGGCGAGAGGGGCAAAGATCAGGAGAACCACTGGCGACCGAACGAACTGGTGGACTGGTATGCCATGCAGCAAGCCAAGCGCAAGGGCATGCATACCTATGATTTGGCAGGGCTAGCCGACTACAAGCGTAAATTTGGCACCCATGATGTAACCATGCCGCTGTTGCTGAGGCCTAAATATGGGGTGATGCTGCCCATGCGTCAGATAGCGGCGCGGTTGTTCTGGGTGGGTCAGAGGATGAGTGCCTGGCTCAAAGCCCCGCAGCCATCGTCAGATTAATGACGTTGATCGCCTTGGTGTAAAAAGGCTAGCTGTCTAAAACCAACCATTACATTCGGCAAGTTGCTAAGCGACAGCCTTATAGCAGGCAGGGCAAGTCCACCAGCGGTGGCTTGTACTAACAAGCCGCCTCGGCAAGCTCGTTGCGATTGGCAATGAGCCACCGCGCTCCTGGGACATCTGACCCTGCTCAAGGCGTTGTTGAATAAGTATGGTAGAGACAAGCTGTAGCTGCGCAGCGCGGACGACCAGGCTTGGAAAGGGTACTAGATGAGTACATTGCTAGGCTATAGACACGATTATAAAGTGCGCACCGGGCCAGAGACCTATCTTTCGCCGTCGGCGGCGGCGATGGGGATAGTGCTGCCCGATGAAAAGCAGGGGTTGATCGAGGGGAGTATTGTCCCAGAAGAGCTGGCGCGTGAAGAGATCGCCAAGAAGCTGCTGGCCGCTAAGAACCCGACACTGTTCCCCGGTCCGCTGGTGCTGTGGGCCTGGTCCGAGTCGGCGGTCGCCAAAGCTACAGCGCTGCTGGAGCTAGTGGCCGAGGTGCCGGGCATGAAGATCATCCCGATGCCCGATTATCGTCCGAAGTATCCAATGATCAATCCTGCGGTTGAAATAAACCCCAATCACCCCAACCTGACGATCTGGCACAACGAGATCGATGTCTGCGTCTTTGCCGGGGTGCACTGTCATTTTGCCAACTTAGCCCTGAAGATCATCAGGGCGGGAACGGATTGCTACACCATCGCGCTGTGCGGCCAAAGAGGTCATGAGGATGCCATGATCACTCTCAGAGACGTTCACGCCGCCGAGGTGCGGGAGCTAACCGAGACCATCAGAAAGATCAAGAAGGGGTAGGGGTAGTTATGCCAGCCCAAAAAATAGTCAGCCCAGAGCGCATCTTTTTCGAGGCGCCGCGCGAAAAGAAGTTCCTAATCGGCAACGAGGCGGTCGGCGAGGCGATAAAGCGAGCCAACGTCGATGTAGTAGTGGTCTACCCGGTGACGCCCCAAAGCGAGGCTGCCCATGTTATGGGAGACCTTTACGCTCAGGGTTATATCAAGGACTACTATCGTGGCGAGGATGAATTTAACGTCATGTCGGCTGTTGCTGGGGCGGCGATGGGTGGCGTGCGCGTCTTCACCGCTACCTGCGGGCCAGGAACGTTGCGCGCCTTTGAGATGTTTCCCTGCTGGGCCGGGGAACGGCTGCCCATAGTATGCGCCTTCATGACCAGAGGGGTGAACGCGCCCCTGACCATCCAGCCGGATAATATCGAAATCGGCTGGTTGGCCGACACCGGCATGCTGATCTTCCATGCCGAGGATCCGCAGGAGTTCTTCGACATGATCTTGAAGGCTTTTATCGTGGCCGAGCAGCCCGATGTCCATCTGCCGGTAGGGGTGTGTGTTGACGGCTTCTTTGTCACCCACACGCGGGAGATTGTCGAGCTGCCCCCCGAGGACGAGGCGCTCCCCCCGTATGATCCGTCGGTCTCGCCGGTAGTGACCATGGATATGGAGACGGTCCCGGTCAGGCACATGAAAGACCCCTTCGTCATGAAGAGCAACTACATCAGCTATAACGCTCATGCTAGTTGGCAGCAGGAGGTTCGCGCTGCCGCCGAGCGGTCCCGCAAGTATATCGCCAAGTATCTGGGCAGCTCGGTGGAGGTTATCCATCCCGAGGCCGAGGTGCTGTTTATGACTTCTGGCACCGCTGCCGCCCAGGCCAGGGTGGCCATGGAGAGGCTGCGCGAGGAGGGGATCGATATTGGCTTGGCGAAGATCAAGGTGATCCGGCCGTTCCCCGACCAAGAGGTTATTGCGGCGGCCGCGCGTGCGCGAACCATCATCGTTCCGGAGCACAACATCACCGGCTGGCTGGCCAGAGAGATCAAGTCGAGGGTAAGTGACAACGCCAAGATCTTCGGCGGGCCGAGGGTGTTTGGCGGCATGACTATGCCCCCGGAGGTAATCGTGACCGAGACCAAGAAGCTACTCGCCGAACGCGGCGGCCACCTAGGTTTAACGCGGCCGCTGGTAGCAGCAAGGGGGTAACATGGAAGCGCTTAGAGTATCGCCCGGCTATGAGAAGATCCTGCCCCAGGAGTACCAAGACCTGGTAGAAGATGGTCCCTTTGGTAGAGACCTGTCGGTCAAGGACCTAGGAACTTTCAAGGAGCTTATCGAGGAGCACCCGCTGTGTGCTGGGTGCGGTCTGGGCCTATCGATCAGACTGATTGCGGCCTCGCTGCCCAATCCGGAGAACACTGTGATTGTTGGCACTACCGGCTGTAACTCTATCCTCATGCCCCAGCTGGCTATGCATAATGTGCATGCGCTCTTCGGCAACCAGAACGCGGTGGCTAGCGGGCTCAAGCGGGCCTTGCGGCTGAGATACCCAGAGAAGAACAAGGATGTGGTGGTAGTAGCTGGAGACGGTGGGGTGGCCGATATCGGACTCTCTCCCACTATGCACTCCTGGTTTAGGCAGGAGAAGTTCACCACCATCATGCTCGATAACGAAGGGTATTCCAACACTGGGGGGCAAGAGAGCGGCATGACGCGGCAGGGAATGATAGTCAACATGGCCCCGCTGGGCAAGAAGTTCCCTAAAATGCCCTTCCATGAAGTAGCCAAGGTGGCCAACTGCGCTTATGTTGCCACCGTTACCCCAGCTCGAGCCAGGCGGCTTGGGCAGATGGTGCGGCGGGCCGTGCTGGTAGCCAGGGAGGTCGGTCCGACTTATGTGCAGATCTTCTGCCCCTGCAACACCAACTATAAGTTTGCCCCAGACGAGACCTTAGAGAAGTCCAAAGATACCGAGATCACCGAATACATGACCCCGGAGGCCCAGGCGCTAATCGAGTCTTTAGAGAAGAAGCCCAAAGCTGAGAAGGTTCAGTCATGAAGCTTGATGTCAGGATGTCGGGGCTCGGGGGGCAGGGTATGGTCACGGCGGCCAACCTGCTCGGGATGGCGGCGGTCAATGATGGCAATTACGGCATCGTGATTCCGTTCTTCGGAGCGGAGAAGCGGCTGGCTCCCACCGAGAGCTACGTCCGCATCTCCTCGCAAAAGGTCTATGAAAAAGGCGAAGTAGGTCATCCCCACGCTATCATGGTCTTTCACCCCGAGGTGATTACCAAGGGCAAGTGCTACACCATGCCCTTCTACGAGGGCTTGCGCCAGAGTGGGTTACTCATCATTAACTCCGCGCAGCCGCTGCTCTCGGCAGAAGATGCCCAAACCATGGCCAAGCTGAACGTTACGGTGCTCTACGTGCCGGCCTCTGAGATTGCGCTCGAAGTAGCCGACACCGAGTTGGCTACCAATATGGTCTTGCTAGGCGGTCTGGTCGGGGCTACTGACGTCGTCACGCTGGCCGGGTTGGAAAAGGCTATCGCGCAGCGCTTTGGCGGCGCCAAGTTCATCGCTTCGGGGACCACTGCCGCTCTGGACGACGTGCTCAAGCGGAAATACTCCAAGCTGCAAGAGCTGCTAGGCAAGAATATGACCGCTATTTCCAAGGCCTATGAGCTGGTTAAAGCGATGTCGAACGAAGCAGCGCTGGTAGATGGGCGCCGGGAGGTAACATGTACTACGCAGCGAGCGTAAAGGAAGGCCGGTGTGACGGTTGTGGCGTTTGTGTTCCCTCCTGCCCTGAGCCCAATGCCTTAGAGCTGGTCCGGCTTAACGGCAAGGCCAAGATGATCAGGATTTCGCCACTGCGGTGCAAGGGGTGCGGGCTGTGCATTACCATGTGCCCCAAAGACGCGCTGGAGATTTTGCGGCGCTAAAGAGGCCTGGGCGTTAAATCAGTAGTCAAGTATGCGAGCCTTCAAGTAGGGGCGAACACAAGGTTCGCCCCTACTCCTCGGCGTACCGCTCGAGCCGTGCGGTTGCTACGGATCGGGTTGCGGCGGGAGGAGCAGGTAAAGATCGAGCTGATTATTGAGATAGACCAGCAAGAACTCTTCAAAAACCCAGATCGGGAAGCCGGCGATGGCTCGGAAGCTCTTGCCGCTGGCAAAATCGGTGATGCGGGTAAAGCCGCCGTCAGCCTGAGCGCGCCAGCCGTTCCCGGTAAGCTGTAATCCCTCCAGGCGGGGGAGGTTTTCGGCCCTGCGAGTATCCGCAGGGCGCATGCCGAGCACCGAGTAAGGGTGAAAAACCGGCGCCGCGATGCCGGTGGGGAAGCCCTCGGGAGGGCTCTGGCCGAGCCAGGTCAGTTCGGGCCCTGCGTGGGGCATGATGCCAGGGGGTGGAATGCCCAGCGCGGGATAGGGGATAGCCTCGTCGCTGTAGAGATGGCGCCGCTCGGCGCGCACCACAAAGGGGACTTCGTCCTGGCGGATGACGAAGGTTTCGATGGCTGCCATGCTCAAACCGAGATTACCGGCTAACGCAGTCAGCACGTCGCGCTCAAAGGCCGCGCGGGCTTCGGCCGGCAGGTCGCGATGATTGGCGGGCCAGAGCGGGAAGTTGTAGACCCTAGTCAGCCAGGAGTCGGCTTGGGGCTGGGCGCGCCAGGCCCGAAACGGCTTTCCGACCAGATCGGCGCGTAGCACCCGGTGCTCAGCGTCAGTAGGGCCGACCTCTGTTTCAGCCTGAAAGCGGATAGCCCGGCCTTCGGCCCAGGGAATGATAGAGAGCTCGCGATAGGGGTAGCTGGCGATGAGCTGGGGCTTGAGTGGGAACAACCCGGCCGGGATATCTTCGGCTAAGGCCGGTACCGGTGTGGCACCGCCCAGGGGGGGCATGCGGCCAGCGAAGCTGACCGCGGCGGCGCGGTTGGCAAAGGCACCGACGCGCAAGCGGAAAATCACCCCCTGCTCAGTCTGCACGCTGACCAGGTAGGCTTCGTAACCCTCGGCTATGAGGCGGCGGCGCAGCTCGATGGCGGCCTGTTGGTCAGAGAGCGCAGCGACCTGAACAGTGTAGGAAATAGCCAGGGCCGGGCTTGCTAACAGGGCTGCGCCGAGCAGCCAGAGGCGCCACATCAGAAGTCCTTCCGTTCAAAGAGGACCACCGCAGTAGCGGCGAAGGCCGCAGAGTAGACAGCCAGCAATGCCAGCACCCAACCCAAGTCGGCTACCGGCTGCACGTAAGCGCTCAACTGTGCGCTCAACAGGAAGCGCTCGAGCCCCGGGAAGACCACCATCAGCTGCATGGTGATCAGCACCCCCAAGGTAGCCAGTGCCCCGCCGGCGGCGTTCATCCACGCGACCGTAAACAGCAGTGCCAGCAGGCTGATCGGCACCAGGCTACAGGCTGCGATCAGGTAGCCGCGCAGCAGCTCGAGCAGCGCCGCTCCCGGTGTGATGAGCCCCTCGCCCGGCAGGCCGCCTGCGCCGAGGCCGGTGCCGCCCAGGAAGCTACCGTAACCAAAAGGGAAGCCCGAGATAAGCCCAACTGCCAGCATGAACGCCAGCAGCAGGAAGGGGTAAACGGTAGCGACGATGAGCTTGGCGGCGATAAATTGCGAGCGTGTGACCGGGCGCAGCAGCACGGTGGAGATGGTCCCGAAGGTGCGCTCGAGCCCCAGCAGCTCGGCGCTGGCGATGGCTACTAGGAGTGGCAGCAAAAACTCCATGGTGGTCAACAGCGCTAGCGCTGGCACCTGATAGGCCGAGATGACGAAAAAGCCGTAGATCTCAGCTACCCCGGGGGCGAAGGCCCAGATTGCCGGGAACAGCGCCAGCAGCACCAGACTAAAGCGCAGGCTGCTCAGCCGTAAGAGCTTGCCGAACTCGATACTCAGCAGCGCCCTCACGCGACTTCCTCCGGCGCGACGCCTCGCTTAGCGCTGACCCGCTCGCGGTAGTAGGCCCGCAGGTCAAAGTTGTCGCGTGCTAAGCCCAGCAGTTCTACCCCCGCTGCGACCAGAGCACCCGCTACCCGGCCGAGGGCCGCCGAGTCTTCCAGGATGAAAACTACCTCGTCGCCGCGGGTGCCGGCGTGGCGGATAAACGGCTGAGTCTTTAAGGCCAGTTGAGCCCGCCTGACATCCGAGACCTGGGCGCGATAACGGTCGCGACGGTCGAGCAGGTTAACCTCGTCGATCAGCTGCCCCTCTTCCAGGATAGCGACCCGCGAGCAGTAGGCGGCTACTTCGTCGAGGTGGTGCGTTGACAGCAGCACGGCGGTGCCCATGCTTGCCGCCTCGCGCAGCACGCGGTGCACCACGTGCAGGCTTAAGGGGTCCATGCCGCTGGCCGGCTCGTCCAAAATCAGCACCTCCGGCTGGGTCAGCAGCGCGGCGGCTACGCCTAGGCGCTGCCGCATCCCTAGGCTATAAACGCCGACCTTGCGCTCGGCTGAGGTCTCTAGCTCTAGCAGCCGCAACACTTCGGCGATGCGCCCTTCGCTCACACCTCCGGCTAGCCTGGCGTGCAGCGCTAGGTTAGCGCGGCCACTGAGGTAGGG
>JAGXSJ010000116.1 GCA_018333895.1 Truepera sp.
CCCGCTTCTTTATCCTGGGCGTTGATGAGGCGCCGCGCGGCAGCGGCAAACACAAGTCCAGCTTGGTACTGGCCACGCGCCACCGCCCCGGCGACCTGGTGCGCTGCCTGGAAGAGTTTTTAAGGGCCGAGGTCAATATGACCAAGCTCGAGTCACGGCCCCGGCGTGACAAGCCCTGGAGCTACCTGTTCTATATCGACATCGAGGGGCATATTGAGGACGCCAACGTGCAGGCGGCTCTGGCCGGGCTGATGCGCAAGGCGGCTTTTGTCAAGTTCCTCGGCTCTTACCCGGCGGCTGAGATGGAGCTGGTCAGGTAGAAAAGTAGCGGGCAGTGGGCGCTTGGCAGCAGGCAGTCGGTTGGGCTTTTCCCACAACCCACTACCTACAGCGTGTTGCTGTTATGCTGAGGTGTTCGAGCTTAGCCGCGCACAGTATAGACTAGCCTTAAGTGCTACGGGCCGGTCTCATCCTCTTCCTGGCGCTACTTGCGCAAGCGCAAGCGCTAACTATCCTGGCGCCCCCGGACCGCTTGGCCGCCCCCGGCGAGTTCGTGACGTTAGTCTTTCGGCTGGAGGCGGCAGACCCCCTGACGGTTGAGGTCAGCGCTGAGTCAGCTAGCGGCTGGCGCATCCTGCGGCAGCCGGGGACGGTGCAGCTTGCGCCGGGCCGCAGTGCGCCGGTAGCTGTGACCGTGGAAGTCCCCGCTGACGCGCTGGCCTTCATCAGCGAAACCCTTACCCTGACGGTATTAACCCCGACCGAGCGCCGCCAGAGCGCGGTAGCCTTGACCGTTAGCGAGCTGCTTGACCTCCAGTTAGACGCGCCGCGCGAGGTGACGCTCACCCCCGACGGTTTCACAGTGGTGGTTACCAACCGCGGCAACAATCCGGACCGAGCTGAGCTGCGCTTGCTGCGCGGCACCGAGCTGCTAGCGCGGCATGCGCTCAGCCTGGCGCCGGGCGAGCGCCGGGAAAAGAGCTTAACGGTCCCCGCGGACGGCTTCTACACGCTCGAGCTAACGAACGAGCGTGGGGTAGAGCTGCGGCGCACAGTGAACGTAATCCGTTTTGGTGCGCCGCCGCCGGAGCCGCTCCGCCTAAGCGCCGAGCTTACTGCCGGGCTCGAGCTTAACGGCGGCTGGGGAGCGGGGTTGAGTCTCGAGGGGCCGCTGTCGGACTTCAGCACGCTGGAGGCCAAACTGGCCATGCCGGGGTGGCAGCGCTCGTTTGCCGAAGTGGCGCTTAACGGCTTAAGCCTCCGCTTAGGTGGCGGTTGGCGCGACCCCTTCCGCCTTAACCTGCCTACTGATTTCGGTGTGGCGGGGAGCTGGCAGCAGGAGGGGTGGGGGGTGGCCGCGGCGCTCGGCGGGATTGGGGAGGAGCGCTTTGCCGCTGCGATTGCCGGAGCGCTGACGCCCCCCGGCTACAGCGTGGCGGCGGCGCTGGGGCTGAGCGCGGGTCTGCCGCTGGCCCGGTTGCGGGCCGAGCTGCTAGCGGGAAGCCTCACAGCGGAGCTAGACTACCGCCAAGGGGCTTTCGGTGTCGCTGTAGCTGGTGAGGCCGACGGCCTCCCCGGCCACTTGCGGGCCGGTCTTGAAGCCCAGGGGCTGGGCCAGCGGGCGGCGCGGCTAACTGCTAGGGCCGACTATCGCCAGGGCGAGCTGACCGTTTATGGCGACGCCACCGTGCCGCTGGCGCCGGAGGCCCGCCTGGGGGGGCGGATCGGCCTCAGCGCGGCGCTCTCCGGACCTCTGCGGCTAAGCGCCCAGCTCGGCGCCGAGAGCTTTGTCCGGCTGGCTTATCAGGCTCAAGTGGCGGGCGGCTGGCACGCGCTGGCCTTCGGGCTGCGTCACAATGCCGTAGGGTTGGGGCTTGAGCTTGATGGCAGTTGGACGCGCAGCGCTGAGGACCATCTCAATCTGAGGGCGCGCCTGACCTACTATCCAGGGGTGGCGCGGCTTGACGGAAACGTCGGCCTGCTCTATCAACTCACCCTGTCGCCGGTTACCTTGGCCCTGAGCGGCGGTTGGAACATCGGCGAGCAAGCCTTGGGTGCTGGCGCTGCGCTGAGCTATCGCCAGGGGCCGTGGCGCGTCGGCCTGAGCGCCTCGCTGGCTTACAGCTATGCGCCTGCTCTGGCCGACCGTTGGTCGCTCGGGCTGCGCCTGAGCGGGGGCTACGCCTTTGCCGTGGAGGTTCCGCCCGCACTGGTGACGGCTGCCGGTGGCCGACGCCTGGGCGTGCTGGATGGGCTGGTGCAGGTTGGCGACCGGCCGCTGCCAGGCGTGATCGTCACGCTGGGGCGCTACCGCCTCGCGAGCGATGCAGCCGGGCGCTTCCGCGCCGAGCTGCCGCCGGGCCGCTACCACTTAGCGGTTGAGCTGGCCACGCTGCCGATCGCCTACCGCTTGCTAGAACCCAGCCTTGAGGTGGAGATTGAGGTGCAAGCGGTGACCACCGTGACGTTGACGGCGGTCGCTACCACTGCGCTGAGCGGATTGGTGCTAGAAGATCGTGACGGGGACGGCCTGCCGGATCAACCGCTCCGCGGCGTGGCGGCGCGGCTGCTGCTGACCGATGCCGAAGGGCTGCGCCGCTTAGTCGCTACTGATGAAACTGGGAGCTTTCAGGTGCGCGGCCTGTTGCCCGGCCCGGTGGCGGTGCGGCTCGTTGAGCTGCCCCTGGGGGCCACGGTGGTAGGGGAGGCGCAGCAGACCTGGCAGCTTCAGCCCGGCCTGCCGACCGAGGTAACTTTCTTGGTGCAGCCGGTCCGGCCGCAGCCCTTTGTGCCCCGTGCCCTGCGCATCCGCAGCATCGCGGTTGAGGCGGAGCGCCTGCCCCCCGGCGCCGCGCCGCTGGTGCAAGTAGTGGTGCAGGGCGAGGCCGACAGCGTGCAGGTAGTAACCCCAGACGCCACCCACGACCTCGAGCCGATCGAGCAGGGCATCTGGTCCGGTCGCGTGGTGGTGCCGCTTATCGCCGCGCCGGGCGTCTATGGCTTTACCGTGGTGGTGCGTGCCGGAGAGGCCGAAGCCACCCGCCGGGGGCAGCTTGTGATCGACGCCGCGGCCCCCGTGCTCGAGCTGACCAGCGACGCGCCGGTGCGTCCGGGTGGGGTGCTGACGGTGAGTGTAGTGACCTACTTTGAGGCTAGTGCGGTAAGTTTCACCCAACCCTTTGGTACTGCGGTATCGCTCGTGGAAGAAACGCCGGGCCGCTGGGCTGGCACCCTGGCTATCCCTAACGACGCTGCGGACGCCGTCTATACCCTCAGTGTGCAGGCTGTCACGGCTGACGGCAGGGTTTACCAGCAGGAGCTGCGCTTCCGGGTGCTGGCGCCTTAAGGGTTGCGCCCCGCCTCGTAGGTCACAGTGAAGGTGTACAGCCCCGGCGTTTCGCCGCCGTCCACTACTAGGCCAAAGTCGCCGGCGGTGAACAAAGTGACAAAGCCGTTAGTCGGCCCGCTGCTACTAAGGCGCCGGCCATGGGCGGGCGCGCCTAATAGCCGCAGGCGGTCTCGCAGCGGCGTTTCACTCACTATCACGGTTACGGTAAAGCCGGTCGGATGGTTGGTGCTGATTTCGATACGTTCAAAGCTGCTGCTGGTCACTGCCAGCGGGGTGCCGGAGCTAACCGCGTGCAGATAGGCCGACGTAGCCTGGCTATAATCAAAACTCACGGTGTGGCTGAGGCCAGGGGCGAGCTGGCCCACCAGGCGCAGCGTCAAAAACGACGGCAGAACGACGCGCACATCGTGCGTCGCCACCGAGTCGTTCTGGCGGATACGATGGGTCACGCCGGCCGTAAAGGTTCCCGCCGGCTCGTTCCCCGTGACGCGCAAGCGGTACTCAACCGTGACCAACACGTCCCCTGTGACCTGGCTTTGGGTGAAGAGCTGCCTGGGGACCTCGGTAATAGGCAACCAGGGGATGGTGAAGAGGATCCCGCTGGTGCCCCTCAACCTCACGGTGTGGCGCGCTTCGAGATGCAAGGGGCTGACAAGGCTAAAGCCGCTGTGAAAGACCTCCAGCGTATAGGGGTGATTTGCACTTCGCCCCTCGACCTCCAGGACGACAGGCATCCCAGGATCAGGGTGGAGAAAGTTGCACCCGGCACAGGCCAGGGCCGCAGCATAGGCCGCTGGGGTAACGGTGAAGCTCACCGGCGCTGGAGGTAAATGGCTGAATCTTACGTTGCCGTATCGCCCTGGCCCTTGTTGCGCATAAGCAGCGCCGCACGCCAGCAGAGCTACTAGCAGCAGGGCACAGCGCTTCATGGCACTTCGATGGGCAGCTCCCCGGCCAGCAGCCCGCCTCGGCTATCCTGAATCAGCGCCAGCGCCACGTAGAAGCCCGGCTTTACCTCGTCTGGCAGCGTAAAGGTTATCTCGCGCTCGCTCTCGCGCAAGACCGGCACATCCGGGACTTCAAGCCGGTGTACCACCTGGCCCGCTTCATCGCGCAGCTCGATGGTGCCGCTTAGCCGCATCACGGTGTTGCCGGTATTGACCACCACCGCGGCCAGGGTCCGCTCATCGAGTTGATAGAAGTCGAGCAGCTCCGAGCCGAGTTGTTCGGTGCCAGCGACCGTCACGTAGACGGTCAGGCCGACGCGGGTGGTGGTCATTACCCCCACCCCTCCACCGGGCAGTTCGACAGGGGGTGGCACCACGGTAAAAAAGACCATGCCGTGCAGGGTGCCCTCGGCCTCGGCAGGCACGGTAAAGGCCAAGCGTACCTCGCGTGAGCCGCCCGGCGGCAAGATAAAGTCGCTGGCGTCTAGCTCCAGGAACGGTGCGGCGCTATGCAGCAGGCTGCCCGCCGGGAAGAAGGCCAGGTTGCCAGCAGAATCCAGCGTCCAGTCGCTGAGTTCGCTAGCGATCTGCTGTGCGCTGGCAGCGGTGGTCAACACCGTAGCCGTGGCTGTGATGGTTTCGCCGGGCTGGGCCACGAGCTCCAGCCGGGGCGGGGAGATGCCGATATCGGCGGCCTGAGCAAAGCTCGCCAGAGCCAGCAATAGCAAGATGGCTTTCATAACCCTGATTATACGCTCAGGTGATGGTGAGAGTAGCGAGCCGCAGGGCGTAACCAAAGGATCGCCATGGTACCGGGCTTTTCCCCAAGGGTGCCAGAGGGGGTGTGCTACGGTTTGCGGGCCAGTACCCACACCCGCGGCTCCTCCTCGCTGGCGGGGGTGCCGTCGGGATAGCTGAGCATCTCGATCTCGGTAAAGCCGGCTTTAGCCAGCAATACCCGCAGCTCCGGCGGGTCGTAGGGGCGCTCGAAGTGGACTTCGGTAAAGGCGCGCTCAGAGTCTGTGCAGTAGGCTTCGACCTTAGCAAGCTGGGTAACTTCATCGAAGCTATGCTCCCAGCGGTAGTAGATATCGCCGACCCAGCCTTCGGCGCGGCTGCCCTCCCACAGCTCGCGCAGGCCAGGGGTGGTGTTGACGTCGAACATGAAGGCGCCGCCGGGGGTCAAGTGGTGCCAGACCCGCTCGGCGGTTAGCAAGAAGGCCTCCGGTGTGAGGAGGTTGTTGAGCGAATCAAAGACCGACACCGCCAAGTCTACCGGCCAGGGCAGCTCGAAGTCGGTAAAGTTGGCTTCCAAAAACTGGATGTCAGGGTATTTCTGCTGCGCTACGGCGAGCATCTCGGCTGAGGCATCTACGCCGATCACCTCCAGCCCGCGCCGCTGCAAGGGATACGAGGAGTTGCCGGTGCCGCAACCGAGGTCGAGCGCCAGGCGGCCCTGCCACCCCCGCGCCGTGACAGTAGCTAAGATGAAGCGGCCCCAGTCGTCGTAGTCAACATCGCTCATGATGGCGTCATAGACCGAGGCCAGCAGACTAAAGGGTCGGGTGGGCTGCATCGTGAGTAGTGTAAACCGCCAGTCATGCTGCGTAAACCACGTCATAGCCGGTGACAAGCGCGTATGCTGGCGCTATGGCCGTACCCTCTAAACTGCAAGCCATCGTGGAGGCGTTCAAGCAGACGCCCAAGCCGCTCAGGCTGCAGCTGCTGCTTGATTACACTAACAAGGTCGCCCCGCTGCCGCCGCACCTAGCCGGGCGACTCGAGGCTATGGAGCAGGTGCATGAATGCCAGACCCCGCTCTTTGTGGCCACCGAGATCCAAGGCGGCAGGGTCACGCTGTATTTTCACGCCCCGCCAGAGGCGCCGACTACCCGAGGCTTTGCCGGCATCTTGAGCGAGGGCCTCAGCGGCCTAAGCCCGGAGGAGGTGCTTAACACCCCCGAGCAGTTCTACACCGCGATGGGGTTAGCCGCAGTGATCTCGCCGCTGCGGTTGCGCGGGATGGCCGCCATCTTGGCCCGCCTCAAGCGGCAGCTACGCGAGCGCTTGCCTGCGCGATGACCCGGTGCGGTGGGTCATGGGGTACGGGTGAGCCGCCAGGTCTTGACCTGAAATGGCCGGATGCCCGGTGACTCGGCCAGGGGACGCTCGAGCAGATCGACCTCACCGGCTAGCTGCCAACCCTCGGGCAGCGTCAGTTTAAGCCCTCCCCGCGCCCCTTGCGGCTCGTAGACGCGCAAGATCAGATCATGGCCGTCTTCCGCACCCTTGAGTGCCCCCAGTGCCACCGGCAGCCCTTCCAGGCGTAGCGGTTGCCAGGCCGTTTCGCGCGCTGTTGCGACCGGGTACGCCCTTAACGGCTGATTAAGGTCTTCGGCCTCCATCAGCAAGCCGCCCTCCAACCAGGAACCGCTGTAAGGATAGATGGCATAGCGGAAGCGGTGCTCACCTTCATCGGCATAGGGGTCGGGGAGCGCAGGCGAGCGCAACAGCGTGAGGCCGAGTTCACTGGGCAGAGCGTGATGGCCGTAGCGACCGTCATTTAACAGGGCCACCCCGTAACCGGGCTCGCTCAGAGTGGCGAAGCGGTGCCCGGCCACCTCGAAGCGGGCGGCGTCCCAGGAGGTATTGCTGTGGGTAGGGCGCCGCACTACGCCGTAGGCCGTTTCAAAGGTGGCGTACTCGGAGCGCACCGCTACTGGGAAGCGAGCCTTAAGGAGCCAGTGCCGCTCGTGCCAAGCGATGTGAGTGGCGAACTCCAAGCGCGCCGAGTTAGCCCACAGCCTTAGCTCCTGGGTAATCGTGCTAGCGCGGAAGCGCCGTACTAGGCGCACCGCGACCCGATGGGGGCCGGCTTCGATAACCTCGCGGCTGGCTAAGTCGGTAAGCTCCTGACCTTGTGCCCGATAGTCCACATCGATGTCCCAAGCGTCCCAGTTACGGGGCTTGTCTACAAAGGCCCAGAGCTGATTGCCGCGCCCAGCCAGCACCTCGCGCCCGGCGCGTTTGTCCCAGACCCGGGCCAGGGTGCCATCTTCAGCTAGCTCCACGCGCACCAAGGCGTTCTCCAGATGGCGCTGAGAGACGCTTAGCCCGGCCAGCGGCGTAAAGTCTAAGTGTACGGCGGCGGCCAGACCGGGCACGGTGCGCCGGTCGCTGATGACATAGCCGCCAGCCACCGCTTGCGCGCCGGGGACGGCCTCGCTGAGCTTCGCCCGCACAGGGCGCTCGCTAAGCTCTGGATTGACGATCACTAGGCCGGGGTGCTCGCCGGGCGCTACCGCACCGGCTAGCTGCTGAAGCCCATCGCGCGCTACGGCTTCGGCTTGGGCTGTTACCGTGGCTAACTCGCGCTCGGCCTGCGCGTAGACCTCGCCGATGGAGGAGCCCGGTAGGATGTCGTGAAACTGGTTTTTGAGCAACTCGCGCCAGAGGGGCTCGAGCGATCCCGGAGCCTTACCGCCTTGCAGCGTCGGGAGGTCGCCGCCTTGCAGCGTCGGGAGGTCGCCGCCTTGCAGCGTCGGGAGGTCGCCGCCTTGCAGCGTCGGGAGGTCGCCGCCTTGCAGCGCGAGCAGGCCGGTTATGACTTCGGCGGCTAACAGGCTGCGCTCGGCCTGGCGGTGCAGGCGCTTGGTGCGGCCCTGGCTGCTCAGGGTGCCGCGGTGCAGCTCGAGGTAGATCTCGCCCAGCCAGACCGGCAGCGGTTCGGTCTGGGCGGTCTGGTGGAGGCGCATAAAGTAATCATCAACTCGCCCCCAGCGGGTCTGGGGCAGCGCCGGTAGCACTTCGGCAGCGCGTTGGCGCTCGAGCATTTCGGTGGTCGTCCCGCCACCCCCGTCGCCGTAGCCGAGGGTCAGGAGCCCTTCGGGATGCTGCTGCTTGCCACGGTAGTGACTCCACACCGCGTGCAGCGTCTCGGCCTCAAAAAGGCCGTTATAGCCATCCTTAGGGTTAAAGAAAGTGTGGGCCAAGAGGCGCGTGCCGTCGAGGCCTTCCCACCAGAACAGGTCGTAGGGGAAGCGGTTGGTCTCGTTCCAATTGGTCTTGGTGGTAAAGAAGCTGTCGATACCGGCTAGTTTATAGATTTGCGGCAGCGCCGGGGCGAAGCCGAAGCAGTCAGGTAGCCAGCCGACGCGGTGCAGGCTGCCGAACTGCTGTTCAAAGTAGCGCTGGCCGTACAGGAGCTGCCGCGCTAGCGACTCGCCGGTCGGCATGTTGGTGTCAGGCTCAACCCACATGCCGCCGATCGGCTCCCAGCGGCCCGCTCGCGCATAAGCCTTGATGCCGGCTAGCAGATTCGGGTCATCCTCTTCCAGCCAGGCGTAGTACTGCGCATGCGACTGGTTGAAGGTGAACTCGGGGTAGCGTGCCAGCAGAGACAGCATCCCAGAGAAGGTCCGCTGCGCTTTGCGGCGCGTCTCCTCAATCGGCCACAGCCAGGCCAGGTCGATATGGGCGTGGCCCGAGAGGAGCAGCCTTCCCTGGGGCGGATAGCGGGTTTGCAGCTCGCGCAGGTCGCGCTTAAGCTGTTCGTGAGCCGATATTACGCTGTCGCGCTGAGCTTCGCTCAAGGCCGGCGGATGGCTGCTCAGGCCGCTCGGGGCTTGCCACAGGCGATTAAACAGGTCGCTCCCCTGTAAGCGAGGCAGGTAGTCTGGGGTGTGGCTAGGCCAGTCGAGGATGGTGAGCGAGCGTTCGGCGGCGCGCAGCAAGACTGGTGCCACCTCCTGCTCGGCGAGCCGGTGGGCGGTTTCGAGAACCAGGCTGAGCAGGCGGCAGTAGCTGTCTAGTGTGGTGTCGAGCCATACCGCACGGGCTAAGCGCAGGCGCGGGTCGGGATGTGGGACGCCAAACGGAAGCCGGGCGACCAGCTCGAGCTGGAGGCTAAAGGTGTCGGCCTGCAAGGGGAAACGCTGATGGTAAGGGTCGAGACCAAACTGCTCTTGATTGCGGGCGTAGGCGACAGTCAATAGGCTTTCACCGCCGACGTCGAGCTCGAGCCTAGTCTCAGTAAGGGGCCAGGCTGCGGGAATAGCAACTTCGGGGTGGGTTAACTGCTGCACGCCGCCCCGCTCGGGCCAGGGAGCGCCTAGCGCCAATGGCAGACCGTTAAACGACCAGTGGGTAAGGTCTAGGTGATCACGGACCAGCCAGAACCGGAGCTCATCGAGGCGGACCTTGAGCCGCTCGAGCCGTTGTGGAGTGGTAAGCGTCATAGGGCATCCTTTGCTGGCCGGCACCGGGCGCGGCCCAAACGTTAATTATCTTATCCGACAACCGCTAGGTAAGATCAAAACCAGCCTGGTCACCCCCTGCAAAGAGCTGCGCACACTGTTCTTGACAGCCAGGATAGCCTTGAGCCCGGAGACCCCCTTTAGCGCTTGCCTTAGCGCCGGCCGCAGCAGGGCGAACGATTGCGCGATCCGCCCGCCAAACACCAGGCACTCGGCACCAAAGGGGATGACATGCCGTTCGCGGATAAAGTTGCCTAACGTTGTTGCGACCTCGCTAAAGACGCTAGCCGCCTCCGCTTCGCCCTGGCGGGCCCGCTGGGCGATCTCCGCTACCTCGAGCCTCAGCCCGGTCAGCGCCTGATAGCGGGCGATCAGATGATGCCGCCCGACGTAATGATCGAGAATGCCGTCTTGGTAGGGCTGCCCGCTAATCCAACCGAGCGGCGGCACGCCCGGCCCGTCCGCGACCACCTCACCATCGACCACAAACGCGCTACCGACGCCGCTGCCGATGGTAAAAGCGATAAATCGGCGGTAGTGCCGGGCGGCGCCCAACCAGGCTTGGCCGCGAGCAAAGCTCCAGCTATCGACATCAAACACGAGGGGTAACGATGGTGGCAGCGCCAGCCTGTAGCGCAGCTCCTGCTTAACGTTGACGCCGTAGAGATGGTCGTACTTGCCGAGGTTTTGCATCAGGCTAATGCCGCGCTGATAGTCAAACGGCCCGCAGATAGCGATACCGATTCCTACCGGCGTCAGCCGGGCCACTTGAGCGCGCGCTAAACAGCTCTTTAGCGCGTCGGTGAAAGCTCTCAGAAGCTCTTCCGCCGTGCCGGAGGAGTCGATGGCGGTGCGGCTTAAGTTAGTTAGCTGGCCGTCCTGCCGGACGAGACCGGTCGTGAGCGAGGTCCCACCGACATCCATGGCGATGACGTGCCGGGTCATGGTTGGGGTCCGGGTTTGATAAAGGCTTTGATGACCTTGGCGGGAACAGCGCCCCGATTAGTCAGGCGGTAGGCGTTGGCGGCGGCGGGCACTACGAAGGTTTCGGCATAGCTGAACAGTTGCTGGGCGCCTGGCCCAGTCTCTAGCAGTACGGCTTCGCCTGCTACCAGCGTGAGGACGTGTACGGAGCCTTCAGTAGCAACCTCCAGACATTTATCGAATTCGAGGCGATGTACATCGTAAAAGTGCTCCTGGTGAGTAGGCAGATGTACTACCTGCCAGCCCGGCCCTGACACGAGCAGGCGTGGCTGCGAGATCAGCTCATGATGGACACGCTGGCCCTGGCGCTGGAAATCCAGGTTGGCCATGGCCCGCGCAACGTTGAGTGGCCGGGGCCGTCCGTCTAGGTCGGGTCGCAGCCAGTCGTACAGCTTAAAGGTGAAGATATAAGGCGTGGCGCTGATTTCGAGCACCAGCGCATCCTGGCCGGAGCAGTGAATGGTGCCGCTGGGAATCAGGTACAGCGCGTGCTGGCGTGCCGGTACGGTCATCACGAAGGCCTCGACCTCCAGCGGTAGCGAGCCAGACAGCGCCTGCTCGAAGCCTTGTGGGTCGATACCGTCTCGAAATCCCAGATAGACCTTCGCGCCAGGTTTGGCGTCCATGATGTAATAGGTTTCGTCCTGCGTGAAGCGCTCGCCAAACTGGCGAATATAGTCTGCTCGGGGGTGGCATTGCAGTGAGAGATTGCCGCCCTCAAAGGTATCCAGATAGTCGAAGCGGATGGGGAAGTCGTAACCGAAGCGCTCGGCGCTATCACCCAGGACGGCGCGGTGGTTCTGATACATCAGGAGATCAAAGGAGACCTCCAGCCTTTGGCTCGCGCTCTCGAAAATCAGGCCGTTTTCGGGGGTGATCAGCTCGAACGACCAGGCGTAGTTGGGGGCGTCTTGCGCTAGGGCAGGGATAGTCTTTTTGAGCCACTGACCGCCCCAGGGGCCGGGTTCAAACCAGGGGCGCGCCCGGAAGAAGGTGTGCGCCATACGCTCGAGCCCAGCGCGTAGCCTCTCACCGGTCATAAAGGCGGGGTCGTCGGGGTTCTGCGCGTCAACAATCAGGTCGAGGTGGGGCAGCAGCTCGGCTTTGTGTCGATTGAGCACGACCCAGTCCACAAAGTAGCACTGTTTGTACATTACTTTGGGGTCGTCTGCCGAGCTGCGGCCCAGGTTAGCGATGCTACCGGCGCGTGCTCGGTACTGAATCTCGTTCTTGGGCACGTCGAGGTATAACAGGAGCGCCTCACTCCAACCGGCCAGCGCGGCGCCGGTGCCGTAGAGGATGCTCACCCCCGAGCCGGGACGCAATGCCTTAAGCTTAGCCTGATCGAAGAAGTCCTTGAGCGACCCGGTGAAGCGCGTGCCGAAAAGTGGGTCATCGCCCAAGAACGGCGCTACTAACCGTGCTATCTCCGCTTCCGGCTTAAGGGCTTGGTCAACTGTCAGCCAGCTAGCTTTTACTTCTAATGCCACCAACGCTCGCTCCAGCCGCTCGCGAAACACCGGCCAGAGCACGCCGCCATAGCCGTCAATGACGATCCGCGGGTGCCCGGCCAAGCATTCGGCCAGCGCAGCAAAGCCGCGCCCGATCTGCTGCAGGTGCCTTTCAGAATGACTGCGCTCCGGCAGGGGATAGGCCGGGTACAGGTCGTAGCGCCCCGCGGGAGCCGGACTGTGGCGAGGTGGCAGGATGGGCTGAGTGGTGCGGCGCCAGAGCATGGTTGGCCTTGTTGACAAGGCGGATAAGGCCAGTATAAATTGGACTAGTCCAGTTGTCTAGCGACTTAAGCGCTACCGTGCGCGAGTCGCAGGAACGACCGGTGCGCGAGTCGCAGGAACGACCGGTGCGCGAGTCGCAGGAACTTGGGGTGGCGCGGGAGTCGGTATGCCGGAGATCCAGACCATCTACCTGATCCACCACAGCCATACCGATATCGGCTACACCGTCGATCAGCCCACCCTCTGGGACCTAGCCACCCGCTTTATCGACGAGGCGCTAAGGCTAGCCGACAGGTATGCCGATCATGAGGGGGATGGGGCCTTCCGCTGGACCGTCGAGACGACGGCGACGCTGCAAGCCTGGCTGCGCTACGCCTCAGACCGCGATATTGCGCGCCTGCAAGCGCTCGAGCGCGCTGGGCGGATCGAGATCACTGGGATGTTGGCGCACCTGACCCCACTGGTGGACACCGATCAGCTAATCGAGTCGATGCAGTTCGTGCGCACGCTGCGAGACGATTACGGCTTTACCGTCAAGCACGCCATGCACTGCGATGTGAACGGCGTAAACTGGCCCTTTGTCGATGTTCTGCTAGATTGCGGCATCGAGGGGTTCACGATGGCCATTAACTCGCACTTCGGCGGGCCCGTGACTCCCCGGCCCTACCCGTTCTGGTGGCAGGGGCCGTCCGGGCGCAGCCTGCCGGTTTTCAACGGCTGGCCGTACGACAAAGGCTGGCGCGAAGGGATCGGCCGGAATGCTGAGGAGTTTGAGGCCGTGCGCTGGCCCCGCCTGCAAGCCTACCTCCAGGAGATCGGCTACCCGCTGCCGATCCTGCTCTTGCAGAGCATTCACCCGTATGGCGATAATGGCTCGGTCTTCGACTTTACGCCGTTTATCGAGACTTGGAACGCTCAGGGCAAGCAGCCGCGCCTGGTCATGGCGACGCCCCGCATCTGGTGGGAGGCCGTTAAGCCCTACCTGAGCGAGCTTAGAACCTTCCGTGGCGACTGGACCGACTTCTGGAACTTTGGCTGTGCTAGCTCGGCCCGCGAAGTGGCCATCAACCGCCGGAGCCGCGAGGCGCTGCGCCACGCCGATGCCCTCTTTGCCGCTCTCGGCGGCGCGGGCCGTTGGGCGCGGCAGTCCTTCACCCGGCACCGCGACGCTGCCTACTGGAATCTGCACCTCTGGGATGAGCACACCTGGGGGGCTGACGTCTCCATCCGGCAGCCGGAAAGCGAGGACACCCGCAGCCAGTGGTACCACAAGGCCAGTTATGCCTATACCGCCCGCAGCCTGAGCCGGTTGTTGCAGCGCGACGCTCTGGCGGACTTCGCGCAGCTGGTGGAGCGCGATAGGCTCGCTACAGCGACCGCCAAGCAGTCTGACGACCTGTTAGTCTTTAACCCCATGCCCTGGCGGCGCATGCTGAGCGGCCCGGTGCCGGCTTTTACCCTCAATCCTCGCGGGCTGGCGAGCGATACCACGGCGGGCCGCCACCATCAGGATCGCGAACTGGCCAGCCAGTGGGCGCTGCCGCCTACTACGGTGGAGGGGTTCGGTTACGCCGTGGTCCCGCGGCGCTCGCTAGTCGAGCTTACGGCCTGGCTTAGCGAGGATGCGACGGTAGAGAATCACCGCTACCGCCTCACCTTTGATCGCGAGCGGGGGGGCATTGCCTCGCTTTACGATAAGCGGCTTAAGCATGAGTGGGTGGATACTAACGCGCCGTATCGCCTGCATCAGTACGTGCAGGAGCAAGTAGCGGATACCGCTCACGACTGGCCGCGCCGGCTCTTGTTCGACCAGGCATGGGAGGCCCCGCTAGCGGAGATCCCGTCGGGCTGGCGGCCGGGCTGGCGGGCGCGCCGCAGCGCTCCCAGCCGACTCCTTGCCCACCAGGTGAGAAGCACGCCGCTGGGGATTACGGTGGTGCAGACCATAGAGGCTCCCGGCTGCGCCGGTCCGCTGACGCAAGAGGTTAGCCTGCCTGCTGATGGCGACTACATCGAATGTGTGTCGCGCTGGCAACTGGGCCTCAGCGACCATCCCGAGGCCACCTATCTCGTCTTTCCGTTCGAGCTGCCCGGGGCCACTGCGCGTATCGATGTGGGCGCGCAGGCCATCATCCCCGAGGTGGATCAGCTCCCTGGGGTCTGCCGGGACTACTTCACGGTGCAAAACTGGGTGGACTTCTCTAACGACCAGCAAGGTATCACCATCGCCATGCCCGAGAACCCGATGGTGCAGCTAGGCGATTTTCACTTCGGGCATTACCAGCGCGAGTTCGTCCTGGGCCGCCCATACCTGTTCGGCTGGGTCACCAACAACTACTGGGAGACCAACTTCCGCGCGCACCAGCCGGGACAGGTGGTGGCCCGCTACCGCCTCTGCCCGCACGCCGGGCCTTTTAACGAAGCGGACGCGCACCGCGTGGGCCGTGAGGCGGCACAAGCAGAACTTCTGGTCCAACACCTCGGCGAGCCTGCCGACTCGACCGTGCTGCCCAGCCAGGGGGCGCTGCTGTCGCTGCCAGAGGAGCCGGTTCAGACGCTCCACCTTGAGTTTGGTCCGGCGGGTCAGACCTCTCAGCAAGAGTGGTTCCTGTCGGTGCGGCTGCTGAACGCCTCAGATGCGCCCCAGAGGGCAGTCATCGGCTCGGGGTGGCTCGAGCTGACCGGCGCCACGCGCTGCGATCTGCTCGGTAGGCCCCAGGCAGCGCTCGAGCTGCACAGCGGGCGCGTCAGTTGTGAGCTGGCAGCCCGGCGGGCAGCCGTGATTAAGCTGCAAGTCCGCCATCGGCTATAGGAGGCATTGCCCATGAACTATCGCTCACCACCAGGGATGAAAACGGGCGACCACGTGGGGTCGCCCCTACTCGAATACTCGAATACTTGACTACTGATTCTCGGAGGCAAGCATGACACCAACCCCCCCACTGCGGCTCGCCATCATCGGTACCGGCGGGATCTCGCAAGCCCATGCGGCAGGAATCCTGGCGCACCCGGATAGGCTCGTCTGCACGGCCCTGTGCGATGTCTCGGACGAGCAGCTTAAGCAGCGCAGCGAGCAGCTCGGCCACAACCCGGCGCTGTTTCACGACTGGCGCAGGATGCTGGCTGACTACCGGGAGATCGATGCGGTGATTATTGCCTTGCCTCATCACCTGCACGGTGTGGCGGTACTGGACGCCGTTGCCGCCAACAAGCACATTCTCTGCGAAAAACCGCTCTGCACCAGCTTAGAGCAGGCTGACGCCATCGTTAACGCCCTCCGCGGCACCGGGCTGGTGTTCATGCCCGGCCACAACCAGCTCTTTGCCCCCATGGTGCGTGAGATCAAGCAGCGCTTAGTCAGCGGCGCCATTGGGCAACTCCGCTGGTTGCGCTCGCAGGACTGCTTTATCAACCAGGCCGACTTTGCCGAGGCGTGGCGCGGCAAATCGCAGCTCCAGGGCGGCGGGGAGCTGATCGATACCGGTTATCATGCCGCTTATAACCTGATGTACTTTGCCGCCGCGCCGGTGGCGCAGGTGCGCGCTACCTTTGGGCGCTACCGCCAGGCGATCGAAGGGGAAGATACCGCCAGTGTGCAGGTGCTGTTTGAGAACGGGGTCATCGGCGAGATTCTGACTAGCTGGGCCTTCGCCAAGCCGCATGGTACTCATGCTATTCACCTTATCGGCGACCAGGGCGAACTGTTCGGCACCAACAATGTGCTTTATTACCTGCCGCTCGGCGCGTCCGAACCGGAGCGGATCGAGCTGCCAGCGGTGCGGACCTTTACTGAGCAGCTGGCTTACTTTGCCGACTGCGTGCTAGCCGGTCAGCGTCCGCTGCACTCGGTTGAGGAGAGCCGCGAGGTGCTTGCGCTCATCCTGCGGGCCACCGACAGCGCCGCCGGCTGGGAACCCTACGCAGCTAAACGTCCGCAGGGGAGACCATGATCAGCCTGGCGCTCGTGGGGGCCGCTCATATCCACACCCCGGACTTTATCAACCGGCTGTCGCGGCGGGCTGAAGTCAAAGTCAAGTACGTCTGGGATCACGACCGGGCTCGAGCGGCCCGGGCGGCTGAAAAATTGTCGGCCCAAGTGGTGGAGCTGGCCGATATCTGGTCGGACGCCGAGGTGGTGGCGGTAGTAGTCTGCTCCGAAACCGACCGGCATGAAGAGTTAGTGCTACCCGCCGCCGCGGCGAAGAAACACCTGTTTGTGGAGAAGCCCTTGGGCTACGCTGCTGCGGACGCCTACCGCATGGCTCGAGCCATCGAGCAGGCCGGGGTGCTGTTTCAGACCGGCTACTTCATGCGCGGTCAACCCGCGCACCGCTTCCTTAAAGAGCAGCTAAGCAAGGGGCACTTCGGTCAGCTCACCCGCGTTCGCCACTCGAATTGCCACGCCGGGTCGCTGCGGGGTTGGTTCGACCATGAGTGGCGCTGGATGGCCGATCCTAAAGTCGCTGGCTGTGGCGCTTTTGGCGACCTCGGCACCCACTCGCTGGATATCCTGCTCTGGCTCTTGGGCGAGGTTGAGGCGGTGACGGCCTCGATCAAGGTGGTAACGGGCCGCTACGAAGGCTGTGACGAGTCCGGTGAGGGGCTGCTGCGGTTCAAGGGCGGCGCTGTCGCTACCCTGGCGGCCGGCTGGGTGGACTTGGCCGATCCCGTGAAGGTGTTAGTGAGCGGCACTGAAGGTCATGCCCACGTGGTAGACGGCAAACTCTACTTCCAGAGCCAGCACGTTGCAGGGGCAGACGGTAAGACGCCCTGGGAAGCTCTCCCTGAGCCGCAGCCGCATGCCTTTGAGCTATTTCTCGACGCGCTGGCCGGTAGCGCGGTGCCGCTCGTGACCCCCCGTGAGGCCGCCTATCGCAACGCTGTGATGGAGGCGCTCTATGACGGGGCCAGAACCGGCGCCTGGATCGCCCCAAAGGTTCTCTAACCCCGCTGAGCCGGCTGCTGTAAGCTGTAAGCGATGTCCCACGCCCCTGCCGACCCCCCGGTTGTCCCGCTGCTTGGCTACCGGGTGGCCGCCGTCACGCTCGAAGAGGCCGCACAGTGGTGTCTGCAAGCAGTTCACGACCCCAGGCCTAAGCTCTTGGTTACCACCAATCCAGAGCTAATTGTCCAGGCCGAGGCCAACCCCGACCTCAAAGAGGCTCTGCTCCAAGCGGAGCTAACCGTAGCTGACGGCGTGGGTGTGGTGTGGGCCGCGCGGCGCTGGGGGTGCTCCCTGCCCGAGCGCGTGCCCGGTGTCGAGGTAGTGACGCGCGTGCTCGAGCTAGGAGGCGGCGCGCTCAGCGTCTATTTCCTGGGCGCTAAACCCGGCGTCGCTCAAAGGGCGGCGGCAGTCGTTCAGAAGCGTTTCGGCACGCGGATTGCCGGAACCCAACACGGCTACTTTGGCCCTGACGAGACACCGACAGTGATCGGGCGCATTGCCGAAAGTGGCGCTCAGCTCTTGCTGGCGGGCCTGGGCGAAGGGCAGGAGCTGTTTTTGCACCAGCACCGCCGGGCGCTCGGCGTGCCACTGATGATCGGGGTGGGTGGCACCCTGGATGTGCTTTCTGGCACGGTTAAGCGCACCCCGCGCTGGACGCGCCGCTTAGGGCTGGAGTGGGCCTGGCGGGTAGGGCTTGATCCTAAGCGCTGGCGCCGCTTCCCCCGCCTGCTGGCCTTTGTGAGACTGGTCTTGGCGGACAGGCCGTAGGCTTCAGCCGTGGCGGTAGGGTGGCCAGTTGCTGAATCTTTAGGTGCCAGGTAGATTCTGGGGTATCGACCGGGTACAATGCCGGGGGAAGCCTTGGCACCTGGGATGGAGGAGTGGGCATGTTACGCACCTATAAAGCGATCCTGCACGGCGACCACGTGGAGTGGCTGGACCGGCCTCCTGAACAAACCCAGCCGGTGCCCGTCCACATTACGCTGCTGGCGGAAACCCCTCTAGCAGCGCGCGAACGGGGGCGAGTTATGGCCGAAGCCCTTGCTGCCCTGGCCAGCCGAGGGGCGTTTGCCGCCATCACCGACCCTGTCGCCTGGCAGCGTGAGGTACGGCACGAGCGCCCGTTGCCTGCCCGTGAGCGGTAATGCTCCAACCGGGTCGTTGGGCCTGGGAGACCCCCTACTCGGATACTCGAATACTTGTATACTTGAATACCGATTTTCAAGAGAAGGGAGAGCATCGTGAGCACCAGCCACGGGACGGTATTCGCCGTCGTTGGCGCCGGCCACGGTGGCCAGGCCATGGCCGCCCACTTGGCGCTCCAGGGCTTTCGCACCCGGCTGTACAATCGCCGGGCCCACCGGCTTTATCCCATCCGTGTTCGGGGTGGCATCGAGCTGGACGGCGAGGTCCGGGGCTTTGCCCGGCTGGAGCAAGCCACTACCGACCTGAGAAAGGCTATCGATGGCGCCGACGTTATCATGGTGGTCGTTCCGGCCTTTGCCCATGCTGCGGTCGCCCGCGCCATGGCGCCGCATTTAGCTTCCGGCCAGGTGGTGCTCTTGAATCCGGGCCGCACCGGTGGCGCGCTGGAGTTCGCCCATGTGTTGGAGCAGGCCGGGTGCCAAGGCCGGGCCATTGTCGCCGAAGCCCAGACCTTCATCTTTGCCAGCCGGAGCGTGGGGCCGGCTATGTCCCGCATCTTCCGCATCAAGAACGCTGTGCCCATCGCGGCCCTACCGGCCGGCGACACCGCTAGTTGCCTGGAGCGCGTCGTGGTGGCGTTTCCGCAGTTCGTGGCGGCACCGAACGTGCTTAAAACCGGCCTGGACAATGTGGGCGCCATCTTCCACCCCGCGCCGACCATCCTGAACGCGGGCCGCATTGAAGACACCCATGGGGCGTTCGAGTACTACCACGGCGGCATCACCCCGTCGGTGGCGCGGGTTATGGAGGCGCTGGATGCCGAGCGCGTCGCGGTTGGGCAGGCGCTGGGTATCGAGGTCATGACCGCCCATGAGTGGTTAGAAATGGCTTACGGCGCGACCGGGCAGAACCTGTGGGAGGCGGTGCTGGACAACGCGGGGTACGCCGGCATCCGGGCGCCAGCCTCGATGGAGACGCGGTATCTGTCGGAGGATGTGCCCGCCGGGCTGGTCCCAATGGCGTCGCTGGGGCGGCACCTGGGCATCTTGACGCCCACCATGGACGCCATCATCACCCTGGCCTCCACTGTTCACGCGGTGGACTATTGGGCCGATGGCCGGACGGTAGAGCGCCTCGGTCTCGCCGGGTTGGAACCCGATGCCATCCGCGCCCTAGTCGAGAAGGGGGGGATGGCCAGTGCCCGGGAGTCGGCAGCAATCGTCGGGGTCTAGCAGTCCCAAACCTTTCATACTGGGCGCTGCCCTCGGGGAGTGCGTCCACGTCGGTGGCATCGTCAACTTCTTGCATCAGGCGGAGGCTTACGGTTACCGCTGCCGGATGCTGGGACCGGCCATTTCGGTAGAGGACTTAATCCTGGCAGTAAGGGCGGAGAATCCGGACATCGTGGCCGTGAGCTACCGGCTGACGCCCGAGGCAGGGCGCCAGGTGCTGGAGCAGCTCCGCCGGTCGCTAGAGGCCGAGGGCCTGCTGGCAGGGCGGCGCTATATCTTTGGCGGGACGCCGCCCGTCTGCCGGGAGGCCGCGGCCATCGGCCTCTTCGAGGCGGTCTTCAGCCAGGAGAGCCCGCCGGAGGCCACCACCGCCTGGCTGGAGGGCCGGCCGTATCTCCCGGCCCCTGCGTCGCTGGCCCAGACGCTGGTGGAGCGGATCGCCGAGCAGCGGCCTTATCCGCTTTTGCGCCACCACTACGGCCAGCCTACCGTGGCGGCGACCGTTGCGGGCGTCGCCCGGCTGGCCGAGGCGCGGGTGCTGGACGTGATCTCGCTAGGCCCGGACCAGAACGCCCAGGAGTTCTTCTTCCGGCCGCACCAGATGGACCCCCAGGAGGACGGCGCCGGCGGCGTGCCGCTGCGCACCCCCGACGACCTGCGCCGCATCCGCGACGCCGCCCGGCGCGGCAACCACCCGCTGCTGCGCTGCTACTCAGGGACGCAGGACGTGCTCCAGTGGGGCCGGATGCTGGTAGAGACCATTAACAACGCCTGGTGTGCGGTGCCGCTCTTCTGGTACAGCCGCTTGGACGGACGGTCGCAGCGGCCGCTCACCCAATCGATCCCCGAAGCTCAGGAGCTGATGCGCTATCACGCCCGGCTGGGTGTGCCGGTGGAGATGAATGAGAGCCACCACTGGAGCCTCCGCGACGCTCCCGACGCGGTCGCCGTGGCGGCAGCATTTCTGGGGGCATATAACGCTCGAGCCTGCGGGGTCCGGCATTATGTTGCCCAGTACATGTTCAACAACCCCCGGGACACGCACTTCCGCATGGACCTGGCCAAGATGCTGGCCAAGCGTGACCTCATCCGGTCGCTGGAGGGCCCGGACTTTACCAGCTACACCGAGACCCGGGCCGGGCTGCACTTTTTCGTGCCTGATCCCGATTTAGCCAAGGGGCAACTGGCGGCCTCGATCATGCTCCAGATGGCGCTGCAGCCCGACATCGTGCATGTGGTGTGCTTTTCTGAGGCCCACCACGCCGCCAACGACGCAGAGATCATCGAGGCCTGTAAGATCGCCCACGGCGTCATTCGGAGCACCCTCCAAGGGCTGCCGGAGATGGCCGCTGACCCGGCGGTGCGCCAGCGCCGGGACGAGCTGGTGGCCGAGGCGCGGCTCATTCTGGAGGCCGTCCGCGAGCTAGCGGCGCCCGGTGCTAGTGATCCCTGGACCGACGCGGCGACCCTGGAGCAAGCGGTGAAGGTCGGCCTGTTTGACGCGCCGCACCTGTACGGTAATGCTTACGCGCGGGGCGCAATTCGCACCCGGGTGGTAGACGGCCGGCGAGTGAGCGTGGACCCCTCAAGCGGCGAGCTGTTGCCGGAGGCGGAGCGGATTCGGTGGGTGCTCGAGCCTCACCGGAGCTAAAGCGTTAGCACGCCCTTAGCACCGCATAGCGCGCCTGGCTATACTGAGGCTAGGAGGTCGGCATGGCGGTAGCCCGGCGTACCTTTACCGTTGGCGAATACTACAAGATGGCCGAAGCAGGCATCCTCCACGAGGACGACCGCGTCGAGCTGATTGAAGGGGAGATCGTCAACCTGACGCCTATCGGCAGCCGGCATCTGGCCTGCGTCAAGAAGCTCAATCGCCTCTTCTCCCAACGCCTTGGAGACGAGGTGATTATTAGCATTCAAGATCCCCTCCGGCTCAGCGACCAGAGCGAACCGGAACCCGACGTCGCCATACTCAAGCCGCGCCAGGATTTCTACGCCGAAAGCCCCCCAGGGCCGTCTGACACCTTGCTAGTGATCGAGGTCGCGGACACCTCGCTCCTGTACGACCGTAACATTAAGATGCCCATCTACGCCCGTGCCGGTGTTGTTGAAGTCTGGCTCGTTGACCTGCTCCAGCGGCAGATAACGACCTTCAGCAACCCTTCGCCTCAAGGCTACCAAAGCGTTCAAACCAAGCGCTCCGGCGACCGCCTTACCCCTACCGCTTGGCCAGCGCTAACGCTCTCCCTCGATGACCTCCTGCCCTAGAGGGCATTCGAAAAATCCCTTGGCCCCCCCCATCCTGTCATCGCGAGGAGGCCGTAGGCCGCCGAGGCGATCCCGCCAGGGGCGCTCGCGGTCACAGCCCAGGGGGCGCGGGCCAAAGCGGTGCGCAAGCGCACCCTACGAGGTTACTGACAGGCTAAGATGCAGAATCACCGGGGCATCTTGTTATGCCGCCTAGGTTAAGTTAGACTCCCTTGATGCTCATTCTTGGCCTGGTAGTCTTCATAGTCTTAGCAAGCTATGTTATTTCACTCTACGTGCTCTTTAAGCGCTCGCCCTTGCTTAAGCAGGCCCCCCCGCCGTCCCGAGCGCCGCTGATCTCGGTCATCGTGCCAGCTCGCAACGAGGAGCGCAATCTCAAAGTTACCTTAGCGGCGCTGCTCGGGCAGGACTACCCCAACTTCGAAGTCATTGCTATCGATGATAACTCAACCGATGCCACCCCCATCCTCCTGGCTCAGGCTGCCGCGCGTGACCCGCGCCTGCGCATCGTGCAAGGCGAGACGTTGGCTGAGGGTTGGACGGGCAAGAACTTCGCGGTCTTTCAGGGGGCTCAAGTAGCGCGCGGTGACTGGCTGCTGTTTGTCGATGCCGATGTGAGCTTGGCGCCGGGCGCTCTTAGCGCGGCTTACCAGGGTGCGCGAAAACATAAAGCGGCGCTTTTCTCCTTGTGGCCCAGCCACGACCTGCACGGCTTCTGGGAGCGTGCTGTGCAGTCGGTAATTCTTGCTATGCACTACTTCGCCGAGATGTTCCAGCGTATCAGGAGGCCCTGGAACCTAACCGCTGGGCCGGCTAACGGCCAGTTCATCTTGATCTCTCGCCGGGCCTACGATGAAGTGGGCGGACACCGGGCTGTGCGCGATAGCGTGCTTGAAGATTATGAGCTGTCTTACCGCCTGCGCCAGCAGGGACACAACACTATTACCCTAAACGGCGCCAGGCTGGCCCAGGTCAGGATGTACGCCTCGCTCGGCGAGATCTGGCAGGGGTGGTCGAAGAACACTTTTCTCGGCATGCGTAACGGCCCGCTCGAGACCTTTGGCGCTACTGCGGTGGTGGCGCTGGTCTGCTGCGGGCCGCTAGCTTTGAGCTTATGGGCGGTGCTCGAGCTGAGCCTCGACCCAAGTGCTACTGCTGTGATGGGCCTGGGACTGGCGGCGGTCTCATGGCTGCTGCTAGCTGCTGCCGGCCGCCTCCTGCGCCCGCTGATTAACCTCCCGCTGGGATACCTAGTTAGTTTTCCCCTGGGTGGGCTGGTGCTGATCGGCATTCTGCTCAACTCGGCCTATCGCCATACCCTAGGCAACGGGGTGCGCTGGAAAGGGCGGCGCTACGGTGCCGCTGCCCAGCGGCCTGTGGAGCCGTGATGGACAGACATGCCGCCGTCACCGGCGCGGGCGGCTCGCTGGGGCGGGCGTTAGTGGCGCAGCTCGTAGCCGAAGGCTGGTCGGTGGCTGGGCTGGTGCGCCGCGAGCGTGACGCTGAAGCGCTGCGGCAGCTTAAGGCGACGCCCGTTATGGGCGACCTGCGCGACACTTCGAGCCTGGCACGATTAATGTCCGGTGCCCAGGTGGTCTTTCACCTGGCGGCCTGGATGGGCAAACCGGCCAAGGGCGAACTGGCCCACGCCATCAACGTCGAAGGGACCCGGCAGGTCGTTCAGGCGGCGGCTGCTGCACAGGTTAAGCGGGTGGTGCTAGCTAGCAGCATCGCTGTCTACGGGCCAGTGCGCGACGGGGTCATCACTGAGGAGCGCGCTCCCTGGCCGGTAGGCGACCTTTATGGCGACAGCAAGGGGCAAGGCGAGCGGGTCGCGCGCGACGAGGCTGATGGGCTCGGGCTCGAGCTAGTCATCTTGCGCCCGACCATGATCTACGGCCCGGCCTCGCCGTCGTGGACGGTTCTACCTTTTGAGACGATCCAGCGCGGGCTGCCGATCATCATCGGCGACGGTAACGACCTGCTCGACGCGGTCTATGTCGATGACGTAGCCAACGCCTTGGTATTGGCCGGGCGAGTCCCAGAGGCAGCCGGCGAGAGCTTCAATATCAGCGGCGCGGCAGTTACCTGGAACGACTTTATGGGTGCTTACGCCAAGATGGCGGGGGCTAAGTTGCGCCGCGTTCCGGCGCCGTTAGCCTGGTCAGGAGCGCGCGCCGCGGCGGCGCTGACGCGCCCGCTGTTGGGCCGTCCGGTGGTGATCCCCGAAATGCTCGGGGTGATGACCAGCCGCGCCACCTTTCCTCATGATAAGGCCCGCCGACTACTTGGCTATGTGCCGCAAGTGGATCTGGCTGAAGGCATGCGCCGGACCGAAGCCTGGCTGCATCAGGCCGGTCTGCTGCGCCGCCCGCGCGTGGCGCTAGTGACGGGCGCGGCCAGCGGCCTGGGTCAGGCCGTAGCGCGCCAGCTAGCCGAGCGCGGGCTAGTTGTCTACGCCTCGGACATCGATATAGCAGCACTGGCTCCGCTTGAGCCGCAAGTACGGGTACTGGCGCTCGATGTAACCTCGGCAGAAAGTATCGAACGGGCTATGGCAAGGCTTAATGAGGATCAAGCCCAGGTTGACCTGCTGATCAACACCGCCGGCATTCTCAGGCCGGGCGCGCTCGAGGCGCAGGCTATGAGCGAGATCGAGCAGCAGTTGGCGGTCAACACTTTAGGTCCGCTCCGCTTGGCAAAAGCGCTAGCGCCCGGCATGCGCCGTCGCGGCTTCGGGCGGATTATTAATGTCAGCTCCACCAACGGCTTTTTAGTTACACCCTTTACCGGTGCCTACTCGGCCTCTAAGTTTGCCCTGGAGGCGTTCTCCGACGCGCTGCGGCTCGAGCTCGCACCCTGGGGGTTAGAGGTCGGAGTAGTGCAGCCCGGCGCCATGAAGACCCCCTTTGCTGAGAGCGCCAAGGCTGCGCTGCGCCAGGAGATCGGCCGCTCCGGCCCGGACTGGCAGGG
>JAGXSJ010000117.1 GCA_018333895.1 Truepera sp.
TTAGTTTCAGCAGCACCCGCCCGGCCTCTGCCCATTCGCTTACCGTCAGCAGAGCGCTAGCGGCATGGTAACTGGCCAGGGGTTGATTGGCCTCGGCTGCGGCTAGCGCCCCGGTGCGCACATCGCCGGGCGGATCACCGCGATAGGCGGCAAACTCCCAGTACAAGGCACGATAAAGCGGGGAGTGGGTGATGCTCGGCTCTAGGCTAGCCGCCTCGTGTAAGCACAGCAGTCCGCTGCTCAAGCCATCGCTGCCATAAAGCGCGTAGATCGCCGCTAGGTGGATGGTAAGCTGCGCCTGCTCGAGCCGAGCCCGCGGACGCCTAAGGGCCCCTTCCAGTACCGCAAAGGCCGCTTCATAGCGCCCCTCGGCTAGGGCGCGGTGAGCTTCGGCCTGGGGCGACCGGCGGGAGATCATGGCCAGAGCATAACATTTCGTCTAAGACTGCTGGCGACCGCTTTGGTGGTTGATGGTATCGTAGCGGGGTGGCGCTGGTTGGCCTTAGCGAAGCTATTGAAGACTTTCACCGGGCCCGCCGCAAGGCGGCGCTTAACGCGCTGCTGGGGCTGCTGACCAGGAGCGAGCAGCAACTCTTCTCTTACGAGGAGGTGCGCCGGAAGCTGCGCGCTACCACTGAGCGCGACCGCGGGCGGCAGGAGGTACCACTCGATAAAATTATCGGCAGCGTAGGGCGCTACCGCGACTTCTCGCGCGATTTTTTGCCGCTGTTTGATAATGATCTGCAACGCTGGGCCCAGGTGCGGATGGCTGTTGGTGGGTCGCGCGGCCTGCCGCCGATTGAGGTCTACCAGATCGGTGAGGGGTACTTCGTCAAGGACGGCAACCACCGCGTCTCGGTGGCCCGGCAGTTAGGGGCCAAAACGATTGAGGCCTACGTCACTGAGGTCAAGACCAAAGTCCCGCTAAGCCCGCTCGATAAACCTGATGACTTAATCCTCAAGGCCGAATACGCCGACTTTTTGACCCGCACCCGGCTCGACGAGTTAAGGCCTAGCGCTAATCTGCGCCTCACCGCACCGGGGCAGTATCCGGTCTTGCTCGAGCATATCGAAGTCCACCGCTACTTTATGGGCCTCGACTTTAAGCGCGACATCTCCTATGACGAAGCAGTAACCCACTGGTACGACACGGTCTTTGTGCCCATCGCCCAGCGGGTGCGGGAGCTAGGTCTGCTGCGCGACTTCGAGCGTACCGAGGCCGACTTCTATCTCTGGTTGGCCGAGCACCGGGCGGCGCTCGAGCGCTGGCTAGGCTGGGAGGTCTCGACCGAAACGGTATTAAGCGACTTCGTTGAACAGCTCACCGGCAAGGTCGAGCGGGCTAGCTTGGCCGCGCTAACCATTAACGGCAACGGTCAGGCGCCGCCCGCAACCCCATTAGAGCCATCGCCACCAGCGCGGCACCTGTTTGGCGACATCATGGTGGCGATCAGCGGCAGCGACCTCGGCTGGACGGCGCTCGAGCTAGCCCTCAAGGTTGCCCAGCATGAGCAGGGTCGGCTTTACGGCTTTCACGCCGTGGCCAGCGAAGCCGACAAGATCAGTGAGGTAACCATCGCGTTGCAAGCCGAGTTTGTCCGGCGCTGTCAGGAGGCCGGGCTGCCCGGGGCTCTGGCGCTAGAGGTCGGCAGCGTGGCCGAGGCGATCAATCGCCGGAGCCGCTATACCGACCTGGTGACACTAAGCCTCAGCTTTCCGCCACCCACGCAACCGCTATTGCGCCTGGCTCACGGCCTGCGCAGCCTCATTAACAACGCACCCAAGCCGCTATTAATCGCCACCGGCAAGCCTAGCGACCCACACCACCTGCTCTTGGCCTACAACGCTAGCCCCAAAGCCCAGGAGGCACTCTTTGCTAGCGCCTACCTAGCCCGCTGCTGGCAGGCCGAGCTGCGCGTGTTAACCGTGATGGAAGAGCGCGGGGCAGCAGATACGCTGGCACAGGCCGAGCGTTATCTGACCGCACGCGGGGTTACTGCTCGTTATCTTCAAGCCGCTGGGCCGGTAGTACCGGCGCTGCTGCAGGAAGCGTCGGCGCACCCGACCGACCTGATTCTGATGGGCGGTTATGGCTCGCGCAGCCTGTGGCAGCTCGGCAAACCCAGCGCGGTCGATGAGGTATTGCGGGCGCAGCTCTGCCCGGTGTTGGTCTGTCCGTAACCTCACAGCGGTTTTCACAAATACTGAGTCGCCTTAGCGCAGGTATCATCTCTGCAAAGGCGCCCTGGAGAACGATTCGCAGTCCTGCGAGCACCCGCAGGATCAAACCAGATGATACCTGCTATCAGTTGACCGCCTCGGCCTCGACCGCCACCGTGAAGCTAAAACCTTCCGCGCCGGGCTCGAGCCTCACCGTATCGCCCTCGCGGACCTCACCGGCGATGATCTTCTTAGCCAGCGGTGTCTCGATATACTGCGTCAGAGCGCGCTTTAAGGGCCTAGCGCCAAAGGCCGGGTCGTAGCCGAGGCGCGCCAAGTGCTCCAGCGCAGCACTTGACAGGCGCAGCGTGATGCGGCGGGAGGCGAGGCGCTCCTGCAAGCGGGCGAGCTGGATTTCGGCGATGCGAGTTACCTGCTCGCGGTCCAGGGCATGGTAGACGATAATGTCGTCGATGCGGTTTAGAAACTCCGGCCTAAAGCTCTGCTGCAACAGGGTGACTACCGTGCGCTTGATGGCCTCGTAGTTAGCACCGCTGCGGCTGGCCTCCAAGATCTGTGGGCTGCCGATATTGCTGGTCATAATTATCACGGTGTTGCGAAAGTCTACGGTGCGCCCGTGGCTGTCGGTCAGGCGGCCGTCGTCAAGGAGCTGCAAGAGCGTATTGAACACGTCCGGGTGCGCCTTTTCGATCTCATCAAAGAGCAGCACCGCATAGGGGCGGCGCCTGACCGCCTCGGTCAGCTGCCCTCCCTCGTCGTAACCGATATAGCCCGGCGGCGCCCCAATCAGCCGCGCCACGGTGTGCTTCTCCATGTATTCGGACATATCCAGGCGGATCATGGCCTCCTCCGAGTCGAAAAGCTGTTGGGCCAGCGCCTTGGCGGTCTCAGTCTTACCTACCCCGGTCGGCCCTAAAAAGATAAACGAGCCGATCGGCCGCCGGGGGTCGGCCAGCCCGGCCCGGCTGCGGCGGATGGCGTCCGCTACAGCCGTTAACGCCTCGTCCTGGCCGACCACCCGCTGATGCAGCTCGGCCTCCAGCCGCAGCAGCTTGTCACGCTCGCTCTCAAGCAGGCGGGCAACCGGGATACCCGTCCAGCGGCTGATCACCTCGGCCACCTCGTTCTCACCAACCTCAAGCCGCACATACCTGGCCTGATCGAGTCGAGCGGATAGCTCACGGATGGCCTGCTCGAGCTTGGGCAACTGCCCATAGCGCAGTTCGGCGGCCTTGTTCAGGTCGTAATCGCGCTCGGCGGCCTCGATCTGGGTCTTGACCAGGTCGAGCTTGGCTTGTGCGCTGCGCAGTTCGTCAAGCACGGCGCGCTCGGCCTCCCACTCGGCGCGGGCCTGGGTGATGCGGTCTTCCAGGCCGCGCAGCTCCTCCTCAATACGCAGCAGGCGGCTGGCTGACTCCGCGTCGTCCTCCTTTTTAAGCGCCTCCCGCTCGATCTCGAGCTGGAGTTTGCGGCGCCGTAGCGAGTCGATCTCCTCGGGCATACTTTCAAGCTGCACCCGGATGCGGCTGGCCGCCTCATCGATTAGATCGATCGCCTTATCGGGGAGCTTGCGATCGGCCACATAGCGGTGCGACAGCGCAGCGGCATCGATCAGGGCCGGGTCACTGATGCGCACCCCATGGTGCACCTCGTACTTCTCCTTGATGCCGCGCAGAATCGAGATGGTCTCTTCGACCGTTGGCTCAGTTACTAAGATCGGCTGGAAGCGCCGCTCTAAGGCAGCGTCCTTTTCGATCTGGCGGTACTCGTTTAAGGTGGTAGCGCCGATCATGCGCAGTTCACCGCGCGCTAGGGGCGGCTTGAGCATGTTGCCGGCATCGACCGCCCCTTCGGCCTTCCCGGCCCCAACGATGGTGTGCAGCTCATCCATAAAGAGGATGACCGCCCCCTTGCTCTGCACCGTTTCGCTAATGACCGCCTTGAGGCGCTCCTCAAACTCGCCGCGATACTTGGCCCCGGCCAATAGGCTGCCCATGTCAAGCTGGATTAAGCGCTTGCCTTGCAGCCCTTCCGGCACGTCCTTATTGACGATACGCTGGGCGATCCCTTCGGCGATGGCGGTCTTGCCGACCCCCGGCTCGCCGATTAGGACGGGGTTATTCTTGGTGCGGCGCAAGAGGATCTGCACGGCACGGCGAATCTCCTCGTCGCGGCCAATCACCGGATCGAGCTTACCGTCACGGGCCTGCTGGGTCAGGTCGATGCCGTAGCGCGCCAGCGCCTCAAAGGTGGTCTCGGCCGCCTTGGAGTCCACCGTCCTCCCCTGGCGGATCTCCTGAGCCGCGCGCTTGAGCGCCTCCGCCTCCGGCAGGGCGCTAAGCCCTTCGCCGCCGACAGTGCGGATGGCCACCAGCAGCGCATCCGCCGCCACGAAGCTGTCACCCCAGGCTTGTGCGACCTTCTCGGCTTCAGCAAAGACCCGGGCCAGTTCAGGCGCCAGGTACTGCCCCTCGGCCCCAGAGACCTTGGGCAGCCTATTAAGCACCGCCTCGAGCGCGGCCTGGACCTGCTTAAGGTTCCCTCCGGCGCGCGTCAGCAAGGTGGCCGCCGGCCCGCTATCGTCAGCCAGCAGCGCCGCTGCTAGGTGCGCCGGCACCAAGGTCTGCTGGTGGCGCGTCCGGGCGATCTGCTGGGCGGTCGCTACCGCCTGCAAGGCGGTTTCGGTAAGGCGTTCGGTATTCATGCTGGCTATTATTAAACTTGAGTCTGGTATTGTCAAGTTTACTTAAGCCACCTTACCTCAGTTGCTTAGCAGCAAAATGGCCCCTTAGCAGGCTCAACATGATCGACTTGGAATGGGATTAGGTTGCGACATCAGCACTATCCCGGAGTTGCCGGGGCATAACGCCGTTTGGTGACCCTTCCTCGTTCTCGTACGGCCCAGTGCTTGCGTTTCGATCTCCTTCAGCAGTATAGTCTTTGTAGAGACTACTAGAGAGGGAGGTTACCATGAAAACACGTGTCCGGCGCTGGGGCAATAGCCTGGCAGTCCGCATACCAAAGAGCTTCGCGGAGGAGGTGGGACTGAAAGACAACACGGCTGTGGAACTTCGGCTGGATCGGGGCAAGCTCGTATTAGAGCCTTCTGAGCCATCCGCACCGCGCCTGGAGGAGCTTTTGCGGGGTGTGCGGAAGAGCAATCTTCATGACGAGGTCGATAGCGGTCCAGCGCAAGGGAAAGAGGCCTGGTAGGCCGTGGCCAAGGTGCCGGATCGGGGGGATGTTGTCTGGCTTTCGATGAATCCGCAGGTTGGCCACGAGCAGACCGGACGCAGGCCGGCACTTGTGCTATCCCCGGCGGCCTATAACGGGAAGGTGGGGCTGGCCCTACTGTGTCCCCTCACGAACCAGGCGAAGGACTATCCCTTCGAAGTGAAGGTTCCTGAGGGGTTACCGGTTGGAGGCGTAATTCTGTCCGACCAGGCCAAGAGTCTGGACTGGAGGGCGAGACGGGCCGAGTTCATCTGCGCGCTGCCACATGAGACAGTCCAAGAAGTGCTGCGGAAGCTAGGCACTCTGATTGCACCATAACGATGTGAGTGGGCCACCAAACAACTCGCTGAAGCGGAGATTACGAAGCAGGTAGCATAGATCGGTACGCAAGAACCCAACCCCCACCCCGGCCCTCTCCCTATTAGGGCACAGGTATGGGAGGACGTTGACTCACCAGCGCTAGCGGATGCCGGGCGGCACCTGTGCTGGCGGCGGCTCCGGCAGGTTCCGCGGCATCGGCACGTCATGCAGGTGTTTGACCATGCCGTTTTCGTTGCAGCCCACATAGAACTGGCACCTTAAGCACTCCGACCAGACCCGCGGGTGAAGCTCCTTGGTCTTATCGATCAAGGTGAAGCCGCATTTCTCGAAAAAGCGTACCTCATAGGTCCAGGCGAACAGGATCGGGATGCCAATGCACCGCGCCTCGGCTTCGCAGGCCGCAACGAGCTTCTTCCCTATCCCGTTGGCCTGAATGCCGGGCTTGACAGCTAGCCCGCGCACCTCGGCGATATCGCCCCAGAGGATGTGCAGCGCGGCGTTGCCGGCAAACTGGCCGTTGACCTCGGCCACAAAGAAGTCGCGCAGGTTCTCGAAGATATGCTGCATCGGCCTGACCAACATCTTGCCCTGGGCGGCCCAGTAGCCGATGTTCTCGAAGATGTGCGGCACATCCTCGGCCTTCGCAGCCCGCACGGTAATCTCAGGGCTTGGGCTCACAGAGCCAGCGCCTCCTTGGCACGTTGGAGCTGCTGTCTGACCTGGGCGGGAGCGGTGCCGCCGTAGCTGTTGCGGGCGTTGACTACCTGCTCGAGCGACAGCGCTTCGTAGACGTAACGGTCAAATAGGGGCGAGACCTGGCGCAAGGTAGCTAGCTCGAGCTCTTGCAGCTCTTTTCCTTCCTTGATGGCCACAGCTACCAGTTTGCCAACCGCCTCGTGCGCCTCTCTAAAGGGGAGTCCTTTTTTAGTGAGATAGTCGGCCAGATCGGTGGCGTTGCTATAAGCGCGGCCCGCCGCCTGATAGGTGCGCTCGGCGTGTACCGTGATCTTCGGTAGCAGGTCGGCGTAGAGCTGCAAGCTGATCTTGAGGGTAAGGGCGGCGTCCATCACCCCTTCCTTGTCCTCTTGGAGGTCCTTGTGGTAGGTCAGCGGCAACCCTTTCATTACGGTTAGCAGTGCCAGCAACTGGCCGTAGACGCGGCCCGTCTTACCGCGCACCAGCTCGCAGACGTCGGGGTTTTTCTTCTGCGGCATGATCGAGCTGCCGGTGGTGTAAGCGTCGGGCAGAGTAATGAAGCCGAACTCCTGACTCGACCAGAGGATCAGCTCTTCGCTTAAGCGCGATAGGTGCAGCATAGCGATGCTGGTAATGGACAGGAACTCCAGCGCAAAGTCACGATCCGAAACCGCATCGAGCGAGTTATCAGCCGGGCGGTCGAAGCCGAGCAGCGCGCTGGTGCGGTGCCGGTCGATGGGAAAGGTGACGCCGGCTAAGGCACCCGCTCCCAAGGGCGAGACGTTGAGGCGCTTGATGGAGTCTTGCAAGCGCTCCTGGTCGCGGCTGAACATCTCGTAGTAGGCCAGCAGGTGATGCGCGAACAAGACCGGTTGGGCTACCTGCAGATGGGTGTAGCCGGGCATGATGACCATCAGGTGCTGCTCGGCTACCGCTACCAGCACCTTACGTAAGCGCGTGAGCAACGCGCTTAGCTCCTGACTCTCACGCCTCAGCCAGAGCCGGAAGTCGGTCGCGACCTGGTCGTTGCGGCTGCGTGCGGTGTGCAGCTTGCCACCGACCGGCCCGATGCGCTCGATGAGGGCCTGCTCGATATTCATGTGGACATCTTCCAGCTCAGTGCGCCAGGTAAACGCCCCACGCGCAATCTCCTCGCGGATGGTGGTCAGTCCGTTGATAATGGCCTCGGCCTCCTCGACAGCCAGGATGCCGGTCTCCTTGAGCATGGTGGCGTGGGCGATGGAGCCTTCGATATCGTCGAAAGCTAGCGCCTGATCGACCGCAACCGAGGCGTTAAAAGCCTGGACCAGCGCGTCGGTCTCGTCAGTGAAGCGTCCGCCCCACAGGCGCTTTACTGGGCTTGGCGGCTTGGTGTCACTCATGGTCACCGATCCCCCTGTCCCATTACCGCTTGACCTGCCAGGTGCCGCCAACCTGTTTGCCAAGGCGTCCCGCGGTGATAGACGAGTAGCCCAGGCGGGCGTAGGTGCGCGCATCCTCGGCATCCTCGGGCAGCTCGAGATAGAGCGCGGGGATGTTGTGAACGATCGCTAGCGCTTCGACCTTGGTTAGCAGCCAACGCTTGATGTCGCCGGCTGGGGCCAGGGGGTGCTCGAGCCACCAGCCGCCATCACCGTAGCGCCAGCGCACCGCGCCGAGCAGTTCGCCACTAGCAGCCTCTAATAGCAGCGCCCCACCGTGCTCGAGCCACTGCTGCACGCTAATGGCACTTTCGTCGTAGAACTTGACCAAAGCCGGGGTGTCGCCTAGTCCGGCCACGCGCAGGCGGGTGGTCGCTCCGGTCATGAGGAGACCGCCGGCGTTAGTAACTGACTGGCGATGCGCAGCCGCAGCGCGTTGAGCTTGATAAACCCCTCGGCATCGGCCTGGTTATAGACGCTGTCTTCTTCGAAGGTCACCACGTCCTGGCGGTAGAGGCTATAGGGCGACTTGCGCCCGACGACCATCAGGCTTCCCTTGTAGAGCTTGAGGCGCGCCGTGCCGGTGACCCGCTGCTGCACATCGTCCAGCAAGCGCTGCAACGCTTCGCGCTCGGGCGCGTACCAGAAGCCGTTGTAGACCATGCTGGCGTAGCGCGGCGCCAGCTCATCGCGGAGCTGCATGACCTGCCGGTCGAGAGTCAGCGACTCGACGGCCTTGTGAGCGTGATAGAGCAGCGTCCCGCCCGGGGTCTCGTAACAGCCGCGCGACTTCATCCCTACAAAGCGGTTCTCCACCAGATCGACCCGACCCACTCCATGACGCCCGGCCAACTGATTGGCGTGGGTTAAGAGGGCTACCGGGTCGAGCCTAAGGCCGTTGATAGCTACCGGGTTTCCCGCTTCGAAGTCGATTTCGACCAGCTCGGGTTGATCGGGCGCCGCTTCGGGATCGACGGTTAAGCGCCACATCCCCTTAGGCGGCGCGGCCCAGGGGTCTTCGAGGATGCCGCCCTCGTAGCTGATATGAAACAGGTTAGCGTCCATCGAGTACGGCTTCTCCTTGGTGACCGGCACCGGAATACCGCGCTCCTGGGCATAGGCGATGCAGTCCTCGCGCCCCTTGAGGTCCCACTCGCGCCAGGGCGCGATCACCCGGATAGTGGGCCTAATGGCGTAAGCGGCTAGCTCAAAGCGCACCTGATCGTTGCCCTTGCCAGTAGCGCCGTGTGCCACAGCGTCGGCCCCTTCTTGCAGGGCGATCTCGACCATCTGCTTGGCGATCAAGGGCCGGGCGAACGAGGTTCCCAGCAGGTAGTAGCCCTCATAGACGGCTCCTGAGCGCAGCACCGGGAAGACGAACTCGGTCACAAACTCGCGCTTAAGATCGATGGCGTAGGCCTGGCTAGCGCCCGTTGCCAACGCCTTCGCCTTAGCCTCGGCGACCTCTTCGCCCTGGCCGATGTCGGCGGTAAAAGTGATCACCTCGGCGCCGTAGCGCTCCTTGAGCCACTGCAAGATAACTGAGGTGTCAAGCCCGCCTGAGTAGGCGAGAACGATCTTATTGACGCTGGACTGGCGCATGTTTTGCTCCTTCGCATGACATCACAACCCAAGCCACGCCAACCCCAGATTGCCGCCTTGAGCGGCTAGCAGCGTCGGGCGCGTCGGTGGTTGAGGTGATAAATCGGCATGGGCGGGTTTGCTGACTACACGACTAACGCCTAACTGCATAATCGTGCAGCTTCTGTGCATACCTTAGCACCTGGGTAGGGGTGGGTCAAGGGGCTGGATTAGCGGCCAGAGTGATGCTAGTGTGAACTGTGGACACAGGAAAATCTCAGCGTCTCCAGCGCCGACTGAGGTAGAGTACGGAGGGCACTGGGATTCACGCGACAAGGAGGTGGCATGAACAGAACAGAACGCATTGGCGCAATGCTCCTTGCTATCGGTCTGGGTTTGCTGCTGGCTCGAGCCCTACCGGGAGTAGCCGCCTGGTGGCCGCTCGGTCTGGTAGTAGCGGGATTTTTACTGTGGCGTGGGGTAGCCTTGCAGTTGGTGACCACCACCCTGATCGCCCTGAGCCTAACGCTGGCAGTGGCCGGGCCGGGCTTACACTGGCTAGCTGGCTGGATGGCAGCCTCGGATCGCGGGCAGGTGGTGGCGACCCACCAGAGCAGCCCCAGCATGGCTCGCGAGTGGGCCGAGGTCGAACTACTCAGAGTTGTCAACGCCGTGGGTGACATCCAGATAGCCGGCGACGCCAGCGAGCCTAGTGTGAGTATCACCTACCGCCGCCAGCAAGCTGGTGGGCGCGTGCCGGGAGAGCTTCAAGCCCGCTACGACGCGACAACCCGCACCCTAACCGTGATCGGTCTCGACCCCGCCGCACCGGAACGCGACCGGCGCGGCCTAAGCGCTGTCATCACCATTGCGGTGCCGTCTCAGGTGGCCGTGCAGGTAGAGAATCAAGTGGGCAAGGTGACGATAGCCAGGGTGGCGGCGGCTGCGGTGAGCAACCATACCGGCGAGGTACAGGTGCGCCGGATTGTCGGTGCCGTTACCGCCACCAACGACCGGGGTGCAATCAGGATAGAAGATGCCTACGGCCCTGTTAGCGCTAGTACCCGCGTAGGTGACGTCAGGCTCAGCTTCGATCAGCCGGTCAATCACTCTATCGCGGCACGGACCGACGTGGGCAGCGTGACCCTGCTGATCCCTACCGCCTCTAATGTGGAGATTCGTGCCACCTCGCGAACGCGCAACCTCTCCGGCGACCTACAAACGGTTATCGCCACCGAAGGCCGCCTGCGCTTAGGGGTGGGTGAGAATATCGTGGAGTTGGCCGCTAACGAGGGCGGTATCGAGGTGCGCAAGCGCTAGCGGCGCCTAAGGGTGTTAGCTAACACCGAGGCCGATACTACGAGCATTGCCCCGGCAAGCCCCCACCAGCCCAGCCGCTCGCCAAAGAGCAGCGCGGCTAACCCAGCGGCGACTACTGGTTCGATGGTGGCAATTAGCACCCCCCGCGACGCCTCAGTGTGTTGTAGCCCGGTGTAGTACAAGAGGTAAGCCAGGTAGGTAGACAAGAAGGCTATGGCGAGGAGCAATCCCCAAACGGTGGAGGACTTGTGGCTAAAGGTTACAAGTGGCCACAGCCCAAGAGCGCCAATCGGCAGCACCACCGCGTAGATAGCGACCGGGGTATAGCGGCCCAGCACCCACTTGCCGAAGATGTAGTAGCTGGCGTAGCACAGCCCTGCTAGCAGCCCCCAGCCAAGCGAGGCCGGCGTCACGGTGATGCCTTGTCCGCCACCTTGGGCGACCAGGGTAATGCCGAGGGTGGCTAGTCCGACTAGCGCCAGCTTCTGTCCGGTAAGCGGCTCGCCTAGTAGCAGCCAGGCCGCTAACACTACGAAAGCGGGGGCCGCATAGAGGAGCACAGTGGCAAGGCTGACCCCGCCGGCAGCAACAGCCAGCACGAAGGCGGCATAAAAGGTGGTGACGCCCACCAGCGCAAAGCCGATAAACAGGGGGAGGTCGCGCCGGGCCAACCGCAACTGGCGGCTAAGGGCAGCGTGCAACAGGAACAGCCCGCCCGCCAACACGGCACGCCAAAAGGCGATCTCTAGCGGGCTTACCCCAGCCTCCAGCACGCCTTTGGAGAGGACGCCAAGCAACCCCCACAGCACGGCGGCGCTAGCGATGAGAAAGTAAGGACGCCCCAAGTGCCGGGCCTGCTCTACACGCCGAGCGAGTCGCTTATGGCCTGCTCCTGCCGACGCCTCTGTGCCATCCGGCGCCGGTATGAAGCAAACTCGATGATGAAGGCGATCAGGTTAAGCAGGTAGATCACCCCCAGCACTATCAGGCTCCAGAATTGGGTCAGACCCAGGTCGAAGCCCCAACCGAAGAGATTGGCCAGCAGATCGAGGCCCACTAGGGCCCAGGGGACGATTAGTAAGACGCCCCAGGCCTCATCAGCTAGGCCGCTGCCGGGAATCAGCAGCGCCAATAAGTGGTACAGCGGCGAGCGTGGGGCGTTGCGCGCACTGCGGGCCCGAGGCACAAAAAGCCACAGCAGCGAGACTGCCGCCAGCAGCAAGAACAGTACATACAAGACGGTCCAGGCGGTGAGACCCAAGCCGGGCGGGGTGGCCTCCCTTAGGCTGGCCCAGGGGTTAGTGAAGACGCTAGCCAAGGCTTGGCTCCAGGTGCCTGCTCTGGCTACCAGAAAGTCCTGCGGGCCAGGCACGGCCAATACGCGGTGGCCGGGCAGATAGCGCTGATAGAAATCGAAGCCGGGCACCGGCTCGCCCAGGTTGAAGCGGGTCACGGCGAAGTCAGGGGCGGCCTCCAGGGCCAGACGAAAGAAGCTGAGGTCGCCGCTCAGCACCGCCAGATTGTTAAGCGCCGGCGGGTAGTTGCCGGCCGCTTGGTAGCGCTGCCGGGCTAAGTCGTGTCGGCCCATTACCTGTGCGCTATAGCCGTGGATGAAGTTGGCTCGAGCCTCCGTCAGGCGGAGCCCTTGCAGTGCGCTTTGCGCTTGTGCGCTGGCCAGCGTGCCGGAGCCGAGGGCCGCGGGCAGCGCTGCGTGAGCAGCCCAGTTAGCCAAGGCAAAGAGCGCCAAGACCGCCGCCAGCATTAAAATCACCACCAGCTTTTCAGTCACAGTGTAGTAGCGCGCCACTAACAGGCGGGCCAGTGGCCAGGACCGGCCACGAGCCTCACGCTGCTTGCGCAGATCGACCCCTTGCGGAATCCAGTACTTAAAGAGCAGCGTCAGGTGCAGGAACAAGACTGCCAACAGCAGTGCTAGTGCATAGGACCAACCGCCAAGTCCCAAGTTGAGCAGCAGCCGCTCGAGCAACCCCGTCTCCAGGCTATGCACATCGCGCTGAGCGCGTTCGCGCCACAGCGCCGCCTCGTCGCGTTGGCCGCGCTCCATAAGCAGGTCGGCGTAACGCCACAGCGCCTCGCGCCCCCCCTCGACGCGCGGTGAGACCAGCCACAGGTACTCGGCCCAGAAGCTGGCGCTGGCTAAATCGTTACGCGCCAGCGCCGTGCGCAGCGGTGCTAACGGGAACTGGTAAGCGTCGTGCAGCTCGCGGTTAAACAATAAGAAGGGATCGTAGCCGCGCTGGGCAAAGTCGCGCAGGGCAGCGTCCATAGCCTGCCTGGCCAGCGCCTCCCGCCCCGCCTGGAGCAATGGGCGGGCGATCCCGGCTAAGTCGTAAAAGGTCTGAGCGGTCTCGATGGCCCTAACAAAGGCTAGGTTAGCCCGGTCGGGGTCGGTGGCTTGCTGCCCTACTGCCAGATGCAGCCACGGGTTAGTCGGATCGATCGCCAGGCGCGCGGCAGGGTCATCGACAGCAGCCTCGTGTCGGAGCCAAGCAAAGATCTCCGGCTGCACGCCGAAGCGCACCACCTCGTTTAGCTCGCCCTGGCTAAGCACAAAGCGCTCGCCTAAGCCATCGGCGTGGGTAACGGTAATGATTAGCCCCTCTGGGGCTGACTCCAGCGCGCTGATAGGCCCCGCTACCGGCCAGCGGCGGATAATGCGACCCTCCGCGACAGCGAGCTGCAAGACGCTGTTGCCGTGCGCTAGAAAGGTTCCTTCCGGCGTCTCGGCCAAGCTGGTGGTGGTGCCGCTACCCGGCGGGAAGTCGAGCCGCCACAGGATGGCGCCGTCTCGCTGAGCGATCAGCACGCCTGCGGCCAGCCTCAGCTCCGGCAGCGCAGCGACGGGTTGGGGGGTAGGCTCCTCATCGCGCAGCACCGGCACTGTGGGGGCTACCTCGATCTGGAAGGTCTCGCGCAGCTCGTCAAGCCGCACATCGAGCCGCCACCGGCCCGCTTCGAGCAACACTCTTTGGTAGTTAAGCGTGCCCTCCGGCGACACTTCCAAACTGACTAGGTCTACCCTGCCCGCAGGCGTCGTTAAGGCAATTATGGCCTGCGCCTCCGGCGGCAGCCCCGAACCCGACAGGGTAATAGTGTCGCCCGGTGCTACGGTCAGAGGTGCTACCTCGAGCGTGGGTTGTGCGAGCGCCACAGCGAGTAACCACAAGAGGGTAAGCGACAACCAGCGCACTGTTATCATGATGCCTCCAGACCGGTGAGTGGTAGCAAGCCCCATATTCAAGCATTATAGCCAGTATCGCGAGCATTGCCGTGAATTACACCTTGACGGATGCTACAACGTCAGCGGGAATCGCATCCGACACGGACATCCAACACATTGTTCGCTGACCAGCCGCCCGCTTTAGCCGGCAGAAAATTCACTATTCGGTGCCAGAGAGTCTGGTTATACTGAGCACATGGACTCCTGGGAACGGCTGGCTGCCCCCTTCACCAACGGTGCGGTGCGCTGGCGGGTAGCGGAGCGGTCGTTAGATGGTCTGACAGTTAGGCTCCGACCTGGCCTGACCGCCTCAGCCATCCGCGCACGCCTTGACGAGGTGCTGGGTAAAGGAGGCTGGTCGTATACGCTGTTTGCAGTCGGCGAGCAGGCGCTAGGCTGCAACCTCACCATCTCGGGGGTGAGCCGCGCAGCCGTAGTCGCTATCCAGCAGCGCGGCCTCGAGGCTTGCGCCGATGAGGCCTTGGCGCACGCTGCCGAGCAGTTCGAGCTGCTGCCACCCCTTGACCCTGCTGCCGAGTACTGGGTTGAGGCCGACCCTGAGAGCAAAGAGCCGCTCTATGAGCCGCACCAGCAACCTGCTGCGATCCCAGAGGCAGAGAAGTCGGCGGGCCGCCAGGCGATCGATCGGCTGCTCGAGCGCCTTAAAGCCGCCGGAGCAGGCCGGGAAGCTGCCGCGCTGATAGTGCGGTACGGCGGCTATGGTGGTAGCCCGGAAGCCTCGCGGGAGCTATATACCAAGCTGCGCGCACTGTTGCAGGAGACCATCCGTTAGCCATGATCAAGGTGGTTGCGGTCGGCGACGTACATGGCCAGTGGGCTGAGCTGTGGCGAGCGCTGCGCGCGGCCATGGCCGCGGACGCCATGTGCGAGCCGACGCTGCCGGTGGTCGAGGGGCGCTTCCAGGTGGTAGTAATTGGCGACCTAGTGCATTTTAAAGATTTCGAGACCTATGCCCGGATAGTCGGCGTCGAGTATTACGATCCCGCTGACCAGGAGCAGCTCAAGCGGGCCGCCAAGGCCCAGATCCGCGAGCTGTATCGCTTCAAGCACTACGTCGAGCGCGCTAAGGGGAACGTGACGGTGATCTTAGGCAACCACGACGAGGCCGCACTGACCCACCAGTATCAGTTAAGCACCCGCGGCGGGCTGCACCATAACGAGTTTAACGAGGAACGGGGTGGTCTGGCCCTCCCCGAGGAGCTAGCGGTATGGATGGCGAGCTTCCCGCGCGAGAAGGTCTTCTACGGCGTGCAGTTTGCCCACGCCGGCCCGCTGCCGGGTATGCAGATCTTCGATGACTTCTTCTACCACGACCCCGACACCAAACAGTGGTGGCAGCACAAGCCGCAGCTCGTCGAACAGACGGGCTACCGTTTCGGAGTCTACGGTCACACCGTGATGGAGAGCGGCATCCATGTTGATAAGGAGCACCGCTTGGCTATGATCGATGCGCTCTCACGCCATCAGTTCCTAGAGCTGTTCTTGTCGGAGGAGCGCCTGGACTATCGAGTGATGGAGTTCTGAAGGCAAGTACCTAGCACCTAGCACTTAGGTGGCACTGCACTCGTTACTAGGTACTCGGTCCTAGGTACTAGGTACTTGTCGGTACTAGCTACTCCCCCCGGAGATGGTCAAACCTCCTGTGGGCGGTAGGGTAGAGTGCAGAATGGCTGACATCCCTTGCCAAAGGGTGAGAAAGGGGTTGTAATGGAGCTAGATCTACCGCTCACGCCCGGCATTGTCGAACTGATGCGCCCCGGCGCGATGGTGGCGTTTACTTCGGAGGGACGCACGGTAAATGTGCAATTTGAACGGGGGCGGCTAAGGCTCGAGTCGGTGGCCGAAGGGATCGTGCGGGTGCGCTTTACCCCCTACCCGGAGTTCATGCCACGCCGCTCCTGGGCCGTCACCCCGCCGGACGGGGCCTTTGAGGCACCGGACTGGCAGGTGACCGAGAGCCGAGAGGGCTGGCGCCTGATCCTCCCTGACCTTATGCTTACCCTGGCCGAGGGCAGGGTGACTTTCTGGCGCGGGGGTGTCGCTTTTGGCACCGACCTGGCTGCTCCCGGTTGGCGCGAGGCTGTGCTAGCCGAGAGCCGGATCAGAGTGCGGGAAGGGGACGCTATCCCGGAAGGGCGGGCGCGGCTCGAGCTGCGCCTTAAGAAAGCGCTGCGGCAGGGGGAGCACCTGTACGGCTTTGGGCAGCGCAGTGGGAAGCTCGAGCGCCGGGGGCGCAAATTTAGCCACTGGACCATCGACCCCGACTTTGGCCACGGGCGCCATCAGGACAACCTCTATCAGGCGCAGCCGGTATTTCTAGCGCTTAAAGACGGCGTGGCCTGGGGGCTATACCTCAACTGTAGCTACTACAGCCAGATCGATGCCGGCGCCAGCCAGGCCGATACCTTAGAGCTGATCGCTCACGGCGGCGAGCTAGACTACTACCTGCTTGCCGGCCCTACCCCACCGGCAGTAGTCGAGCAGCTCACCCACCTGACCGGCCGCCCGCTGCTGCCGCCGCTGTGGTCGCTCGGCTACCACCAGTCGCGCTGGAGCTACGGCAGCGAAGCTGAGGTTAGGGCCATTGTCGAGGACTTTAAGGAGCGCGACATCCCGCTCGATGTCGTTCATTGCGATATCGACTACATGCGCGGCTACCGCGACTTTACTTGGGACTCACGGCGCTTTCCTGACCCCCAAGGCCTAGTGTCGGCGCTGTCCGAACAGGGGGTGCGGGTAGTCACCATTATCGATCCCGGCGTCAAGGCCGAGCTGGGCCAGGGCTATCGCGCCGCCGATGACGGTGCGGCGCAGGGCATGTTCCTAACTAACCCGGACGGCAGCCTGCTGGAAGCCTACTGCTGGCCCGACGCAGCCTTCTTCCCCGACTTTAGCCGTGCTGCGGTGCGGCGTTGGTGGGGCGAGCAGCACCGCGAAAGCCATAGCGAGACGGGTGTGGCTGGCATCTGGAACGATATGAACGAGCCGGCCACCTTCGATCGGCCGTTTAGCACCGGCCTCTCCAAGCAGAAGCCGTTGCCGCTAGCTACCCCTCACGGCGAAGGCGAGGAGCGCACCACTCACGCCGAAGTTCATAACCTCTACGGCCATCTGATGGGCCGCGCCACCTTTGAAGGGCTGAAGTCGCTGCGGCCGGACAAACGCCCCTGGGTGCTGACCCGCAGCGCCTTTGTGGGCACGCAGGCCTACGCCACCGCCTGGATGGGCGACAACAGCTCGTGGTGGGAGCACCTGGAGCTGAGCCTGCATCAGCTGCCGAGCATGGGGCTGTCAGGGCAGCCATTTGTCGGGGTAGATATCGGCGGCTTTTTTGACGCGCCTAGCCCGGAGCTGTACGCCCGCTGGATCGAACTTGGCACCTTCTACCCCTTCATGCGTACCCACACCTGCGCCGGCACACCGCCCCAGGAGCCGTGGTCGTTCGGCCCCGAGGTCGAAGCTTTGGCGCGCCAGTCGATCCGGCTGCGCTACCGCCTATTGCCGTACTTCTACACCCTGGCCCATCAGGCGCATCGCTTTGGGACGCCCTGGCTCAGGCCGCTGCTTTACGACTTCCCAAACGATCCCGAAGCGGTAGCGAGCGACGATCAGCTGATGGTCGGCCCGCACCTGCTGTTAGCGCCCGTCTACCAGCCGGGCCGCACTCATCGCCACGTCTACTTGCCGGAAGGCGCCTGGTACGACTTCTGGAGCGGAACGGCATATAGTGCAGGCCATCACGCCGTAGCTGCACCGCTGGGGCGTCCGCCGCTGTTTGTGCGGGGCGGTGCGGTGCTGCCACTTGGCAACGTGCGCACCTCGACCATGCTGCCGCTTAACGAGCTCAGCTTGCGCCTCTATCCGGGGGCAAGCGAGTGGACCCTTATTGAGGACGCTGGTGACGGCTGGGACGAGGTGGCAGCTACTACCGTGAGGCTTACACCCGGCCCGGACGCGCTCAGTATCCAGATCGGCGCTCGGCAAGGCGGGTTCACCCCGGCTCCGCGCCAGCTTGTCGTCGAAGTGATCCAACCGCGCCCTCCGGCCGAGGTCCGGCGCGATGGGGTGGTAGTGGCATGGCAGTGGGATGAGGCGCTCTCTGCCATTGTCCTTAATTGGCCCGACGACGGGGCGGAGCACACCGTCGTTGTCACGCCGTGAGCGCCTGATTACCGAGATGTGCTGTCTCAGCTTGTAGGACGCGGCCCCGTTGCCCTCGTGGTAAGTGAAGGCGTGTATACAAGCACTGGGTAATACTACTTTGACTTCCATATGGCGCTAACGCGCCTCATGGCCGTGCTTCGGCAGGGCGTCTTTCCGCAGCGTCGATCGCTTAATCGGTCAGTGGGCTGGCACGATGAGCTTCCGCGTTTCGTCAGGCGCATGCTTCTGGAGTCGAATGTGGCTGCCGCGCTCCGGCGCGCTACGGAAGAAAATCCCCAACACACCAACGCCCTGCACAATCTGGCGGTCGTCTACCACAAGCAAGGGAAGGTGGCCGAGTCGGTTAAACTCCAGCGCCAAGCGGTGCGGCTCGAGCTACGCAGCAAATCTCAAGGGAACGCCCTCGCCCCGGAAGTGGCTGGTTGGGCGCGCAAGGTAGCTTACCGAGGTTTTGTGGTAGTGGCGCTGCTGCTGGCAGTCATTGTGGCGCTGCTCTACCTAGCGTGATAGCATAAAGGGGATTCATGAACCGTCGTTCACCATCAGCGAAGCGCCGGCCCGAACGAAGTGCCGAGCCCCAAAAGGGTTTGGCGAGCGGAGCGAGTAAGATTCGATCCACGAGAACAACCAGAGCCATTTTTGAGCTGAGCTCTACTCGAACACTTGACTACCGAATTGCGGGAGAAACGTCATGCAAAGAATCGTCCTAATCGGTGCCGGTAGCGCTAGTTTTGGTTTGGGAGCGCTGGGGGATATCGTCAACAGCAGTATTCTTCAGGGCAGCACCATAGTTCTGCACGATATTAACGCCGAAGCCCTGAGCAAGGTAGAGCGGATTGGACGGGAGTATATCCGCGAGCGCCAGTTACCCTTTGAGCTGCTGGCCACCACCTCGCGCCAGGAGGCCTTGCAGGGCGCTACGTTCTGCATCATCGCCATCGAGGTTGGCAACCGCTTCGAGCTATGGGAGCAGGACTGGCACGTGCCTCAGCAGTACGGCATCCGCCAGGTTTATGGCGAGAACGGTGGGCCGGGGGGGCTGTTTCACTCCTTGCGCATCATCCCGCCCATCCTTGAGATCTGCCGCGACATCATGGCCCTGTGCCCGGCGGCCCACGTTATCAACTACAGCAACCCCATGAGCCGCATCTGCCTGACCGTTAAGCGCAAGTTCCCCGAACTGAAGCTGATCGGCCTCTGCCACGAGATAAGCTCGCTGCCCCACCACCTGTCGGCGATGCTCGATACGCCCCTGGCTAACTTGACCATTAAGGCTGGCGGGCTCAACCACTTTAGCGTGCTCCTAGCGGTCTACTACCAGGACACGGGCCAGGATGCCTACCCGGAAGTAAGAGCCAAAGCTGCGGCTTACTTTGAGAACGTCCCTACTTCTGCCCAGATCATGGCCGGTATCCTCGACCCGGGCGGCCGAGAGCCCCAGGCTCGCCAGTGGGCCGAGCGAAGGCTGTTTCTGGAGATTCTCAACCGCTTTGGCTACCTACCGATAACCACCGATAGCCACTTTGGTGAGTATCTCCAGTGGGCGCACGAGGTCGTCGATCACCAGGGGATTCTCGACTTTTACCGCTGGTACCAGCGCTGGTGCCTAGAGCTCGAGCCGGAGTCGAGAATCGACAACCCGGGTTTAAAGGAGCGCGCCATCCCCATCATCGAGGCGATCCTGACCGATGCCCGCCAGGAGGAGCTGGCGGTCAACATCATGAACGACGGCCTGATCGATAACTTGCCGCGCGATCTGGTGGTTGAGGTGCCGGCCATGGTAGATCGGCACGGTGTACATGGCGTGCGGCTGGGCTCCTTGCCCAAGGGGATCGCCGGGCTGCTGGCCAATCAGGTAGCTGTTCACGACCTCACTGCCGAGGCCGTGCTGACAGCCAGCCGTGAAGTTGCCCTGCAAGCACTGTTGGTCGACCCGGTCGTGCATAGTGTGCGCGCGGCTGAGCAGACGCTTGACACCATGCTCGACTTGCAGCAGCAACACCTCGGCTATCTCCGCTAGCCTTTAGGATAGGCACGAGACCAGGGGTCGGCCTGACTTTCACGGCCTGGGGGAACTTCTGTCTAGCCATACCAGGTATCATGATAGCGTGCTAACGGGCAACGCTAAGGAGTAACCACATGTACGCTTTGGAGATCCTTTTTATCATTTCGGCTGCCATCATCTTGTTGGGTCTGGTGGTGCTCATCCCCCTGATTGGCAACAAGCGTAAGGAGTGAGGTTGGTGCCAACCGTGCGCGGTTAGGCCGGGTACGGCCTTTTCCTAAGAGTGAGCTCGAGCTGATGGAAGCCGTGCCTCGGCCTTATTCAGCGTTGTCAGGCCGTGCTCCTGCCAGGGAGCGAGGATAAGCAGCGAGCGCAGCGGGCAAAAATTCGTGGCCGGCACCCTCGACGAGCCAGACTCACACCTGGGTCTCGAGGAGCAGCGCTCGAGCTTCAGGCATCGGCCTCCCAGACTTCAACTAACGAGCTGACGAGGTCGCCGTAGCGGCTGACGGTACCCTGCAGACAACCGAAGATATCGGCGGCAGCTTCGTGGTAGGGCACGAGCTTGGCTACGGGCTTAAGGTGCTCCCCTAGGACGCCTCGCCCGGAACGCTGACGGCACCGTAGATAGCGCTCAGGCTCCGCTTGAGATCAAGGCAAGCGAAGGGAAGCTCGCCCTCCTCCTCCACCAGCCGGTAGAGCCAGCCGCCCTGGTCGCGGTAATAGCCTTCGGCCCGGCGGCTCTCGGAATCTACCAGAAGATACGCTTGCAGGCTCGCCAACTTCTGATAGTTTAAGAGCTTCTCCCGGTGATCGGTGCCCTCGGTGCTAGGCGAGAGCACTTCGACGATCAGGCAGGGGCACTCGAGGTACAAGGGGTGCGGCTCCGCGCTGCACGTCACCACTACGTCCGGGTAGTAGACGGCCTCATCGCCGATTCTGACCTTCATGTCGCTGGCGTAGACGCGACACCCCGCTGCTTGGGCACGGGGCCAAAGCTGTATCACTAGATTGAGCGCCAACTGATTATGGCGCTGACTTGATCCGGCCATGGCATAGATCCCCCCCGCCACGTATTCGTGCTTGACTGCGGCAGCCGCTTCGAGCTGCAGGTACTCCTCAACACCGAATACGGCCAGCGGTCTGACAGACTCGCCCATAGCGCCATTATAGAGCACGCATATAGCAGGGATCATCTGGTTTGATCCTGCGGGTGCTCGCAGGACTGCGAATCGTTGTCCAGGGCGCCTTTGCAGAGATGATACCTGCGCTAAGGCGACTCGGCATTTGTGAAAACCGCTGTCAGTATTTGTGAAAACCGCTGTAAGGCTCGTTTAGCCGGAGGAGGCTCCGCGGGCATTGAGCCCGGCGTAGAGCAAGATGCCAGCGGCTACCGAGGCGTTTAGGGCGCGGATTTTGCCGCACATGGGAATAGCGACCAGCTCATCGCACTTGTCGCGCACCAGGCGGCGCATACCCATCCCTTCTGAGCCGATCACCAGAGCTACCGGCCGATCCCAGTCGAGCTCCTCCGGGCGGCTAACGGCATCGCCCGAAGCGCCGTAGCACCAGATCCCCTGGCGCTTGATGTCGTCCAGGTAGCGGGGCAGGTTCTTGACCTGCACCAGCGGCAGGTGGCTGCTAGCCCCCGCCGAGACCTTGGCCACTACCGCCGACAGCCCGGCGCTGCGGCGCTCTTCGGTCACTACCCCGTGCGCACCCAGCACTTCGGCGCTGCGGATGATAGCCCCGTAGTTATGCGGGTCGGTGATCTGATCAAGTAGTACCAAAAACGGCTTCTGGCCGCGCTGCCGGGCCCGCGCCAAGGGGGCGTCCGGCTCAGCGAACTCAAGCTCCGGCAGCTCGGCGGCAATCCCCTGATGGCGCGTAGTCTTAACTGCCTGATCGAGTTCGATGCGCGGTAAAGTGACAACGGGCACCTGATGCTGACGCGCTAGCCGTGCTAGTTCGCGCTCGGTGCCGGGCTGCAGGCCGTGGGCGAGCAGCAAGCGTCTGGCCTGACCCTCTTTGAGGGCTTCAATGACTGCCTGGCGGCCGTAGATGATCATGGTGCGCAACCTTCCTGTGCGATGACGCCGAATTTCAGGCATCTACACCGAGAAGCACGAGCGGTACCGCAGGAACTCCACGGCCTTGCCGGACGAGGTCATAGAGAGCGCCTTCGTAGTAGCCGGGCCCTGAAGACATCTGAGACTGCATGCTCTTCATGGGCAAGATCTCAATGCCGACATCGATCTTGTTGCCCACGTAAAAAGCCATGTGCTTTACAAAAAGGTCGTAGGCGATGAACGCGTACTTACCAAATTGCACTTCGAGCGCCACGCGCTCTTTCTCGAAATCGGTCTGGTTGTATGAAAAGATAGGCGTCTTCAGCTGGGCCTCAATCCTTGCTTTTTGCTCCCCTAGCGGTAGTTGCAGTGTTTGCCTGATGAGGTTGGCATCATCAGTCACCCAGTAGCTAGTCCTATTTTCCGTCCAGCCATGGCGCCGAAGTTCCGCACCGAAACGCCGATTAATATCCTTTGGGCTGTACAACAGCCGACCCATCATGGTGCTTTCTTTGCTGACCTTGGTACGACACGCTTCCGCATCGATGAGGGCAATAGTCTGCTGGATTTCTTCCCAGAGGGGCTGCCTGTGAATAAGCAGCCATTCGTGACCGTTGAGGTGGGAGTAGAGCTGAGCAATTCTCAAGGCAAATCGTCCTCTTGCTGCCGCCACTCATCAGGAATGCGGGCTACGCTCTCGTGACCTGTTGGTGTCCACACCGGTGTTCCTAGGCGCCGCATAGGTAAGGTGCCATTAAAAAAGCGGTCGATTCGCTCTCTAGCGATGGCAAGATAAGCAGGTTCCTTCTCGCTCCCCATGGCTTTGCGATTACTCTTGATCGCAGCGATTAGCGAAGACCCCACACCGGCGTAGGGATCGTAGACCCAATCCCCCTCGTTGGAAAGAGCAAGTACACAGCGCTCGACCAACTCGATAGGAAACTGTGCCGGATGAATGGTCTTCTCAGGATGGTTGGATTTGCAATTGGGGATATCCCACATGGCCGCTTCCCATTCCTGCAGCAGTATCTCCCAAACGTCCGAGGGATTTTTGCCTTTGGGATTGCCGGACAGCTGCCCCTTGTTAGGGCCCTTGAAATGGCGTTTTCCTGGGTACTTCGCGGGAATCCTTACGCTATCGAGATTAAAGGTGTAGTGGTCAGTTTTGGTAAACCAAAGCAGTGTCTCATAACGTCCCGAAAAGCGGTTTCGCGCGTGCAGCCCGTGGCCGAAATGCCAGATGATGCGGTTGCGCAGCTGCATACCCAGGGCTTTGAAGATAGGGTAGTAGAAGACGTCGAGCGGAAAGACCTCACCCCTTTCGACGTAGTTGCCCACCTGCCAGCACAGGCTGCCATCATGGCTAAGGACGCGGTGCAGCTCCCGAATCGTTGCCTCTTGCAGGCTGAGGTACTGGTTGATCTCTACCTTGGTCTCATACACCTTGCCGATGTTATAGGGCGGCGAGGTGACGATGAGCTTGATTGCCTCATCGGGGATTTCGGCTAGCAGCTCGAGATTGTTGCCTTCATGCAGAACAATAGCCGCCGAGGGGACAAACCTGGCGGCAATCTCGGGCTTAGCTAGTTCGTCGAAGAGAGGCTGTGCCCGCATGAGGTTATTCTAAACCACAATCAAAGGCGGGCTAGCAGCATTTTGGCGTGTTCTCGGTCCTCTTGGAGCTGTGCAGTGAGCGCCTTGAGGCCGGAGAAGCGCTGCTGCTGGCGGATAAAGCCCTCGAACCAGACCGTGAGTTGCTGTCCGTAGAGGTCGCCCTGAAAGTCGAGCAGGTGTATCTCCAGCGCTGGCGGTTCAGTAGGGAAGCTAGGGCGCGGGCCGACATTAGCCATGCCGCCATACCGCCCTTGCGGGGTGTCGACCGACACTGCAAAGACGCCAAGGGGCAGCGCCTTTGGCGCGGGTAGTGCCAGGTTGGCGGTGGGGAAACCGAGCTGCCGGCCTCGCTGGTCCCCCTTGACGACCGGGCCAATAGCGAGGTAGGGGTGCCCCAGAAAGCGTTTCGCCTCCTCGACCTGCCCTGCTTGCAGGAGCTGGCGGATGTGCGACGATTTGACGGCGACACTGTCCAGCCGCTTCGTCCCAAACACCTCGATCTTGTGGGTGACGTGGCTGAGATCGTCCAGGCCACCGGCCCGCCGATGCCCAAAGCGGAAGTCCTCGCCGACGATCACGGTATGCGGCGAGAGGGCTCTTAACTGTGCCAAGAACACCGCCTTATCGGTCTGGGCATACTCTTGATCGAACGGGATGGCTACTACCGCTGCCGGTTGAAACGGCGCGATCAGCAGCAGCTTCTCCTCCAGGCTGGTAAGGTACTTCTCACCGTTGAGCACCACCTTAGCGGGCGGATCGAAGGTGATTACCGCGCTCGCATGACCTTGACGCGCCTCACTCTGCATGTGAGCGAGCAGTAGCTGATGGCCGAGGTGTACCCCATCGAAGTTGCCAATGCAGAGGATACAGTCCCGGAGCTTAAGCGCCTCGAGGCTGTGCAGGAGGTTCATAGCCACCCTCGCCGTGCCAGCGCGACCGCTAAACCCAGGGTCGTCGGGGCGCTGGTGGCCAGGATGCCGCGGGCGATCTCGTGCCAGGTCTCGCGCAACCTACGCCACTCCACCGCGACCTCCTCGCCGTCATCGGGGCGACCGGGTGTCGCGCTGAGCTCGCCGGCCTCAAATAGATACAGCTTCTCTTGGCAAAATCCCGGACTGGTGTAGACCTGGCTCAGCAGCGTCATGGTGCCGCTCAGCTGAGCCTCCTCGGCTAGTTCGCGCCGCGCAGCTTCAAGCGGAGTTTCGCCCGGATCGATCAGCCCGGCGGGCAGCTCCCAGGTTTCGCGGCCGATGGCCGGGCGGTGCTGCCGCACCCCTAGTACCTCGTCGCCGCGCAATGCCAGGACGCAAACTGCATCGGCGTGCTCGACCACCTCCCAGCGGTTATCGAGGGTGACAAGGGTGAGGATCTTTCCCCGGTAGATAACGTTGCGCTGCATCAGGACATCCGCTACCCCGCGCCACAACGGCGCGGGGTAGGTATGGTCAATACACTGAGGCCTAATTCTCTTCCGGATTATAGCGCAAGAAGGCCGGGATGTCGTAGTTGCTGGGGTCGTAAGTGCGCCCGCCTGCTACCGCACGCAGCTGGGTGGGGCGAATCACCTTCATCTGCGGCGCGTGATTAAAGCCAGCGGCGATCACCGTCACTCGCACCTCATCAGCGGCGTCCTCGTCGTAGGTAACCCCGAACAGCACGTTGACATCTTCGACCTCGGTGGCCTCGCTGATCTTTTCAACGATCTCATGAGAATCAAAAAGCGTCAGCTCATGCGAGCCGGTGATGTTAATTAGCAGCTGGTGGGCACCCTCGACACCGCGTGCCAAGAGCGGGCTGTGGGTAGCGCTATTGGCTGCCTCCTCAACAAGTTTCTCACCGCGCCCGGAGCCGATCCCCATCAAGACGGTGCCGGCGCCGGCTAACAGCGTGCGGACATCGGCAAAGTCGACATTGATCAGGCCCGGCACGTTAATCACATCGCTGATCCCCTTGACGCCGTGATATAGCACGCGATCGGCTACCCGGAAGGCGTCACTAAGCCTCACCTTGCGGTCTAGCGCCGAAAGGAGGCGCTGATTTTCAACCACGATCAGGGCATCGACCTTGTCTTCAAGTTTGCGCAGCCCCTCTTCGGCGGTGCGTCCGCGCTTAGGGCCTTCGAACTGGAAGGGCGTAGTGACTACCGCGATGGTCAGCGCTCCCAGTTCACGGGCTAGCTCGGCCACGATGGGCGCGCTGCCGGTGCCGGTGCCGCCGCCCATACCGGCGGTAATAAAGACCAGATCTGAGCCGCGCAGTTGCTCGGCGATGCGGTCGCGATCCTCCATGGCAGCCTTTTCACCGATTTCTGGGTTGGCACCCGCGCCTAAGCCCTTGGTGATATGGTCGCCCATCTGGATCCGGGTCTCGGCGAGGCTCGAGGCGAGCACCTGGGCATCGGTGTTGGCTGCGATGAACTGCACCCCTTGCAGGCCAGCCTCGATCATGCGATTGATAGCGTTATTCCCGCCGCCACCCAGGCCGATTACGCGAATGACCGCATTGTCCATCTTTGTCGCTCTCATAGCACTCCCTCTTGCCTTAGGCCCTAAAAGAAATCCTTGAAAATGCCACGAACCCGATTGAGAAGTCCTCTAATACTGCTCCCTTCAGGCACAGGGGTGCGCCGCACCGCCGTACCGGACGTATTAAGGTGGGTCATGCCGTAGCGTACCAGTCCGACGGCGGTAGCGTGAGCTGGGCTAGCGACCACATCGACTAAGCCAGAAACCCCGATGGGCTTGCCGATCCGTACCGGCAGCCGGAAGCGTTCGGTGGCGACTTGCTCGAGCCCTGGCATGATGGCGGCCCCGCCGGTGATCACCACGCTCCCGGCCAGTAGCTCGAGCGCCCCCATGCGCTGTTCGATGTTGCGTTTGACCAGATCGAGGATCTCCACTACCCGCGGCCTGATGACCTGCGCCAGCTCATAGGTTGATAGCGAAGCGGTGTAGTTGGGGTGGGCCACCTCCAGGGCCACCTC
>JAGXSJ010000118.1 GCA_018333895.1 Truepera sp.
TCGAGCCGCGCAGGGCTCTGCTTGACATTTGCTATGCCCTGTTGCGTGTAGTTGCATAACACCAGGTAAGTAGCCATCGTGTTCTCCTCTCCGAGATTTTGTCTAGTGGAAACAAGGCACTACGTCTCGCTAAGGCTACGGGCCGCGCAGCCAAAGCCAAAAAAGCGCAAAATGCACCAAGCGGCTTATGCGCATGCGCACACCTCCTATCCCGACTCTCCCAACCTTTACCAAGACGGCTGGCGACGCCCTCGCTCCGATGCCTGGGGAGGTTAAAGGGCACGGGTGTTGGCAGTATAGCCTCATTGGCCGTGAGGCCAGCAGCAACCGTCACAAGGCGGGAGGCCTCAGGAGAGGCGCGGATCGAACACCACTTTGAGAGCGCGGCGCGAGCGCAAGGTGCCCAGGGCTTGCGGCCAGGCTGAGAGCGCAAAGCGGTGCGTAACGATGGCCTCTAGCCCCTTAGCGTCCGGCAACAGGGCGGCAGCCTCGCTAAAGTCTTGCGGCGCACCGGCAAAGGACCCTACCAGCCTGACCTCGCGGAACCAGTAGGGCGAGAAGTCGTGGCGGAGGTTGCCGGGAGCGCCAAGTAGCAACAGGGTGCCGCCTTCGCGGGTGGCCCAGGCCGCTTCATCGAGGCTGGCGCCGCTCCCCGCAGCGTCAATAACCGCCTCAAAGCCGCCGCGCCAAGCGGGTGGGCCGATCAGGGCTGGATGCTTGCTGGCACCAACCGCAGCGGCGGCCTCGGCGGTAGCGGCGTGGACCTGGGAAGCCCCTAACTGCCGGGCCATCGCAGCCTGGGCGGGGTAGCGAGCCACCGCGTGCAGCTCGCCCGCAAAGCCCAACAGGCGCAGCGCCTTGATAGTTAGCAGGCCGATGCTCCCCATGCCGACTACCAGCAGGCGCTGAGGCCAAGCGGTAAAGGCTAAGCGCAGGCCGCGCCGCACTACCGCCAAGGGCTCGAGCAAGACTGCACGCTCGTCAGGAATACCGTCAGCAATGGGGATAAGTCGTTCTTCAGGGGCGATTAGCGCCTCGCCCCAACCGCCCGGCAGATCGCGGCAGTAGCCGATAAAGCCGGGCGCCAAGGCCCCTTGGGTGAGGTTCAGGCAGATATTATCGTGGCCCTGTCGGCAGGCCGCACAAGGCGCAAACCCGCGCTCGCGGCAAGCTATCAGCGGGTTAAGGGCTACCCGTACCCCCTCGACCTCCCCCACCACCTCGTGGCCTAGCACCGCCGGGAATGAAAAAAAGGGCGCCAGGCGGGGCGAGTTCTTGCCGAATAGAAGCGCCAAATCGGAGCCGCAGATACCCGCTAAGCGCACCGCCACGCGGCGCCAGCCGGGGGGCGGCTCGGGGAGCTGAAGCTCTGCGAGCTTAAGGGGCAGCCAGGGCACCGGATAGCGCTTGCCCAGCCGTCCGGCCAGCAGGTAGCGCGGGATCGAGGCGTGGTAGCGAAGGGCCTTCACTAGCTCATCGGCACCTGGTTTAAGAGCCGCCCCTCGATCCGCTTCAGGATCTCCTCAACGCTCCGGCCGGTAATGGTCAGACCGTGATTTTTAAGCCCGATGACTGCGCTGGCAGGGTCTTTAGCCTGACGCACCTGTTCGGCTACCGCTTCGCCGAGCTGATAGGTGCCGCAGGGGTAATTAAACTGCGTCGAAGGAACGCCGTCCATCCAGGCATGGACGTGGATAATGGCCTGCACCGAAGGGTGCTCGCGGTAGATCAGCCAGTGCTCAATAGCGTCTACCGAGACCCGCCGCGGCTCGAGCCGTGGCGGCACCGACAGGCGCATGGCGTTGGCTTCGGCATCGTAGTCCTTGACCAGCAGAATGTCGCGCCCGATCTCACGCAGCTTGGCCTTGTCCACCCCCGAGGCCGACATCCAGAAGCGCTTATCGTCGCGCCGGGCCGAGAGGTTGCCGTAAGAGAGGCCGCCGATGCCATAAAGCCGCTTGACATGCCGCAGATCCTGAGGCGAGAGGATCTCCTCGATCGGGAAGGGCGCCGGCAGCAGGTCCCAGGCCTTAAGGAGTTCACCAGCCTTGCTGAGCGCCTTAGTCTGCGCGTCACCCTGCCATAGCTCAGGCTCGAGCTCGGGGTCGAAGATATTGTTGATCACCAGCGTTGACGAGGCGATCGGCTCGATCCGGTCCAAGAGCCGCTCAATGAAGCGCTCGCCCTCCGGCTCGACAAAGTGGCCGAGCTCGAGCGTCAAAAAGTGCGCCCCCTGGCCCGGCGCGTAAACTAGCAGCATGTTAGAAAGCGCCCGAACTAGGTACTGGTAGAGCGCCTTGACCGGCTCAGCGGGTATCTCGGGCAGCTCGAGCAGCGACAGCACGAAGGTCGCTTGGGCGCGGCGCCGGTAGGGCAGCGCCGCGGTCGGGGTGATGAAGTTTAGAACCAGGTGCGGCTCACTCGCTTCGGTCTGGAAACGGTAGCGGCGCTGGCTAAGGCCAGCCTTAAGCGCCTCGGCTAGGCTGCTCAGGCCGAGCGATGGCTGGCCGTGCAGTGCAAAGGTAGGCTCCGGAGCCATCACCGAGTCTTGGACAGGCTGTGGCTTTAATAGATTAGGCTTCACGCATTCCTCTCCCTCTGACCAGCAGTCACCCTGGACTGAGCCGTGGCGCGATTATAACAGGCGCTCTCGCCAAGTAGTAGTCAGGCACTTGATTAGAACCCAGCTTAAAAATGGCTCTCGCTGTTCTAGTGACGCTAACCCCACTCGCTCCGCTAGCCCCAATCCTTTGGCAGCCAAGACCTCAACGGGTTTTGGCGATGGCTTGTAGTCCAATGAGTAACCGTAGGCAGAACTAGGCAGTAATGACTTCACCCGGTAGAACCACCGGACTAATCATCTGGGAGGTTTAGGACGATCTCCTCAGCAACGTCCCTAGGGCTGTGACACTACGGTTATTGGGCTGAACGCTTTCTGGCCGCCTGCCTGCGCAGCCTGCTCAAGCCCCCATCTTCGTGCTCGCAACACCCTCGCTGCCAAGGTCGATCGCCACTGGCGTTGGGTTAGCTAGGTTGTCACTGACCGGGCAGCGGCGTCTTACTGCCGCCAACCACTCGGCCAGAACGGCGGCGTTGGCATCGGTTTCGGGGTGTAGCGACACCCTGATCTCCTGGTAGCCAGCCCGTTGCTCGGTCTGAGCACCGAGGAACCTAGCAGGGTCAAGATCGCCTTCGAGCTCGAGCCTTAAGCTTTTGAGCTCAAAGCCCATCTCTTTAGCCACGACATGACCAACAACATTGAAGCAGCCCGCCAAGGCAGCTAGTACATATTCGACCGGGTTGGCACCTTCATCGTTGCCACCCAGGCTCGGCGGCTCATCGACTACAATTGTAAATCCCCGTGCTTCCACCACCGTTTTGGTGCTATTTCCACTACGAGCTTTGGCGCTAAATTTGAGCAGCGGCATCTTCGCCTCCTCTTTAGGCAACCTTCACGGCACTTAAAACTAGACCCCAGGCAAACTTGCAGGGGTACTCTAGACTCTACCCCGTACAGCGTGGTTATGGTCGGTCAGGCCAGAAGTCAGTTGAGCGAAAGCTACCGTAAGCCCACTACGGCCCGCCGCTGCGCTTCGGCTAGCGCCTCTGACGGTGCCACCCCTCCTTTGATTGCTCGCTCGATGGCCTCTTCAAGATAGCGCTGCCAGGTGGCATAAGCGGCCACTCTTGGGCGCGGGACGGCATGCTCGAGCTGGCTCAGCGCGGCCCGGCGATGGGGGTCTTCGGCATACCAGGCTTCCAGCAGCGGCAGCACCGAGCGGCGCAAGGGGATATAGAACGATGCCTCAATCCAGGTTTGCAGGTGCTCGGGCTCCATCAGGTAGCGCCAGAAGGCCACCGCCCCCCGCTGCTGCGCCTCGCTGGCGCCGCGCAAAACCACTAGCTGAGCGCCTCCTAGCGGCACCGTAGGGCTGCCGCCGGTCGGCACCGGGGCAGCAGCGATGTCAAAGGCCACGGCAAAACGCTTGGCATCGGGCCAGTTAGCGATGGAAGCAAAGACCATCATCCCCTTGGTGCGCACAAAGTCGAGTTGGGCAAAAGTCGCCTGGGCTAAGTTGCGGGGGATGGCGTGCCCAGAGCGCACCATGCGCTGCATCATGCTCAGCGCCTCGAGCGCCTCAGGGCTAGTGAAGTTGGGGCGACCCTCAGCGGTGACGATGCTTCCGCCGCGGGTCAGCACCATCATCTCAAAAGTCCACGAATCGGCCACGGCGATATAGCCCTGGGTCTGGCGGGTGGTAAGCCGCTCGGCGACCTCCTCAAATTCGGCCCAGGTGGTAGGCACCTCGGCCCCGCGCTGGCGCAGGGCGGTGGCGTTATAAAACAGCACTGGGGTCGAGCTGTTCCACGGGAGGCCGTAGCGCCCGCCGGCCAGCTCGCCGTAGGCCCACAGGCCGGGGTAGAAGTCGTCGATGAACTCTTGCGGCAATTCGGCCATCTGCGTACTCAGATCGATAGCTGCGGCCTCTTCAACTAGGCGCGGGAAGAAGGAGATCTCGGCCTGGAACAAAACCGGCTGGCTTCCGCCAGAGATAGCCGCCAGGACCCGGTTATTAGCCTCTTGGTAGCTACCCACATAGCGCGGCACCACCCGGTACGCGGTTTGCGAGCGGTTGAAACCTTCAGCCAGCGCGGTCACCGTCTCTTCGGTAGAGCCCATCGAGTGCCAGAACTCGATTTCGGTGGTAGTTTGGCCAAACGCCGGGGCAAAAAAGCAGCAAAGTACCAACAGCCATTTCGTCATAACCTAGAGGATACCTTGAAACCTTCAGCTACCTGTCATCCCAGGTAAGTTGCGCCTGCAGCGGTTTTCACAAATACTGAGTCGCCTTAGCGCAGGTATCATCTCTGCAAAGGCGCCCTGGAGAACGATTCGCAGTCCTGCGAGCACCCGCAGGATCAAACCAGATGATACCTGCTATGGCTTTGGCTGCAACCGGGTAAACTAGCCCCATGGAGCCCGTCATCGGCCTCGAAGTCCACTTGGCCCTTAACACCAAGAGCAAGATGTTCTGCGCCTGCCGCGCCGACACCTTTGGGCTGGCCCCCAATTCCAGCACCTGTCCGGTCTGCTTAGGGCTGCCGGGGAGCCTGCCAACTATCAACCGCAAGGCGGTAGAAAAGGCGCTCCGTTTCAGCCTGGCCTTGCACTGCCAGGTCCCTGAAACAACTCAGTTCCACCGCAAGAACTACTACTACCCCGACGCCCCCAAGAACTATCAGATCAGCCAGTACGACCGCCCCTTAGGGGCCGGAGGCTTTCTTGAGCTGACTAGCGGGCGGCGCATCGGCATAACCCGCTGTCACCTGGAAGAGGACGCCGGCAGGCTGGTTCACCCCGCTTATGCCGACTACAGCCTGGTAGATTTAAACCGCGCCGGGGCAGCGCTCATTGAGCTAGTCACTGAGCCCGACCTGCGCACACCCGAAGAGGCGCGCGAGTTCCTGGTGCGGGTTCAGGCCATCGCCCAGGCTGTCGAGGTATCGGACGCCAATCCCGAAGAGGGAAAGATGCGTGCCGACGTCAATATCTCGCTCCGCCGCCCCAGCGAGCCCTTAGGGACCAAGGTCGAAGTCAAGAATCTTAACTCCTTTAAGAGCGTGCAGCGCTCCTTAGAGTACGAGATTAAGCGCCAGCGCCGCCTCCTGGAGGGTGGCGGGCGCATCTCTCAGGACACCCTAGGCTGGGACGAAGGCGGACAGAAGACCTTCCTGCTGCGCACCAAGGAGGAGACGGCCGATTACCGCTACTTCCCCGAGCCCGACCTGCCACCGCTGCAAATCGACTCAACCTGGCTCAGTCAGGTGCAAAAGGCCATGCCCGAACTCCCCGAGGCTAAACGGCAGCGCTACGGAGCGCTGGGCGTGCGCGATTACGACGCCAGCATCATCGCTTACGATGTAGCGCTGGCCAACTTTTTCGATGCCGCCGCGGCCCAAGCCCGCAATCCGCAGGCCATAGCCAACTGGCTCAACGGCGACATTAGCGGCTGGCTCAACGCCCACAACCTGACCATCAGCGCTACCGCCCTGACCCCGGCCTTACTAACAGAGCTAGTAGCGCTAGTCGATGACGGCACCATCTCCGGCAAGACCGCCAAGGAGCTGCTGCCAGAGGTTATGCAGGGCGCTGCGCCGAGCCGCCTGGTCGAAGCGCGCGGGCTAAAACAGGTCAGCGACAGCGCGGAGATTTCCGCCTTGGTCGAGGCTGTTATCGCCAATAACTCTGCCATCGTCGCGACGATTAAGACCAACCCCAAGGCGGTCAACGCGCTATTAGGCCAGGTACTGCGCGAGAGCCGGGGCAAAGCCAACCCCGAGCTGGTGCGGGCGCTGCTCAACAGCAAGCTGGGCCTGGGATGATATGCGTTATGCTGTGATGGGGCGGTAGAGGTGACTATGCAGTGGTTTATCGTCAACGGCGAAGTCGTCTCTGCGCACGAGGCACGGCTCCATGTTAGTGACCTATGCCTGTTGCGAGGTTACGGTCTGTTCGACTTCTTCCTGGTAAGGCGCGGCCTCCCGCTCTTTGTCGAGGATCACTTAAGTCGCTTTTTTCACTCCGCCAAGCGCCTTGGTATCGCCCCGCCGCTGACGCGGGAGGCGCTAGCCGCCGAGATCAGGCGGCTGATCGCACTGAATGCCATCGCTGAAGGCGCCATCAAGCTGCTGCTAACCGGCGGCTACGCCGAAGACGGCTTCAGCCCGGGCGCACCGAATCTGGTGCTGTTAGCGCAGTCGTACCAGAAGCCCAGCCCTGAACAGTACCAGGCCGGCGTTAACCTGCTGCCCTACCGCTACACGCGCGACCTCCCCGATGTCAAGACCGTCAACTACGCCCAGGTCCTAGCGCTGCAACCCACGCTCAAGGCGGCGGGAGCCGCTGACGTGCTGTGGCACGACGGCGAGGTGATTAGCGAATCGTCGCGCTCGAATGTGTTTGTGCTTAGCGGCGGCGTGCTGCGCACCCCGGCCCGCAATATCTTAGCCGGGGTTACCCGCAAGCAGGTGCTGGGCCTAGCCCGCGATGTCATGCCGGTTGAAGAGGGCGACGTGCCGCTAGCTTCGCTGGCTACGGCACAAGAGCTGTTCATGACCAGCAGCTCCAAAGGAGTGCTAGCGGTCACCCAACTCGACGGTAGGCCGGTAGGCGACGGTCGGCCCGGCGCACTGACGCATGAGCTGGCTAAGCGCCTCGAGGCCCATATCGCAGCCTACCTCGAGGCAGCAGTGCCACACTGATGCCGTCGTGGGCAGGATAAAGCGCGCCTTGCGGCAGTACACCCTATAGACCCAGGCGCGGCGGTATGGCACGATGCTCATATGACCACTAGGGCCAGACTGCCACTCACCACCGCACGGCTCCAGCTCAGGCCACTGCAACCGACCGATCAAGAGGCCTTTTTGAGCTACCGCAACGACCCTGAAGTGATCCGCTACCAGAGCTGGACGCAGCTTACGCCTGAGGAGGCGCAGGCCTTCTTGCAGCAAGCAGCAGCCGCCACGCCCGGCCCCGGCCAGAGCCTCCAGCTGGCTATTACCTTGCAAGGGAGCAACCTGCTGATCGGCGACTGTCTCTTGCAGCTCTCCGCCGACGGCCAGCAGGGCGAGATCAGCTTTACCCTGTCGCCCCTCTATCAGGGACAGGGTTACGGCCTAGAGGCGGTCACAGCGCTGCTTGAATACGCCTTTGGCACGCTCAATCTGCACCGCATCAGCGCTGTTACCGACGCCCGCCACACCGCCTCAGCCAAGTTGCTTATGCGCTTGGGGATGCGCCGCGAGGGGCATCTGTTGCAGAGCCGCCAGGTACGAGGCGTCTGGCAAGACGAGCTGCTTTACGGCCTGCTGGCCAGCGAGTGGCCGACTAAGAGGGCGTCATGATCGACACCGCTAATCTCCGCCTCCCCTCGATCCTGCAGGGGATCACCACCACCACCGAGGCGCTCGAGCTGACCATGATCGCTGACTTGCAGTTCGGCGCCCTGCTGCGCACCTTGGCCGCCAGCAAGCCCGGTGGAAACCTCCTGGAGCTCGGCACCGGCGCCGGCATCGCGACCACCTGGCTGCTTGACGGCATGGACGAGCAGGCCCGGCTGATTACCGTTGACCGTGACAGTAGCCTAACCGCCGTAGCGCAGCGGTTCATGGGCCACGACCGGCGCTTGACCATCCACTGCCAAGAAGCGAGCGACCTGTTAGCTACCCTCCATGCCCAGAACGCCCGCTTCGATCTGCTATTTGCCGACCTCTGGCCCGGTAAGGCGACGTTGCTGGAGCAGACGCTGGCGCTCCTTAAACCGGGCGGCCTCTACCTGACCCGCGACCTGGCCGACTCTGAGGCACCGCAACCGGAGGTTCGGGAGTTCATCGCGGCCATTGAAGCGCGCTCTGATCTGCTAGTGTGCAAGCTGGCCTGGTCGAGCGGCGTGATCGTCGCCGCCAAACTCTAAAGAGGCGCGATGGCCCGCTCCTACGCCAGCCAGCGCGTGTCAGGCTTCAGCGAAACGGTCTTCGCCAAGTACACCCGCTTGGCGCAGGCAGCGGGCGCCATCAACCTGGGCCAGGGCTTCCCCGATTTTGATCCGCCCGAGTTTGTCCGCGCGGCGTTGCGCGAGGCCGCCTCGGGCTATCAGCAGTATGCGCCGCTGCCCGGCTTGCCGGTGTTGCTTGAGGCGCTGGCCCACAAGCTAGGGCCAGAGCTTAGCGCTGATCACCTCCAGGTCACGGTCGGGGCCACCGAGGGGCTGTTTGCCAGCATGCAGGCGCTGCTTGACCCCGGTGACGAAGTGGTGCTGATAGAGCCGTTTTATGACGCTTATCCCGCCGATGTCACCATGGCCGGTGGGGTGCCGCGCTACGTGCCGCTAACACCGCTGGCCGACGGGCGCTGGAGCCTCGACCTCGACGAGCTGCGTGCTGCATTTACGCCGCTCACCAAAGCGATTATCCTCAACACTCCCCACAATCCGACCGGCAAGGTCTTTACCGCTGCTGAACTCGACGCGGTAGTGGCGCTAGCCGAAGAGTTCGACGCCGTGATCATTGCCGACGAAGTCTACGAGCACATCGCCTTTGTCCCTCACCTACCGGTAGCTAGCCGCCCGGGCGCTTGGCCGCGCACCATCACCCTCTCCTCAGTGGGCAAGACCTTTTCGGTGACCGGCTGGAAGATCGGCTGGGCCGTCGGCCCCCAGCCGCTAATTAGCGCGCTGCGCTTAGCTCACCAGTGGATCCCCTTCGCCGTGGCCACCCCTTTGCAGCAGGCTGCGGCCAGCATCCTCCAGCAGGCTGAGGCTAGCGGCTACTACGCCGAGCTTATGGCCCTCTACCGGCGCAAGCGCGACCTGCTGGTAGCGGCACTCGCCGGTAGCCCCTTAAAACCGCTGACCTCCGAAGGGAGCTACTTCGTGATGGCCGACAGCTCGGCCTTAGGACTTGATGATGTGGCGCTCTGCGACGCGCTGCCGGGCCGGGTGGGGGTGGCTGCCATCCCGCCCAGCGCCTTCTATAGCGAGGCCCATAAACCGCTGGCTAAGCACCTCATCAGGCTGGCGTTTTGCAAGAGCGATGAGGCGCTCTGCCAGGCGGGCGAGCGGCTTAAAGGATTGGCCGAAGCGTTCGCCTAAGGCCGCGTAAGCATCTGCTATACTCCGGCTATGTTGTTCGCCTTGGCGCATCCGAGGTGGAGCGTATGACCATTAAAGTCTCTCTCCAACCGCATATGACTCAGCCCTTAGCTAAGTTTCGTGGCGAAGCGCTGACCTTTGACGACGTGCTGCTAGTTCCGGCCCACTCCCAGGTGTTGCCGCGCGACGTCGCTACCAAAAGCTGGTTTTCCCGGCGGGTGCCGCTTAACATCCCGATCGCCTCGGCAGCTATGGACACCGTAACCGAGACCCAGATGGCGATCGCCATGGCTCGCCAGGGCGGCATCGGCGTCATCCACAAGAAGATGTCCACCGAACAACAGGCCGAGACGGTCCTTAAGGTCAAGCGCTCGGAGGCGGGGATGATCGTCGACCCCATCACCCTGACGCCCGAGGCGACCCTGCACGATGCCGAGCGGTTAATGAGCGACTACCGCATCAGCGGCATCCCCATCGTTGACGAGCAGGGCCACTTAGTCGGCATCCTCACCAACCGCGACCTGCGCTTCGAGACCGACTACCGTAAGTCGGTGGCGGAATTAATGACCAAGGAGAAGCTAGTTACCGTGCCGGTCGGCACCACCCTCGAAGAGGCCAAGGAGATTCTTAAGCAGCACAAGGTTGAAAAGCTCTTGGTGGTCGATGACGAGTATATCCTGCGCGGGCTGATTACCATCAAGGACATCATGAAAAAGCTCGAGTTCCCTCATGCCGCTAAGGACGATCTGGGCCGCTTGCGGGTAGCGGCGGCGGTGGGGGTGGCGCCAGACTTGGAGGCTCGAGCCGAGGCCTTAGTCAAGGCCGGGGTAGACGCGCTGGTGTTAGACAGCGCCCACGGCCATGCCCAGGGAGTGCTGGACGCTCTGGAATACCTCAAGCTGAGCTACTCGGTAGATGTCGTGGCTGGCAACGTCGTTACTGCTGAAGGGGCTCTGGCGCTGATCGAGCGTGGGGCCGACGCTATCAAGGTGGGGGTGGGGCCGGGCAGCATCTGCACTACCCGCGTCGTGACCGGGGTCGGAATGCCACAGCTCTCGGCTATTCTGGACGTAGCGGAGGTGGCCGCCGAGGCGGGCGTACCGGTAGTGGCCGATGGCGGCATCAAGTTTTCCGGTGATATCTCCAAGGCGCTAGCGGCCGGTGCCGCCACGGTGATGGTCGGCTCGCTGCTAGCCGGTACCAGCGAGGCTCCCGGCGAAAACATTCTGCGCGACGGGCGGCGCTACAAAGCCTATCGCGGCATGGGGAGCTTAGGCGCCATGGCGGGTGGCAGCGCCGACCGGTACTTTCAGGAAGATGGCAAGAAGCTGGTCCCAGAAGGCATCGAGGGGATGGTGGCCTACAAAGGGCCGGTCAGCGACGTGATCTACCAGCTGGTCGGCGGCCTGCGGGCTGCTATGGGCTACTGTGGCACACCAGATGTCAAGGCGCTGCAAGAGCGGGGGCAGTTTGTCCAGATCACCCAGGCCAGCTTAGTCGAGTCTCATCCGCACGACGTCACCATCACCAAGGACGCTCCGAACTACTCGCTGGCACGGCGGGGCGAGTAAGGAGCTAGCTCGAGTCGTGTTATGCTCGACCAATGGCACGCGAACGCACCTTTGCAATGATCAAACCGGACGGCGTCAGGCGCAAGCTAATCGGCGAAGTAATCGCGCGGCTCGAGCGCAAGGGCTTTGAGGTAGTAGAGCTTAAGCAGCTCACCATCCCGCACGAACTAGCCGAGCGGCACTACCGCGAACACCGGGATAAGCCCTTTTTTCGGGGCCTAGTTAGCTTCATCACCGGCGGGCCGGTAGTCGCCATGGTGATCGAGGGTGAAAACGCCATTCATGAGTGGCGCAAGCTGATGGGCAGCACTAACCCCAAGGATGCCGCCCCCGGCACCATCCGCGGCGACTTTGCGCTCACTATTGATGAGAACGTAGTACACGGCTCCGACTCGCTAACTACCGCCGAGCACGAGATCGCGCTATTCTTCGGCGCCAGTGCCCAGCGCTAAAAACCCCCTGGCACCTACGAGGTAAGTATGCCGCAGCTATCTAAGGCCATCAACAATCTCAAGGCCTCGAGTACCGTGGCTTTTAACGCCAAAGCGCGGGAGCTAGCCCAGCAAGGGGTCGATGTGGTGGCCATGACCGCCGGCGAACCCGACTTCCAGCCGCCTGCCCATGTGCTGGCGGCAGCTCACGAGGCGATCGATAAAGGGCTTACCAAATACACCGCCACCGAGGGGATGCTGCCGCTGCGCGAAGCGGTAGCTGCCAAGTTCCAGCGCGAGAACGGCCTCAGCTACACTCCGGAGCAGATCATTGTCAGCAGCGGCGGCAAGCAGGTGCTCTATAACGCCTTCATGGCCATCTTAAACCCCGGCGATGAGGTGGTATTGCCAGCCCCCTATTGGGTCTCCTACCCGGCGCAGATTCAACTCGCCGGCGGTATCACGGTGCCGGTGCAAACCGAGGCTGCCAGCGGCTTTATCCCCGACCCTGAGGCCATTCGCCGGGCGATTACCTGGCGCACCCGGGCGATGGTGATCAACTCGCCTTGCAACCCCACCGGCGCGGTCTATCCCGCCGAGGTAATCAAAGCTCTCGCTGAGCTAGCCGCCGAGCACGACCTGTGGTTAATTACTGATGACCTCTATGAACATCTGATCTACGAGGGGAGTTTCACCACAGCAGCGCAGTTCTATCCCGAACGGACGCTGATAGTCCACGGCGCTAGCAAGGCCTATGCCTTAACCGGCTGGCGCATCGGCTACGGCGCCGGTCCCAAGCCGCTGATCGCCGCCATGAACCGCCTACAAGGTCAGGTTACCAGCAACGCCTCAGCGGTAGCGCAGTACGCCACCATCGCTGCGCTGAACGAGGTCGACAAGACTAGGGCCTTCATCGACATGACCAAGCAGGCCTACCAAGAGCGGCGCGATGTGCTGGTCACGGGGCTAAATCGGCTCGGGCTTAAGGCGCCCTTGCCGCACGGGGCTTTTTACGTCATGACCGACACTACGCCGCTGCACCAGGACGAAAACGAAGCCGCCCTGCTGCTCTTGTCCCGCGCTCATGTGGGGGTAGTGCCGGGCACCGACTTCGGTGCGCCGGGCCAGGTGCGGTTAAGCTACGCCACCAACCTGGAGAGTATCCACAAGGCGCTCGAGCGCATCGCACGGCTGCTCAACTGATCCGAGCCAACCGGCTGCGTAATATAACCCCGTAGCGCTCGCGCACCGCTTTGGCACCGTCGTGGCGGCAAATCTAACGCGAACTCCCTTCGCGGCGACAGTATAATTGTCACGTGATCCGGCAGGCGCTCGCGGTAACCGTGCGTACCTCAACCACCCCAGCCCGTTGGCGTTATAATAGCCCCATGACCTACCGACAACTCGGCAACAGCGGCTTATTCGTCTACCCTATCGCGCTCGGCACCATGCAGTTCGGTTGGACCGCTGACGAACCGACCTCGTTTGCCATCCTGGACGCTTTCGTGGCGGCCGGCGGCAACCTCATCGACACCGCCGACATCTACAGCACCTGGGCACCCAACAACCCCGGCGGTGTGTCGGAAGCGATCATCGGGCGCTACTTGGCCTCACGTCAGAACCGCGATCGGGTGCTGATCGCCACCAAGGTGCGCGGCGCTATGGGCACGGGCGCTACCGAGGGGCGGAACAGTCCGCTCCAGCGCGAAGGGCTGTCGCGCAAATGGATCTTGCAGGCCTGTGAGGACTCCTTGCGGCGGCTACAGGTCGATTACATCGACCTGTACCAGGTGCATTGGGTGGATGCGCAAGTGCCTATCGAAGAGACCCTCTCGGCGCTTACCGACCTGGTTAGGCGCGGTTACGTGCGCTATCTGGGGGCCTCGAACTACTCGGCCTGGCGGCTGATGCAGGCGCTGTGGGCCAGCGACAAGCACGGCTATGAGCGCTTTGTTTCCCTTCAGCCCGAGTACAGCATCGCCAGCCCCACCCGCGAAGCGTTCGAGCGCGAGCTAGGGCGGGTCTGCGAAACTTACCAGTTGGGAGTGTTGCCCTACAGCCCCTTAGCGGGCGGCTTTTTAACCGGCAAGTACCGCCGCAACCAGCCGCTCCCCGATAGCGTCCGCGCCCAGGGGATCGCTGGGCAGCGCTTTAGCGATAAGAATTGGCAGATTCTGGACGCCCTGAGTGAGGTCGCGGCGCGCCACGGAGTGCCGGTAGCCCAGGTAGCTTTGGCCTGGCAACTCCACCAGCCCTTCATGACGGCGCCCATCATTGGAGCCAACTCGGTAGCGCAACTTCAGGAGCTGCTCCCCGCCGCCACGCTGAGCCTGGAGGTTGGCGAACTAGAGGCCCTCAACACCGTGTCGAACTGGGAGCCGTCGCGCACCGAACGCGAGTCGTAAGTGGTCTTTAAGACCATCATCGAACCGTTTCGGATCAAAGCCGTCGAGCCGATCCGCCGCACCACCCGTGCCGAGCGCGAGGCAGCACTGCAAGCAGCGGGCTACAATCTCTTTGCGCTCAAGGCCGAGGACGTACTGATCGACCTGCTGACCGACTCGGGCACCGGCGCTATGTCGAGTGAGCAGTGGGCCGGCATGATGCGCGGCGACGAGTCGTATGCCGGGGCGCGGTCGTTCTACCGCTTCGAAGCGGCGGTCAAGGAGATCACCGGCTTTGCTCACGTCATCCCCACCCACCAGGGACGTGCAGCAGAGCGCATCCTGGCCGCCGTGCTGCTCAAGCCCGGCGACATCGTGCCCAACAACACCCATTTCGACACCACCCGCGCCAACATCGAAGCCGTTGGGGCGATAGCGCTCGACCTGCCGATCGCTGAAGGGCGGCAGCCCGGCCTGCTCCACCCCTTCAAGGGGAATATCGATCTGGCGGCGCTGGCCCGCACCCTAGAGGAAAATCCTGGCCAGGTGCCGCTGGTAATAGTCACCGTAACCAACAACTCCGGCGGCGGGCAGCCGGTCAGCATGGCCAATCTGCGTGCGGCCTCGGCGCTGTGTCGGCGTCACGGCGTGCCGCTCTTTCTCGATAGCTGCCGTTACGCCGAGAACGCCTACTTCATCAAGCTGCGCGAGGAGGGTTACGCCGCCAAGACGCCTCTGGAGATCGCCCGGGAGCTGTTCAGCTACGCCGATGGCGCCACCATGAGCGCTAAAAAAGACGGCCTGGCCAACATCGGCGGCTTTTTGGCCCTTAACGACGAGGCGCTGGCGCAACAGGCTAAGGTGCAGCTCATCCTGACCGAAGGCTTCCCGACTTATGGCGGGCTGGCTGGGTATGATCTCGAAGCGCTGGCTGTCGGCTTAAAGGAAGCGCTCGATGAGGACTACCTGCGCTACCGCCTGCGCTCGGTCGAGTATCTGGGCGAGAAGCTCACCGCGGCAGGTGTGCCCATCGTGCAGCCGCCCGGCGGCCACGCCATCTACCTGGACGCTCAGGCGATGCTTCCCCACATCCCACCGCACGAGTACCCGGCGTGGGCCTTGTCGCTGGTGCTCTACTTAGCGGGGGGCGTGCGCTCGGTCGAGATCGGCTCGGTGATGTTCGGCCTGCAACCTGACGGCAGCGAACAGCCCGCTGCCATGGAGCTAGTCAGGTTGGCCTTCCCGCGGCGCGTCTATACTCAGAGCCACGTCGACTATCTGGCCGAGGTGCTGATTTATGTCCATAGCCTACGCGAGCGGATCCGGGGGGTCCACATCATCGAGGCCCCTGCGGTGCTGCGGCACTTCAGCGCGCGGCTAGCACCCGCTCACGGTAGCCTCTTAGCCGAGGTCCAGGGTACATAGCGGTCTTGCCACAGGTGGTAGTTTATGTCCATGCCAGTTGCGCCACCGCACATCCTCATCGCTGACGACGAACACGGTCAGCGGGTTCTCTTGGACATGCTGCTATCGACCGAGAACTACCAAATCACCGCCCTCGCAGACGGGCGGGAGGTGCTTACCTACCTGCAAACCCACACTCCCGACCTGGTTGTTCTCGATATCAAGATGCCGTATGTCGATGGCCTGCAGATCTGTGAGCGCATGAAGCGGATACAGCGCCTTAAAAACGTGCCGGTACTGATCGTGACCGGCCTTCGGGATGAGCAGACCACCGAGATGCTTAAGTGGGTCAAGCCTGACGCTGTGATCTACAAGCCCTTAAGCGGCAAGGACTTCCGCGCGACGGTTAGGGCGCTGCTGGCAACCAAGCAGGGTTAGGTTAGCGTGGTGTTTTTCACATCTTTAGGCGTCGCAACGGGTGTGATTGGCGCAAGGTCGTCCCCAACGAAGGTCTCGCCGCGACCTTGCCGCCCCCCGCTCGCGGTGATGCCCTGGTGAAAGAATTTTGTAAGAGTTGACTTGCTAAGGTGATGATGGTTACGAGGTGCCACTATGCAGCGTGCTATTCACTTCACTTACCTTGCCACTGAAAAGCTCTTGCAGCAAGCCGCCCAATGCGAGCAGGCCCTGATTATGGGCCGCGCTAGGCCCGAGGAGATCGACCTGTTTGTCGCTATTCAGCTCGAGCTTGCCCAGCGCCAGTTGATCCAGACGATCTGCGACCCCCGCGACTGAAAGCCTTGTAGCACCAACACACCACCACCGATCCGCAGCGGCTGCGTGTTAATATCAGCACGCTGTACAAATTCGGAGGCGGTTATGCTAAAAGAGTTCCTCAAGTTCATCCAACGTGGCAACGTGCTCGACCTCGCCGTAGCGGTAATCATCGGCGGAGCCTTCGGAGCTATCACCACCTCCCTGGTCAGCGACGTAGCGATGCCGCTCGTCGGCCTGTTGCTAGGCGGCATTAACTTTACTGGTCTGTCGTTCGGCCTTGGCAATGCCCAGCTTATGTACGGCAACTTTATCCAGTCGGTGATCAACTTTTTAATCATCGCCTGGGTGATATTTGTGGTTCTTAAGGCTTACAACCGGATGCTCGAGTTCGGTCGCAAGAAGCAAGAGGCGCCCGCCGCTCCACCGGCAACACCGCGCGAACAGGTGCTACTTGAAGAGATTCGCGACCTACTAGCCAAGCAAGCCAAGAGCTAGGAGCAGTCATTGCAGCGATAGGGGCCAGAGCTCGCTTTGTCTAACCATCTCCTAGCGAAGAATCGGGTTCTGGGGTTGATGCTTTCATTGAGGGCAATCCCAGTGCAAGTCTCTTAATGGCAGCTAGCGCCCCTCCACCGAGTCGCTGTGTACCGTGATCGAGAGGGTCGTGTAGCTTCTGACGTTTTTTGAGCTGTCAGAGACGGCGAGCGCCGGAAGGAGCTAACGGGACTGGCATCTTGACAGGTGGGTCACTTGGCGATAGGTTGTGCATGGCGCTGTGGTGTAAGCGTTTACACTGGTACGAGCGCCCCCAAAGGGCTACCTCCGCACCTACACCCAACCAGGGAGCCGTTATGAGAGAACTCCTCAGCCTCGAGCCCGGTATGGTCAGTTGGCACGACTACCCGGAGCCCCCTCTTCAGTCCGGCGAGGTGCGCGTCAAGAGCCTGCTCACCGCCGTTAAGCACGGCACCGAGGCGGGTCTGGTAACGCGTACCGATCCAACCCTGCGCAAGCACTACGACCCCCAGCTAGCACTGTTTGTCGACCCGCCCTCCGACCAGCCCGCCGCCAGCCCCATCCGGGTCGGCAACATGACCCTCGGGCGTGTGTTGGACGTTGGGGAGGCGGTGCAGCGCTTCCGAGTGGGCGACCTAGTCTACGGCTGGCTCGGTATCCGCGAAACGCACACCGTGCGCGAGGCGCAGCTTTTCAAACTCCCTGAGGGGGTGCAGCCGCCTGACATCCTCTGCCTGGATCCCGCCGACTATGCGCTCTGTGGTCTGCGTGACAGCCATGTCGGCCTTGGTGATCGAGTAGCGGTGTTTGGGCTCGGTGCAATCGGGCTCATGGCGGTGCAACTGCTACGCAGTGCCGGAGCCCGAGAGATCATCGCTGTCGATCCCTTGGCCGCACGGCGAGAGCTGGCCCAGCGCTTCGGCGCTACGCTGGCGCTCGACCCAGCTACTCTTGACGTTGGGCTGGTCATCAAGGAGCAGACCGGCGGAGGGGTCGATGTTGCACTCGAAATGAGCGGCAACGCTCGAGCTCTCAGCGACGCTATCCGCGCCACGCGCTTGGCGGGCACCATCACCACCGTGGGCCTCTACCGCAGCGGCAGCGGCCCCGACCTCGGCTGGGAGTGGCACTTCAACCGCCAGACGCTCATCGCCAGCCGCTCGATGTCCGAGCCCAACCGCGACTACCCCCGTTGGGAGCGCGCCCGGCTGCGCGACACCTTAGTCGCACTATTTCGCCTCGGTGCGCTCACCTCGGCTGGGGTGCTCGAGCCCATCGTGCCCTTTACTGAGGCGCGCGAAGCCTACCTGCGCGTACTCCAAGAGCCTAGTGCTGGAATCAAGCTGACGGTGCGTTATGAATGAGACACAGCAACCTGTTATCGGTCTGCACGCTGCCATGGTTGAGCGGCGCTATGGGCTACCTGAGGCTTTGCACCAGGCGGGCTCGTTCGGCGCCCAGAGCTACGAGATCGACCTCGGTATCGGCACTCCGGGGGAGGAGTGGGAGGAGCGGCGGGCACGCTTGGAGGTCCAGCTCCCGCAGTGGCGCACCGCGGCGGCAGAGGCGGGCGTACTGCTGTCGTCGCTCTGCTTAGGGGTGCTGTGGCAGTTTAGCTTAGCTAGCCCTGATGAGGCTGAGCAGCGCCTGGGCATACAGGTTGTTCGGGATGGGCTAGCTTTAGCGGCAGGGCTAGGGGCGAGCGCGGTGTTGCTGCCGGTGGGTCAACCCTCAGGGGTAGAGCCGGCACAGGCGCGGGCAATCCTGATCCGAAGCCTGCGTGCATGCCTACCCGAAGCGGCGGCAAGGGGGGTAGTACTGGCCGTTGAGAACGTCTGCCAGCCCTTGCTCTTTGGCGCCGCGGAGCTGCTCGAGGTGGTAGACGCCGTGGACTCTAGCGCCTGTGGCGTGTACTACGACGTAGGCAACGCAACCTTCATCGATCACGATCCGGTGCAAGAGATCGGCCTGTTAGGCAAGCGTATCGTGCGAGTGCACCTCAAGGACACGCGGCCCATCCCACGCCCGCAGCTAGCGCTGCCTAAAGTGCGCATCAGTGGCGATTTCGAGGTGTGGCGGCGGCGCACGGCGGTGACCATCGGCACCGGCGAAGTGCCGATGGGGGCGGTACGCCAGGCGTTGGCAGCTATCGCATACCAAGGCGGATTCATCATTGAGGTACCACAGCCACCCGAGGCGGTAACCGAGGGGTGTCGCGCTAACCTGGCAGCGGCCCGGGTCCTGTTCGGGACACACGACCACCAAGCTTAGCCGAGGACCACACTACCCGCTGCTGATAAGGCGCCGGGCTAGCCCCTAGTGGCCAACAAGCGTAAGGCTGGCACCTGCCTGCCTCAACAAGCGAGGTAGCTCAACAGGTTGGCTGACCTTGCCTGCTTGCCCCTAGGAATTGTGTGCCCTCATCTGTAGCACGACGGTAAGTTGCGCAAGGGGATTAAGAACCAAGGTCGTTGGCTTGTCCTTTTTGGGGAGTCTCCAACCAACCTACTTGACAAGCGGCGGGGTTTAGGTTCATACTAGCAACGGATAAGTGTAAACGTTTACACTTGCGCACTAGTCTTTATTACGCTGGTTAGCAGTGTGCTAGTAGCTAAGGAGATTGTGAAGCGTAACTCTACCATCCTTGACGTAGCCGAGGCCGCAGGTGTGTCGATCGCTACCGTATCGCGGGCGCTCAACGGCGGGAAGGTCTCACCAGCCGCCAAGAACGCTGTCGAGCGGGCTATCGCTACGCTCGGCTACCGGCGCAACACCTTGGCCCGCAGCCTGGTGACCGGCAAGAGCGGGGTGGTAGGGGTGCTGATCCCGGATGTGGCCGGGCCGCTCTACGCCCAGATGGCGCGTGGCATCGAGGACGTGCTCGACACCCACGGCATGAGCTTCATGATGGTTACCGGCAACCGCGACCCTGAAGTGGAGCGGAGCTCGATCGTGCTGCTCCTCAACCGGCGGGTCGATGCGTTGATCCTGATCGGCAGCGGCCTGCAACATGAGCCGCTCGAGCAGCTCCTAAGTGGCGGCCCGCCGGTAGTGTTAATGGAGCGGGAGGGTAGAGCTGAGAGCTTCGTGACTATCAGCCTGGCGAACGCCGAGGGCGCTCGGGCAGCAACGGAGCACCTCATCGAGCGCGGGCACACTCGCATCGCCCACATCGCCGGTATCCGTCGGGCCGGCGAGCGGCGGCGTGAAGGGTATCTGCAAGCCTTACGCGACGCTGGGCTCGAGCCGGGACCGCTGCTTTACGGCGACTTCAACGAGACATCGGGGGTGGCCGCGGGAGAAAAGCTTCTGAGCCACACGGAGGTGACGGCGGTCTTCTGCAGCAACGACCGGATGGCGCTAGGGCTCTACAGTCTGCTCAAAGCCCGCGGCATCCGCATTCCCGACGACCTCTCGATCATCGGGTTCGACGATCTCTCTTGGGGGGAGTACCTCGACCCTCCGCTATCGACCGTGCGCCAGCCGGCACGGGAGATGGGGCGGGTAGCCGCCTCGCAGGTGGTCGCTGCCCTGCAGGGCGAGCCCACCGTCACCTCGATCCGGATTCCGGCCGAGGTGGTGATCCGTGCATCCGTGGGCCCCCCATCGCAAAGGAGGTGCATACTTAGATAAATATCAGGCTGTCAAGCATCTCCACATTCATAGCATCGGAGGAACAGATGATCAAGCGGCTCTTTTTACGGCTTCGCCTCGGCGCTGCGCTGATCTGTATCACGGCATGTTTCGTACTGGGCACAGCCTCGGCGCAATCGCTCGTCTTCCTCTCCACCCAACTTGTCCCGATCGAGGAAGCGGAGGCGATGCGGAGACAGATCCTGGCAGACTTTCCGAAATCGGTCGAATTCATTCCTGAGGCGGCTGGGCCGTTCATCGACCGCCTGCTGGCGGAAGCCAGGGCCGGTCGCGGTACGGTCGACCTTATCGGGACGCTGCACGGCGACTTCCCGCAACTCGTGGGCGCAAATGCCGTACAGCCCGTAACGGAGCTCGCCACGGCGCTCGCCGACCGAGGTTTCACGCAGGTGTTCATGGAGCTTGGTCGGCTCGGCACCGAAACCCAGTACTACATCCCCTGGATGCAGGCAACCTACATCATGGCAGCGCATCAACAGGCGCTCGCGTACCTTCCCGAGGGCGCCGATCTCAACCGGCTGACGTACGCGCAACTCACCGAGTGGGCAGCCAACATCCAGGAAGCAACCGGGAACCGCAAGCTGGGCTTTCCCGCCGGGCCGGGCGGCCTGATGCACCGCTTCTTGCAGGGATATCTCTACCCGTCGTTCACAGGTAGCGTGGTGCGGGAGTTCCGCAGCGAAGCGGCCGCGGAGATGTGGCAGACCTTCAAGGATCTTTGGCGGCACGTTCATCCAAGCTCTACCGTGTACAGCTTCATGCAAGAGCCGCTGCTCGCCGGTGAGGTCTGGATTGCCTGGGATCATACGGCCAGGCTGCTGGATGCCCTTAGGCAACGCCCAGATGAGTTCGTGGCCTTCCCTGCGCCGGCTGGGCCACAGGGGCGTGGTTTTATGCCGGTTTTGACGGGGCTGGGTATACCGACGACCGCCCCGAACCCGGAGGGGGCAGCAGAACTTATCGCCTACCTGACCCGGCCCGAGGTGCAGGCCTCGGTCCTGCAGGCGGGCATCGGCTTCTTCCCGGTGGTCGAGGTAGAGCTTCCTGAGGATCTACCGCAAGGCGTACGGCTCGCCGGTGACGCCATCCGGCAGCAGGCAGGCGCCGAAGACGCGCTGACGAGCCTGCTGCCCGTGGGCCTTGGTGGGCTCGGTGGCGAGTTCAACAAGGTCTTCCTGGACACCTTCACGCGCATCACCTTGCGCGGCGAGAACATTCGCCAAGTGCTTGACGCCGAAGCGGAGAACCTACGGCGCATCATCAACGAGTCCGGTGCCCCCTGCTGGCCACCGGACGAGCCGAGCGTCGGGCCCTGCCCGGTCAACTAGTTTTGGAGTCATGACGCATGCAACGCGGGCGGTGGATCCCCTACGCGCTTATTACGCCGAGCATCATCTTCTTGCTCTTGTTCTTCGCTTGGCCTGTGTTCGAAGCGGTACTGCTCGCGTTGCGCGCACCTGACGGCAGTTTCACGCTGACCCATTTTCAACGGATGAGCCGCGACCTCTTCTTCATGGATGCGGTTCGCAATACGATCGTTCTGGTTATCGTAACCATTCCCCTGCAGATCGTACTGGCGCTGTGTATGGCCATGCTCCTGCAGGGGATAAGCCGTGGCCGGGATCTCTTTCTCTACGTCTGGACGATTCCGCTTGGCATCTCTGACCTAGCGGCCGGCATCGTCTGGCTGACCATCTTTACCGAGCGGGGCTATCTCAACAGCTTCCTTCACTGGATCGGCCTCATGGACCGCCCACAACTCTGGCTCAGTCACGAGATGCCCGTGGCGCTCTTCATCTCCGTGGTCGTCGCTGAGGCGTGGCGCGCCACCGCCATCGTCCTTGTGATCCTAGTGGCAGGACTACAGCTCATCCCCAAGGAGTATGGCGAGGCCGCGGAGGTCTTCGGCGCCACACCCTGGCGACGGTTTTGGAAGGTCACGCTGCCGCTTCTCAAACCCAGCCTGCAGGTCGCACTCATTCTGCGCACCATCGCGGCCTTCGGCGTGTTCGCCGTCGTCGTGGCGCTCGGCGGGCGCAACCTTCCGGTACTGGCGGGCGAAGCCTTCTTCTGGTACAGCCTCTACCGGAGCCCGGCGGTCGCGTCTGCGTACGCCGTGATCATCATGGGTATCTCGATGGCCATCACCGTTGTGTACCTGCGCCTGCTGCGCAGCAGGCAGGAGGAGGTGTGATGAGGGCGCGTTGGTTTTATCTGGGGCTGGCGTTTGTGTTCAGCGCCTGGGTGCTGCTACCCATCTACTTTCTGGCAGCCTTAGCGTTTACCGAACGGCAAGAGGTGTTTGCGTGGCCGAAGAGCTTCTGGCCCGAGACTCTCTCGCTCGAGACCATCAGCTTCTTTTTCGGGGTTGACGGCGTCTGGCGAGCAGTCCGCAACAGCGTCGTGGTAGCGCTCTTAACCGTGGTCCTGGCCCTGCTTCTAGGGGCGCCAGCCGGCTACGCGCTAGCGCGTTACCGGTTTGTCGGCAAGGACGCCTACCGGATCCTGATCCTGCTGACTCGTGCCTTTCCAATCATGATCCTGGCGGTGCCGCTCGCGGTACGGTTCATCGATTTCGGTCTGTACGATACCCCCTTAGCAGTCGCCATCGTCCACACGGCACTTGCTTTGCCGTTCGCAGTACTAATTACCTCAAGCCTCTTTATGGGCATTCCCAAGGAGCTCGAGGAGGCCGCCTGGACGCTCGGCTGCACTAACCTTCAAGCCTTCACCAAGGTCGTGCTGCCGCTGGCGCTTCCCGGCATGGCCGCGACGGCCATTTTTGCCTTTGTAACCTCCTGGAACGAAGTTTTCGCGGCGACAATCCTTACCTTGCGCGAGCGCACTTTGACGGCGTTTTTGCTATCGGTTCTGCACGAGTCGCCGCTGCCGTTTCGCTTCGCGGGTGGTTTCTTCCTGATCGTGCCCGCACTGGTGTTTATCTTCATGATTCGCCGCTATCTCTTTACGCTTTGGGGTATCGCAAGCCGCTAGGAGGCACATGGCTGGAATTCGTGTCGATGGTATAGACAAGACCTTCGGTGAGGTGCGGGCGCTCGAGACGGTCTCGCTAACGGTTCGCGACCAGGAGTTCGTGGTGCTCTTGGGTCCGTCCGGCTGCGGCAAAACCACGCTGCTAAGGATTATCGCAGGGCTCGAGCATGCCAACAGCGGGAGCGTCTATATCGGCGAGCGCGACGTGACCCACCTGCCGCCCAGAGCGCGGCGGATCTCGATGGTCTTCCAGAACTACGCGGTCTTCCCGCACCTCACCGTGTTCGAGAACATCGCCTTCGGCCTGCGGATGAAGAAGGAGCCGAAGGAGGTTGTGAGAGAAAAGGTCGAGCGCGCCGCCGCACTCATGCACATCGAAACGCTGCTCCAGCGCTATCCCGCACAGCTCTCCGGTGGGCAGAGGCAGCGCGTGGCGGTCGCACGGGCACTGGCGGTCGAGCCCGAGGTGCTCTTGATGGACGAGCCCTTGTCGAACCTAGATGCGCTCTTGCGCCTCGAAATGCGCGCTGAACTCAAGCGTCTCCTGCAGAGCACCAAGACGACCACGCTCTACGTGACCCACGATCAGGTCGAGGCGATGAGCATGGCCGACCGGATCGCGGTTATGCGCGATGGGAGGATCGTGCAGTACGACGTTCCCATCAAGATCTATCAGGAACCTACCGACACCTTCGTGGGCGGGTTTATCGGCAGCCCGCCGATGAACTTTCTGCGGCTTAAGCTCGAGCGACAACGGGACCACACAGTCGCGCAAGTCGGCAATCTGGCTCTTCCGGGCCCCACGAAGCGCGAAGGAGAGGTCATCCTGGGCCTGAGGCCGGAGGACCTCGAAGTCTCGCCGCAGGAGAGCACAAACTCGTTTGCGGCCGAAGTGCTGGTGGTAGAGCCGCTGGGGCCACACCTGCTGCTGACGCTCAGCCTGAACGGCCAAACGCTGAAGGTCACCGCTGCCCCCGATCTGCCGACTCGGCCGGGGGACAGCCTCTGGCTTCGCCCCATCCCCGCACGTATCCGCTGGATGGACCCGGAAAGCGGCCAAGCGATCCGGTGAGGTCCATGCCCACCGGCAGGTGAACATGGCAAGGTAGCTACAACGGCGAGGTAGACACAATGGATAGCGGACTTCCCTATCACGCGAGGTGAACGTCACGGATGACAAAGCCAGCTCAAACTTTCCTACCGCCAACCCTCGGCACTCAAACCCTCTAGAGCCCTTGTATCTACCAAGAGTCCTCATGACGAATCTTGCCGCACTAGCGATCAAAACCCTCCGCGCTAACGACCTGGGCGCGTTCATTAAGCCTGCCGCGCACCAATACCCGCACCAGTGGAACTGGGACGCAGCCTTTGTCGCGCTGGGTCTCAGCACCTTCGACCTGCCCCGTGCCCGCCTGGAGGTGCGCACCCTCCTCTCCGGGCAGTGGCGGGACGGCATGGTGCCGCACATCCTCTACCCTAACGGGGCCTCGGACTACTTCCCCACCCCGGACTTCTGGCGCAGCGAGGGGTTGCCGCACGGCCCGGCCTTCGCCACCTCCGGCCTGACGCAACCGCCGGTGCTGGCGAGCGCGGTGCGCGCTTTGCACGCACGTGCGCACGACGCGGACGCTTCTTTCGCCTTCTTGCGCGAGGTCTATCCCAAACTCCTCGCCTGGCACCGCTGGCTGCGCACCGCGCGCGACCCCGACGGTACCGGCTTGGTAGCTATTATCCACCCTTGGGAGTCCGGTACCGACAACGCCACCCGCTGGACGCACCCGCTGGCACGCCTCATCCCCCACGACGTGCCCGCCTACGCCCGCAAAGACTACCGGCACGTGCGGGAGGACGAGCGGCCTGATGCCCACGACTACGAGCGCTTCATCTACCTCATCGGTCTCTTTCGGGCCTGGCGCTGGGACGCCGCGCACCTCTACCGGGACTCCCCCTTCCTGGTGCAAGACGTGCTCTTTAACGCTATCCTCCATCGCGCCGACGAGGATCTGCGGCAGCTCGCCGTGCTCTTGGGCGAGCCCACCGAGGAGCTCGACGCCTGGCGCACGCGCACCCACGCGGCCTTCGCGAAGCTCTGGCACCAGGAGGATGGGCTGTACTACGACCGTGACCTCCGCAGCGGCTACTTCATCCGTGAGAGCACCTGCGCAGCCTTCGCGCCGCTCTATGCGGGCATCCCCGACGCGGTCCAGGCCGAGCGCCTGCTGGCGCACCTCCGCGACCCCCGCCACTACGCGCCCGGCGATGACAGTCGCTACTACCTGCCGTCCGCCAGCAAGGCCAGTCCTCTCTACGAACCCCGCCGCTACTGGCGCGGGCCGGTGTGGATCCACATCAACTGGCTCGTCGCCAAAGGCCTGCGCCGCTACGGGCAGACGGAGTTTGCTGCCTTGCTCGAGCAACATAGCCTCGCGCTCGTCTCCCGCGCGGGCTTCGTGGAGTACTACGACCCGCGCGACGGAGCTCCCTTGGGCGCACGCAACTTCTCGTGGAGCGCGGCGCTCACGCTCGACCTCCTCTCCAACCTGGACGGAAAACAGGAACCCCATGGACAACCTTAAGGAGCGCTGCCGCGACACCCTGCGCGCCAACGACCGCGGCGGCTATACCGTCCCCACGGCAGGCCTCTACCCCTTCCAGTGGCTGTGGGACTCCGGCTTCAACGCGCTCGGCTGGGCCACCTTCGACGAAGTGCGCGCCTGGCTCGAGCTAACAACTCTCCTTGAGGCCCAGTGGGAAGACGGCATGGTCCCTCACATCGTCTTTCACGACCGCAACACCGGCTATCCGCTCGACCACACCTTCTGGGACGCGCCGGGACCGGTGCCGAGTTCGGGCATCACCCAGCCGCCGGTCATCGCTACCGTGGCGCGGCGCATGCTCGAGCGCACCCGCGATCGAAAGCAGGCCTTGGCGGCGGTGCGGACGCTCTATCCAGGCCTCCTGGCCTTCCACCGCTGGTTCTACCGCGCGCGCGACCCCGAGGGGACGGGACTGGTCACGGTCTTGCACCCCTGGGAGGGAGGCATGGACAACAGCCCGGTCTGGGACGAGGCTTTGGCCCGCGTGACTCCGGTAGCGATGACCGTCGAGAGGCGCGACACCCACCACGTCGGCGCCGAGCAGCGCCCCCACCAGGCGGAGTATCAGCGCTACCTGGCGCTGGTACTGGCGTTCCGCGAGCGGCGCTACGACCCTGCACGACTCTACCGCGAGTCGCCGTTCAAGGTCGCAAGCGTCGCCATCAACGCCGTCTTGCACCGCGCCAACCAGGACCTGTTGGCACTGGCCCAGGTGCTTGAGGCGCCGGACGCTCCGGAGATCGAAGCGTGGCTAACGCGGGGCCAGCAGGGTATGGCCTCGCTCTGGCACGACGACCTGTTCTACTCGCGCGACCTGGTGAGCGGCCATATGATCCCCGTGCGCACCTGGGAGGCGTTCATGCCGCTCTACAGCGGCCAGGCCACCCCGGAGCAGGCCGCCCGACTCGAGGGGACGATGCGGCGCTGGAGCGAGGCGGTGCGCTACCTGTTGCCCAGCACCGCCCCGGACGATGTGTGCTTCGAGCCCAGGCGCTACTGGCGTGGCCCGGTATGGATGCCTGTGAACTGGCTGCTGGCGCAGGGCTGCCACGCCTACGGGTTTATGGACCTCGCCGTGCGACTCAAGCAGGACATGGGCACACTGGCGGAGCGTTCTGGTCTATACGAGTATTACGACCCGCTCACCGGCGACGGCCTCGGCGGCGGCACCTTCTCCTGGACCGCGGCGCTGCTGCTGGACTGGATGACGTGACCCTCCCGTCCCACGTGCGCGCGGCGCTCGAGGCGCACCTGCGCTTTATCTACGGCGGTGAAGCAGGCGAGGTCCTTAGCGACCTCACGCGCCTGCTCGAGGCCTTTCGCGCACGACACCCGCAGCTCGTAAGCGTCGCCGGTGAACACCTCAGCGAGCTTGACGCGGTGCTGATTACCTACGGCGACCAGGTGCGGCGTCCAGACGAAGCGCCTTTGCGGACGCTCTATGCCTTCTTGTGTACGCACCTGCGTGAGGCGGTGAACACCGTCCACCTGCTGCCCTTTTACCCCTATACCTCCGACGACGGCTTCAGCGTGGTGGACTACCTTAAGGTCGATCCGGCCATGGGCGACTGGGAGGACGTCTACGCGCTGCGGCAAGATTTTCGGCTGATGTTCGATGCGGTCATCAACCATGTCTCGGCCAGCAGCCCGTGGTTTCAGGCCTTTTTGCGCGACGAGGCGCCATACCGCGACTACTTCACCACCGTGCCGCTCGGGACCGCTGTCTCGGGGGTAGTGAGGCCGCGCACCACACCGCTGCTGACCCCCTTCAACACGCCGAGCGGCACCAAGTACGTCTGGACCACCTTTAGTAGCGATCAGATCGACCTGAATTACGCCAACCCCCGCGTGCTTATCGAGGTGACGCGGGTGCTGCTCGAGTACGCGGTGCGCGGCGCCAAGATCCTCCGGCTGGACGCGGTCACTTATCTCTGGAAGGAACTCGGCACACCGTGCGTCCACCACCCCAAGGCGCACCGCGTCCTGCAACTGATTCGAACGGTGATGGACGCAGTGGCCCCTGGTACCGTGCTACTTACCGAAACAAACGTGCCCCACGCCGAAAATGTGTCCTACTTCGGCGACGGGCACAACGAGGCGCAGCTGGTCTATAACTTTGCACTACCGCCGCTAACACTGCACAGCTTTGTCACCGCCAACGCGCAGGCCCTAACCGCCTGGGCCAAAACCCTAGAGACCCCCTCGCACGAGACTTGTTTTTTCAACTTTCTCGCCTCACATGACGGCATCGGCGTGCGGCCGGTCGAGGGTATCCTCACCAGAGCCGAGATCATGGCGCTGGCCGAGCGGGTGCAGGCTCATGGTGGGCGGGTTTCGTTCAAGACTAACAGCGACGGCAGCCATAGCCCTTATGAGCTAAACATCAGCTACTTCGATGCGCTTAGCAACCCTACGGCAGATGAGCCTCTCGATTGCCAGATCGACCGCTTCGTGGCCGCACACGCCATCATGCTGGCTTTAGCAGGTGTGCCCGGCATCTACGTGCATAGCCTGCTCGGTAGCCGCAGTGACGTGGCCGGTATGCTAAGGACCGGGATCAACCGTAGCATCAACCGCGAGAAGCTCGAGCTTGACAGGCTCGAGCGCGAGCTGAGCGACCCGCAGAGCCTCCGCACCCGTGTCCTGACTCGCCTCACCCAGCTGCTGACCATCCGGAGGGGTAACCCCGCGTTCCATCCCCAGGCTCACCAAGAGATGCTCAAGGCACCTTCAGCGGTCTTGGCACTGCGCCGTGGCGACAGCGTAACTTGCTTGGTCAACGTCAGCGGCGAGGTGCAGCAAGTATCGCTTGACGCGCCGGTCAACCATGACCTGCTCAGTGGCGAGACTTTTGCGCCCCTACACGAGGTCACGCTAAAGCCCTACGGGGTGCGCTGGCTGACCTAGCCAACCTCACCCGCGCCGTGCCGCCATCCCGATAGCAGGTGGAGGTGGGTGTGAAAGACTAGTTGCCCAGCCCCAGAGCCCACATTGACCGCCAGGCGGTAGTCGCCTAAGTTAGTGGCCTCAGCGGTGCGCACCGCTGCTAGCATCAACTCGCCAAGGGCTACCGCTCCGCCGTCACGCGCTAGTGCGTCGAGGCGCTCGCTATGGGCCTTGGGGATCACCAGGTAGTGGACCGGCGCCTTGGGGTGGATATCTTTAAAGGCCAGGTAGATCTCATCCTCGTAGACCTTGTTTGATGGGATGGTCCCCGCCACTATCCTGCAGAAGATACAGTCAGCCATGTTTAGCCTCCTTCAGCACCAGGTTATCGCGGTGGATCACCTCGTCGTAGTCCTTATAGCCGAGCCGAGCAGCGATCTCGCTGGTATGCAAGCCCTTGATGCGCTGCAAAGCCTCGCTGTCATAGTTCACAAGCCCTCGCCCAATCGCTTGCTGGTCAAGGGTCAGCGCTACGGCATCGCCAAAATCGAAATGGCCAGTAATACCTACTATCCCCTTAGGCAGCAGGCTGCGACCGGCCCGCAGGGCCCTGGCCGCCCCCTCGTCGATAGCTATCACCCCCCGCGTCGGCTGCTGCGCTAGCCAGGCCTTACGGGCCGGGGTGTGCGGGTGTGCTTGAATGCGCGTACCGCGCAGTTCGCCCCTCGCTAGGGCCTCCAGCCCGGCTCCACCCCCGCCGACAATTAACGCCTCGATCCCGGCCTCAGTGGCGATTTTGGCTGCTTGCAGCTTAGTGACCATCCCACCGGTGCCGCGGTTAGTGCCCGCCTTGCCTGCTAGGTGGCTCACCGCCGCCAGGTCCTGCACCAGAGGGATAGGGCGAGCCTGGGGGTGAGTGCGAGGGTCGGCATCGTAAAGCCCGTCGACGTCGGTCAAGATAATCAACGCCTCGGCCCCCACCAGGTAGGCAGCCCAGGCCGAGAGCGTATCGTTGTCGCCAAACTTGATCTCGCCGGTGGCCACTGAGTCATTTTCGTTGATAATCGGCACCGCTCCCAGCCGCAAGCTGGCCTCCAGAGCGTTCTTAGCGTTGACGTAGCGCTCGCGCTGCTGGATGTCGGCAGCGGTCAGCAAGAGCTGCGCCACCGGCAACGGGGCAAAGGCCCGCGACCAATCGAGCATCAGCAGCGCCTGCCCGACCGCCGCCGCGGCCTGCTTCTCCGGCAGAGTCAGTGGCAGGCTCAGCCCCAACCGCTCGCGCCCCGCCGCCCCCGCGCCGGAGGAGACTATGACCACCTTGCAGCCTAATGCCTGTTGGAGCACCTGTACACCCCGCGCCAAGGCCCACAGCAAGGGGGGATAGATGCGGCCCACCCGATCGGTCAGGCTGCTGGTGCCCACCTTGACCACCACACGCCGCCACTGGCCGGTCATAGTAAGCCTAATCGAGAACTCTCCACTCCCCCAATTTATACCTTGCGCGGTTAGGGTTGAGCGGATTGCAGTCTGTCGTTAACAGGTTGTAGGTAGTGGGTTGTGGGAAGTGGGGTGTGGGAAGTATAAAAACCCCCACCACCCTTCGGGCTGAGCCCTCAGGGCGAAGCCTACTACCTACCGCCCACTGCCAGCTACTGGCCGACCGGCTAATTAGGCCGTGTTAAACTTCAGCCGGGCCACTTGCGGCCAAGGAGTGACTATTTAAGGAGATTATGCGCGTTGCCATCGTCGGTGCCACCGGAGCAGTCGGCCAGGAGTTCTTGAAGCTCTTTCGGGAGCGCCGCTTCCCGCTGACTTCGCTTAAGCTCTACGCCTCCGAGCGCTCAGCGGGCCAGGCCGTCGAATACTTGGGGCGGCACTATATCCTCGAGACCCTCCCGGCGGACGGCAACCTCGCTGCCGACGTGGTCTTCTCGTCAGCAGGAGGGAGCATCTCCAAAGCCTACGCCTGGGCCTGGGCTAAGAGCGGCGCGGTGGTCATTGACAATACCAGCGCCTGGCGCCTGGACGCACGGGTGCCGCTGGTGGTGCCCGAAGTCAATAGCGAGGCGGCTCTTAACCACCAAGGGGTTATCGCTAACCCCAACTGCTCGACCATTATCGCGCTGATGGCGCTGGCCCCCTTGCATCGCGCCTTTGGACTCAGGCGCGCTACTATCGCCACCTACCAGGCGGTCTCGGGGGCGGGAGCGGCAGGCATCGCTGAGCTTGAGATACAGAGTCGGCAGGCGCTGGAGGGAGAGCCGCTGACGAAGCGGAAGTTCCCGCACCCCATCGCCTTTAATCTGTTCAGCCACGACTCCGAGGTGGGCGAGGACGGCTATAACGTCGAGGAGCGCAAGCTCCTGCTCGAGTCGCGCAAAATCCTGGACTCGCCCTCCCTGCGCCTCAGCGCCACCTGTGTGCGGGTGCCGGTCTATCGCGCCCA
>JAGXSJ010000119.1 GCA_018333895.1 Truepera sp.
GTCGGCCTGCGGCGAAGTTAAAGGCGCTTAGGTGACGCGCAGAAGCCTGTCGTTGGGCGCGCGTGCCACCGAAACTAAAATGCAGCGACTACACGCGTAGAAGCCGGTCTAGAGGAGCTTCGGACGCGGGTTCGACTCCCGCCGCCTCCACCAGTTACAAAAGACAAACCCGTACTAGCCGCCGTTGCTGGACGGGTTTTCTTTCGATGCAGGAGGGCATAATGTTGCGCCGACACGCTCACCTATCTCGAGCGTCAGATCGGAGCGCTGCTTAGCCGACCGAATGCGCTCGCCATCATCCATGGCGGCATGGGGAGGGAAGAGCGCAGCAAGTGTTGGGAAGTATGCTACTCCCCTGCCTCTCTGAGGTGCTCAGCGTCGAGCAGGTCTTGATGTCTTCCTGATGCCAGCTTCGCCTTGATCAAGTCATCCTTTGAGATAAAGTGCATTTCCGTGTCGGCTATCCGCACGGTCTCGCGTCGCTCCCACGCCTCGGCAAAGGCTACGCCAGGAATGGACATCAGAACGTCCACTCTGAGGGGTGGAACCCCTATCTGGTAGAAATAGCCTTCCGCGGCAAAGTCTTGTGGGGTCAGGTTCGTAAGCGGTGCGCCGAACGCCGTAAGCGCGTTGTAAACAGCCACAGCATTGGTGTCGTTAACGGCGATGAGGATGTCCAGATCTTTGGTGAACCTGGGCTCCGTGTATCTCATGACCGCATAGCCACCAACAATCAGGTACTGGACGCTATACTTTTTGAAAAGACTCAACAGTTCTTTGAAGTCGGGGCTCGTCAGCATAGCCTTCCTTGAGGAGCAAATAATCCTTAATGAGCTCGGAGGCTGCCTCGAACAGAACGTCAGGTGACTGGCTTTGCCAAAACTCGACGCTGAAATCCTTGTCTTCCCCTAGCTTGCCGTAGTTTTCCCACACGACCATAGCGTTATTGTACGCCAAGTAGGGCAGCCACAGCATGTAGAAGGTGTCACTCGGTATTCAGCGGCTATTTGGCGTGGCGACAACGGTGAGGGGCGCAACCAACTTCGTCGCCTGGTCAACTTGCTGGGCGTTCTTTGCATCTTGAGCATCATTCGTGTCCGTGAGACTGAAAAAGTTGGGCTCAGGTGCGAGGCGATCTGGTACGCTAAGCCATGTCAAAAATCACTGCCTCGGCAAGCCTTCGGGCTGAGCCCCCTTCGACATCCTGCGAGCTTGCCGCCGCAGGATCAGGGCGGGCCCTCGAGGCCGAAGGCTCGGGACAGCGTCTCGCTTCCCCACGCAAGCTCGGGATGGCGTCGCTCTGGTCATGGTATCCGCTGAAGCTGTCGTTTCACGTGCGCAACTACGCCTTCGGTGCGCGCCTGATCCCCGAGCTGCTAGGCAAGCGCGGGGTGCCTGAGGGGATCGTGGCCGAGACCTGGGAGGTCAGCGACTACCGGGACACCTCCGGCACAGTAATAAACGGTGCGCTGGCCGGACAGACGCTGCACGCCCTGGCCCTAGCCCACCCTGAGGAGTTAGTCGGTACGGGCTGGCGCGGGCCGCACTTCCCCTTGCTGACCAAGTTCCTCGACGCCTCGAGCATGCTGCCGGTGCATCTGCACGCCGACGACGAGACAGCCCGGCGCAAGTACCGGGAGCCGAACGGCAAGACCGAAGCCTGGCATATCCTCTGGGCCAAGCCGGGCGCCAGCGTGCTGGCAGGCATCAAGCCGGGGCTTGACCAGACAGCGTTGTGGCAGGCTTTCAAGCGGCAGGACTACGACGCGGTGATGCCGCGCTTTCCCATCCAGGCCGGGGATACCGTCTACGTCCCGGGCGGGGTGCTGCACAGCTTCGGGCCTGACACGCTGATCTTTGAGGTGCAGCAGACCTCCGACCTGGGGCAGACAGTGATGCCGACCGACCTCTACGGGCGCCCTCACCCCGAGGAGGTGTGGGAGCGCAACATCCGCGAGACCATGGACGAGCTGCGTACGCACTACCAACCGCGCCCCAACCCTGGTCTAGCAGTCGAAGACGGCGCCAACCGCCGGGTGGTCGGTTGCGCCGGGCCGCACTTTGCGCTCGAGCGCTGGACGCTCGCTGGCCCGCACCGTGAACCGGCGCATCCGTGGCGCTGCCTGACCCTGACCAACCTGGGCGACCCCGTGACCCTTAGCTACCAGGGGGGTGCTGTGTTGCTTGACCGGGCCGAGTCGTGCATCTTACCGGCGGCCTTGGGCGAAGTAGTTATCTCTTCTCAGGGCCGCGGCGAGCTGCTGGCCTGCTACGTTCCCGACCTGGAGCAGGACATCATCGCGCCGCTGCGCCGGGCCGGGCATAGCGACGAGGCGATTGCTGGATTGGGTGAACTGTTCTAGGCGGCAATGTGAGGAGTGCTGGCCTAGCGTAACAAGCCGTAGCGCTCGGCGTGGCTGCGCAAGAAGGCGAGGCCGGTGCTGACCAGCGCTTGCGGATCGGGGGCGACGGGCCGCCAGATACAGGTTGCTCTGGCAATATCGGGGTTAAGCGCCACGAACGACTCCATCACCAGGTCGCCCTGGTAGCCGATCTCGGCAAGCCCGGCAAAGACCTCGTCCCAGCGGACGTTGCCGCTGCCAGGGGTGCCGCGGTCGCTCTCGGAAAGGTGGATGTAGCGCAAGTCTTGACCGGCCTGGACGATGGGTGCCTTAAAGCCTTGCTCCTCGATGTTCATGTGGTAAGTGTCGAGGTGCAAAAAGACGTTGGGCTCGTCGATGCGCTCCAGTAGCTCGAGCCCTTGCCGGGTCAGGTTGACGAGGTAGGTCTCGTAGCGGTTGACCGGCTCGACGCCTAGCGACAGCCCAAGCGTGGCGGCGTGCCTAGCGACGCGCTTAAGCGCAGCCGCTACGGTGGCCAATTCGTCTTCGCGCGGCGGATGACCGGGGAGCTGGCCGAGCGTACCGTAAATGACGCCGGTAAGCACGGGCGACCCTAGTTTGGCGGCAACCGTAAGCGCGCGCTTAAGAAACGCTTCGGCGGCGGCTGGCCGCTCGGGCAAGGCGGCCTCGGCGGGCAGCCCCAGTGAGCAGGTAGCGCTGATACCGTAATGCTGAAGCCGGCTGGCGGTGTGCTCGGGGTCGAATGCTTCGGGGCGCAAGAGCGGAATCTCGACGAAGTCGAGCCCGGCCTCGGCGGCGTTGCGAATCACCCGCTCGGCAGCTTGGGGAGTCCAGTCGGACTCCCAGATAAAAGCGTGGGCGCCGAATCTAGCCATTTTTAGCTCCTTTACCGCAATTAGGCGGTGTAGCGCTAGTATAGTGCCAAGAAACAACGATGCTAATCTGGTCCCACAGGTATGCCACTTTGACTCTATCAGACTTGTAACCCGATACTGGATGGGTTACACTGGTTGCAGTGATCGTCAGCTTCAAGCATCGAGGTCTTGAAAGGTTCTTTCTGAGCGGCACAACAACTGGCATTTAACCTCATCAGGCTAAGCGACTCAAGCTGATCTTGGCTCGGCTTCACGCCTCAACCTCACCGCGAGACATGAACCTGCCAGGATTGAAGCTGCACGAACTCAAAGGGAATAGAAAGGGCACCTGGGCGGTACAGGTAAGCGGAAACTGGCGGGTGACGTTTAGCTTTGATGGTGTCGACGCAACCGATGTCAACTACGAAGATTATCACTAGGTGGTGAGCTATGAAGAAGATGCATAACCCCCCTCATCCAGGTGAAGTGCTGCGCGAACTGTGTATTGAGCCTTTGGGTTTAACAGTGACGCAGGCCGCCGAAGCGCTGGGGGTCAGCCGTAAGACGCTCTCCGCACTCCTTAACGGTCGGGCGGGCATTAGCCCTGAGATGGCGATTCGTTTGTCAAAGGCGTTTGGCACCTCAGCAGAAAGCTGGCTTACTCAACAGCTGCACTATGACCTCTGGATAGCCGAACAAAACCTGGGCGATATCGAGGTTCGCCCTCTATCCGTGGCATAACGAAGTGCTGCACGGGATGCGCCCACCCTTCACAACTGTGGGAGCGCACCCTAGCGCTTGGTCGTTTAAGCAGGTGGGTTGAAGCTGATCATTTGATAATATGACAAACTGTCATTATGGAACGGATCAGCGTCACTCAGGCGGCACGGAACTTTTCGGACCTGCTCAACCGCGTCTATTACCAGGGGATCAGTGTGGAGCTCGAGCGTAACAACAAGGTGATCGCCCGCCTGGTGCCGGCTAGGCCGGCCCCTAGCCTGCGGGCTGAGGACTTGCCCGCTTTCTTGGCATCGCTCCCCAAACTCGGCGACGACGCCGAGGCCTTGGCCAGAGATATCAAGGCTATCGACGAGCTGTTCAGCGAAGATAAGGTTTGGGACGATCCGCAGTAATGGGGATTGTCATCGACACCGACGTCTTTATCGACGCCGAGAAGGGCCGCTTTCCGCCAGACTGGACATACGCCAACCGGTATGGCGAGACGTTCATCAGTGTGATCACGGTGTCCGAACTCTTGGTTGGCGTCTACCGTGCCAACTCGCAGGCAAGGCGTGCGAAACGTGCGGCCTTCATCGAGTCGTTGTTGAGTACCGTCGCTGTGCTCGACGTCACGACGGAGATAGCGCGCCTTCATGCCCAGCTCCTCGCCGATCTTCTGGCGCGAGGCGAGCGAATCGGTGCTCACGACCTCATCATCGCGGCGATTGCGCTGCGTTACGGCTATCCCGTTCTGACGAGCAACGTCACAGGGTATAGCCGTGTAGCCGGGCTGGAAGTGTTAAGGTTCGATATCCAAGGAGAGAGCCCATGAAGATCATCACCCTACTCAAGCAGGTCCCAGACGCTGAAGCGCGCATCCGCGTGGTCGATGGGCGCGTCGACCTGGAGGGGGCGACCCTGATTATCGACGGCATGGATGAGTACGGCGTCGAGGAGGCGCTGCGCCTCCGCGAAGGCGGGCACCAGGCCGAAATCGTCGCACTGGCCTTAGGCCCCAAGCGCTGCGAGGAGGCGCTTCGCACCGCCTTGGCGCTGGGGGCCGACCGGGCGGTGCAGCTCGAGACCGATGAGCCGCTGGACCCCATCGCGCAGGCCGAGGTGCTAGCTAAAGTTATCGCCGCAGAGCAGGCCGACCTGGTCCTGCTCGGTGGCAAGCAGGCCGACTGGGACTCGAGCGCCCTCGGTCCGGCGGTAGCTGAGGCCTTGGGCTGGCCGCACAGCGACTGGACTACGAGGCTCGAGCTTTCAGGCGACGCGGTCAAGGCTGTCCACGACTCGGATGAGGGGAGCGAAGCGCTTACCCTCCCGCTGCCGGCGGTAATCACCACCCAACAGGGGCTCAATGAGCCGCGCTATCCGACTCTGCCCAATATCATGAAGGCCAAGCGCAAGGAGCTCAAAAAGCTCTCGCTGGACGACCTCGGCGGAGCTCAGGCCAAGACGGTCGTCCTCAAGCACGAGATGCAGACCCGGGAGCGCTTAAACAAGGTCTTGCAAGGCGACCCGGTCGAAGCCGCGCGCGAGTTAGTAAGGCTGTTGCACGAAGAGGCGAAGGTCGTTTAGCCAGTCAGGCTCTCAGCAAGAGGACTGATAGCAGGTATCATCTGGTTTGATCCTGCGGGTGCTCGCAGGACTGCGAATCATTCTCCAGGGCGCCTTTGCAGAGATGATACCTGCGCTAAGGCGACTCAGTATTTGTGAAAACCGCTGTGAGCAGCTTGAGAGGCTGAATGCGGTTCATGAAAGGACTTAGACGATGATCCTGATCGTTGCCGACCATAAAGACGGTGCGTTGCGCAAGAGCACCTTGGAGCTAGTGAACGCAGCCAGAGCGCTCGCCGAGGGCCTGGGGGGCGAGGTTGCCGGACTCGCCATCGGTGATAGCCGCGCGGCTGACGCGCTAGCCAAGCTGGTGCCGCGTGTGTACAGCGTCACCGGCGAAGAGCTTGCGGAGTTCCGCGCTGAGAGCTATACCACCGTCGTCAGTCACGTTGCCAAGGAGAAAGGGGCTAAGGCGATCCTGATCTCCGCCTCCCGTGCGGGCCTCTCGTATAGCCCGCGCGTGGCGCTACGGCTGGGTGTGCCCTTGCTCGAGGACGTGATCTACCTCGAAGTTGAAGGTGAGCATGTTATCGCCAAGCGCTACAGCTACCTCTCGCGGGTGACCGAGACGGTCCGCGCCGAAAGCCTGCCGGTGGTGGTCAGCGTCAAGCCGAACACCTTTCCTGCGGCTCCAGCAGGCGAAAGCGGCCAGGTCGAGACGCTGGCGGTGCCGCTGGGTGAGCGCGATAGCCGCGTTAAGGTCGGTGAAAAGAGCAAGGCCATCATCGGCCGGGTAGCGCTTGAAGAGGCGGCGGTGGTGGTGGCTGGTGGGCGTGGTGTGGGGAGCGCCGAAGGCTTTACTGAGCTGCTCGAGCCGCTAGCCGATGTGCTGGGTGCCGGAATCGGCGCTACCCGGGCAGTAGTGGACGCCGGCTGGCGCCCCCATGCCGAGCAGATCGGGCAGACCGGTAAAACCATCGCACCGAACCTCTACCTCGGGCTGGGAGTGTCAGGGGCGGTGCAGCACTTAAGCGGCATGAACCGCGCTAAGGTGGTGGTGGCGATCAACAAGGACGCCGACGCACCTATCTTCAAAGTGGCCGATTACGGGATAGTGGGTGACCTGCACGCTGTAGTGCCGCCTTTAATCGAAGCGCTTAAGACTGTTAAAGAGTAGTTCGGTGGGTATTGTTCGCCGCGCCGTGCTTGACGACCTGCCGGCCCTAGTAGCGCTCGAGCAGTTTTTTCCGGGTGACCGGCTGTCACGCCGCAAGCTGCGCTACTTCCTCAAGGCCCATGCTGATCTCTGGGTCTTTGAAGAGGCCGGCGCCATCCTGGGCGATGCGGTGGTCTTGTACCGCCAGGGTTCACCCGCTGCGCGGCTCTACTCGCTAATCGTCCATCCCACAGCGCGGGGGCGTGGAGTTGCCGCTGCGCTGCTCGAGCACGCCGAGCAGGCGGCGCTGGACTGCGGTTGCCTGCTGATGCGGCTCGAAGTGCGCGAGGACAACCTGGCTGCCCTTCGGCTGTACCAAAAGCACGGCTATCAGGTGATTGGGCGCACGGCGGACTACTATCAAGACCACGGCAGCGCAATCCGCATGCGCAAGGAGCTGGCCCGCTAGTGCGTTGCCCTCAAAGCCTTTCGGCGCTTAGGCTCCGTTCGCAGGAGAGCAGGACTGGTGCAGCATCCCGAAACGTATGCCGCTATCGCTCTTCGTAAGGAGCGAACAACTTCCAAGAAGCTGCACTAGTTCGTTAAAGCACGGCTACAGGCGGTCAGTCGCCTGCTAGGTGCTGAATTATGTGGTGGTAGATCTCGGGGTTGGCTTGATCCTCATTGCCGGCGTCGATGTTGGGGTTATCGTTGACCTCGATGACGTAGTACTCACTGCCCACCTCCTTGATATCGATACCGTAAAGGCTGCTACCGACAGCTTTGGCGGCCTTGAGCGCCACCTTGAGCAGCTTGGGGTCGGCAGCATCTTTGGCAATACCGATGGTGCGGGCCCAGTCACCATTGTTGCTACGCTCCATCAACTTCCACTTGTCCTGAGCAAAAAGGTACTTAACGACCGCCAACACCTGGCCAGCGAGCGTAATCACCCGCCAATCAAAGTCGCTAGGCATGTACTGCTGCACCACAATCCGGTCGGCCCGGCGCAAGAAGCGCTTGCCGATGCGCACAAACTCCTCAACGGTGCTGGCCTTCTCGACATAAGCGCTGAAGCTCGAATTGGGCGCCTTGAGCACCAGCGGCATTCCCATCGCCTCGAATAGCTCGCGGGCGTTCTCCTCATTGACCTCTTTGCTGTCTAAAAAGCTGGTATCGGGCATGGGTACCCGGTGGGCCATCAGCCGCCGGTACATGTTGACCTTATCGCAGCAGATGCGGATGCTCTCGCTTGAATCGATGACCCGCATCCCCTTTAGCTCGGCTAGCCGGGCTACTACGTAGGCGGTATTGAGCGGATCGGTCAGGGCCCGGATGAAAACCGCGTCGTAGTTGCCCAGGTACTTCAACTCGCCCTTGAACAGAAAATCAAGTTGATGCCCTAGCTCAAAGGCAGCCAGCCGAAAGTTGGTCAGCGCGGTCAGTTCGATCGAGCTGCGGATGTTGTGGCGCTCAGTAAAAATCGCTATCTTTGCCATGTCCCCAAACTCCCCAGGAGCTTCTTTTCGTTGAGCGTGAGGTCATCAAACGGCAGAGGTTCGATAGCCGAGAACAGGTAGTCACTGGTGGTGACTATCACGCGCACCCTCATCAGCGGTAGTTTGAAAACCTCGAAGACACGCTTGGCAAAACTGCCGTACTCCTTGACCAAGGTGCGGCCTAAGACACAGCGCACTGCGTCGATGCGGTAGTCACCAGGGAGCTTCTGACAGATAGCAGCATACTTGCCGGTCATCGTTAGCGTACGCAGTTTGGCTGTGACCACCTCACCATCAAGCACAATTTCATATTTGGTGGAGAAAGGATTGATCGGATAAGCCAGCACCGGCGGCGCCAGCTTATCCACCACGATATCGTAGCCTGGAACAGCTAACTGGTGCTGCCGGGCTTTTTCCATGGCGATGGGGACAACGTAGGCGTCGAGCGCATCGGCGGTGGTTGGGAACACCGCAATTCCCTGTAGTTCGGCCTCTAGCGAGCTGTAGTAGCCATCGGTCAGGTAGCTGTAGTCGCCGGTCATATTGAAATAACAGGGCTCGGGCCAATCTGGGCCATAGCCGGTCAGGGTCTCGGGGTTGGCCTTAAAGAGGATGGCGGCGCTCACGGCGTCACACTAGGCCAGGGGAGAGCATAACTAGGTCGCTTACTGAGGGGGGGGAGGGGGGGAGAGGATCACCTCGTGGCATGCCCGTCAAGTATACGCCCCTATGGTGATGCCTGTGTGATCTGCTCGCTCCTCGCTTTGCTCGGGTCAGCACGGAAGTAGTGGGATGTGGGCAGTGGGAAGTAGGGAAACCCTCACAACCCACAACCCGTTTTGCCCCTACTCGAATACTCGAATACTCGAATACTTGAATACTCGAATACTCGACTACTGATTTACTTGCTCAGTGCGGCGATGCCGGGCAGCGTCTTACCTTCTAAGAACTCGAGCGACGCCCCACCGCCGGTGGAGATGTGGCTGATCTGGTGGGCGACACCGGCGGCATTGACCGCTGCTACCGAATCGCCGCCGCCTACCACGGTGAAGGCGTCAAGCTGGGCGACCGTCTCGGCGATGGCCTTGGTGCCGACATCGAAGGGCGGGGTTTCAAACACGCCCAAGGGGCCGTTCCAAAGGACCATCTTGGCGCCTTGCAGAAGGTGCTGATAGCGCTTAATGGCCGCTGGGCCGGCATCTAGCCCCAGCCAACCGGCGGGGATGGCGTCGGAGGGGTAGATTTTGGTGGCGACACCACCGGCGATCTGCTCGGCGCAGACCGAGTCCGGCGGCAGGTGTAGCTTCACCCCCTGGGCCTGGGCTTTTTCGAGCAGCTCGCGGGCTAGCGCCAGCTTGTCATCCTCGACCAATGAGTTACCGACCTGCCCACCCTGAGCTTTGAAGAAGGTGTAGGCCATGGCCCCGCCAATGAGGATCTCGTCCACCACGTTCAACAGGTTTTCGATTACACCGATCTTGTCCGAGACCTTGGCGCCGCCCAGGATTACCTTGAACGGCTTGTCGGGGTTTGCTAGCAGCTTACTGAGCACCGCGACCTCGCGCTCCAAGAGCAGTCCGGCGGCGCTCGGTAGCAACTTAGCTACCGCTTCGGTGCTGGCATGCGCCCGGTGGGCTGCGCCGAAGGCGTCGTTCACATAGGCCTCGGCATAGCTGGCAAGGGCTCGAGCCATCTCCAGGTCGTTCTTGGTTTCGCGCTTGTCGAAGCGGGTGTTTTCCAGCACCGTCACGCTACCCGCCGGGGCTGCCGCTACGAAGGTGGCCTGCTCTGGGCTGGCCGGGCCGCTAACTGGCGCGTAGCGCACCTCGCGCTTGAGCAGCTCGGCTAGCCGTGCGGCGACCGGCCCCATACGGTACTTCTCCTCTGGACCTTCCTTGGGGCGCCCTAAGTGGCTCATCAGAAACAGCGTGGCACCTTCAGCTAGCAGGCGCTTAAGAGTTGGCAGGGTGGCGCGAATGCGACTGTCGTCGGTGACCCGGCCTTCTTTGAGCGGTACGTTGAAATCCACTCTGACTAGGACTCGCTTGCCGGTTACGTCGAGGGTATCGAGGGTCGCTAGCTTCATAAGTTCTCCAATCGACACGATAGGGGCGACCACAGGTCGCCCCTTGACTGGTCACTGACTCAGAGCTTTTTGCCGATGAACTGCACAAGATCGGCGACGCGCACCGAGTAGCCCCACTCGTTGTCGTACCAAGAGACGACCTTGACGAAGTTTCCACCTAAGACCATGGTGTCGAGGGCGCTGAAGATCGAGGAGTGCGGATCGCCTTTGAGATCGATAGAGACCAGCGGCTCTTCGGTATAGGCCAAGATCCCCTTCATAGGGCCCTCGGCGGCGGCCTTCACGGCAGCGTTGAGCTCTTCTTTGGTGGTGTTCTTCTTTAGCAACGCGGTAAAGTCCACTACCGAAACGGTGCTAGTCGGCACGCGGAAGGCCATGCCGCTGAACTTGCCCTGCAACTCAGGGATTACCAGGCCGACCGCCTTGGCCGCGCCGGTTTCGCTCGGCACGATATTAAGGGCTGCGGCGCGGGCGTCGCGCGGGTCGTCCTTGGCGGTGTCTACTAAGCTCTGCGAGGCGGTATAGGCGTGAATAGTGGTAAGTATCCCCCGCTCGATGCCGAAGGTGTCGTTGAGCACCTTGGCGACCGGGGCCAGGCCGTTGGTGGTGCAACTGGCGTTAGAGACCACGTGATGCTTGGCGGGATCGTACATCCCCTCGTTGACGCCGATCACTACAGTCAGCATCTCCCCTTTGCCGGGGGCGCTGATGATGACCTTTTTGGCACCTGCTTGTAGGTGGGCGCTGGCAGCCTCGAGCTTGGTGAAGCGCCCGGTGGACTCGATAACGATATCGACGCCGATCTGGCCCCAAGGGAGCTTGGCCGGGTCGCGCTCTTCATAGACCCGAATGGCTTTGCCATTGACGATTAAGTTATCAGCGTCGTGGGCGACCGTGCCGGGGAAGCGCCCATAATTCGAGTCGTATTTGAGTACGTGGGCTAGGCTGGCGTTGTCGGTTAGATCGTTGACAGCCACTACCTCGACGCCACGTTCCAAGAGGATGCGGAATACCTGACGGCCGATCCGTCCGAAACCGTTAATGCCAACTTTCATGATTGGCCTCCTTTTGCCATAGCTCTGCATGCAGACCGCGCCGCCCCACCAGCGGCTATTCTAACCCGCGCGCGTGAGGGAGGTGCCAAGGAACGAAAGTCCCTCACCGGTGTCTTTGGCTAGGCTAATGCTCAGCGCTACGCCGTCGACTGCGGCCTCCTCGCGATATTGCGGGTGGTCGAGGCTAGAGAGTTGTACCGCGGTTGCCAGCACCTCGGCCTTGATCGCCTCTAGATGGGCAGTGATGGCGGCTAGCAGCTCGCCCGAGGTCTCGAAGCTTAGCCTTATGGTGTCGGAGACCGCTAGTCCGGCGTTCTTGCGGGCGTTTTGCACCAGCCGGATCACTTCGCGAGCCAGCCCTTCGCGCACTAGTTCCGGCGTGAGCTGAGCGTTGAGTGCGACTAAGTAGCCACGGTCTTCCAGCGCGACGTAGCCCGCTGGACTCTTGGCATCGATCAAGAACGCTTCAGGCTCGAAAGTATGGACCGCACCGGCCAGGGTAAGCTCGGTCACCCGCCCTTCGCGGATGTTGCGGGCGATCAGCCGACCGTCGATCTCTGCCAACACCTTCTTTAGCTCCGGGATGAGCTTGCCCAGGCGCTTGCCCACGATGGGGAGGTTGGGTTTGACGGTGTAGTCCACGAAGTCGGCGGTGACGTCTAGGTAAGTGACCGCCTTGACGTTAAGCTCGTCGCGGAGCTGCTCTTCCAGGCGCTTTAGGCCCTTTAGCTCATCGTTGCTGCGAGGGCGCACTAGCACCCCGGGGAGCGGTTGGCGGATCTTGATCTGGGTAGCGGCCCGGGCGGCACGGCCTAGCTCGACAACCCGGATAAGGGTGTTCATGTCGCTGAGTAGGCCCTCGTCGATAAGAGCCGGATCGTGAGTCGGCCAGTCGGTGAGGTGTACCGACTCGGGTGCAGTCGGTGCCATTGAGAGCACCAAGTTGCGATAGATGGCCTCGGCGGTAAAGGGGGCCAGCGGGGCCAGCAGCTTGCTAACCGTGACCAGCGCCTCGTAAAGGGTCTGGTAGGCGGCCTGCTTGTCCTCATCGTGGGCGCTCTTCCAGAAGCGGCGGCGGTTGCGGCGCACATACCAGTTAGAGAGATCCTCGACCACAAAGTCACGGATGGCGCGGCTGGCGCCGGTCGGGTCATAAGCGTCGAGCTGCGCCGTGACCTCTTTAATCAGCCGGTGGAGCTTGGCGACCAGCCAGCGGTCGATGTCAGGGCGGCTCTGAACCGGTACCTTATGTGTCAGCTCCGGGCGGTCAAGGTTGGCGTAGAGCACGAAGAAGCTGTAGCTGTTCCAGAGGGTCATGAAGAAGTCGCGCAGCGTCTCCTCGACCAGAGCTTGCGAGAAGCGCTTGGAGTTGCCCGGCGGGCTGCTGCTGTAGAGATACCAGCGCAGCGCGTCGGCCCCTTGGGCATTGAGGACCAGCCACGGATCGACCGCATTGCCGCGCGACTTGGACATCTTTTCGCCCTTTTCGTCGGTGATGTGGCCCAGGCAGATGACGTGCTTAAAGGCGCTGGTGTCTTTGGCGATACCGCCTACCGCCAGCGCGCCGGGAGGGCGCTTAGCCTCTTCGCCGGAGTCGGTAAGCAGCGTGGCTAAGGCGTGCAAACTATAAAACCAGCCGCGGGTCTGGTCGATGGCTTCGCAGATGAAGTCAGCCGGGAAGCTCTCAGCCAACTTAGCCTGATTCTCGAACGGATAGTGCCACTGCGCGTAGGGCATGGCGCCCGATTCGAACCAGACATCCACCGTGTAAGGGAGGCGTGAGAAGGTCTTGCCGTTCCTGGTGAAGGTAAGCTCATCGACATACGGGCGATGGAGGTTAAGCCCGCTTAGGTCGCGGCTGGTGAGCTGCTCGAGCTCTGCTACGCTCCCCACGCAAACATGTTCCTGTCCGTCCTCGCTGACCCAGATCGGCAGCGGCGCCCCCCAGTAGCGCTCACGGCTTATGGCCCAATCGACGTTGTTCTCCAGCCACTTGCCGAAGCGCCCATCGCGGATATGTTCGGGGTACCAGTGGAGTTGCTGATTATTGGCGATCAGCCGGTCTTTGACGGCGGTGGTGCGCAGATACCAGGAGCTCTTGGCGTAATAGAGCAGCGGCGTATCGCAGCGCCAACAGAAGGGGTAGGCGTGAACGACGCGCTCGCTGCGATACAACAGGCCGCGTGCTGCTAGGTCGCGGATGATGGCTTGATCGGCCTCCTTGAAAAACTGCCCGGAATAGGGGCCGGGGGTGCTGGCACCGGGCGCGGCGACCTCCGGCATCACCGCACCGGCGAGATCGACCGAAAACAGCGTGGGGAGGCCGCGCTTCTTGCCGATCTCCAAATCGCCATAAGCTGGCGCGATGTGGACTACGCCGGTGCCGTCCATAAGGCTGACTGTCTCGTCGGCGATGACCCGGTAGCCCCGGCTTAAGTCTTCGCCGGCGGGCACGCGCCCCTGCAAGAGAGGCTGGTAGGTAAGGCCGACTAGTACCTCTCCGGGGAAGGTGCGAACGACCTGATACGTCTCGCCGAACACCTGGGGTAAGCGCTCCGCCGCCAGGATATAGTGGTCGCGCGCCTCTTCGCCATGGGCGGCAGAGGCCGTAACCAGCGCGTAGGTAGCGTCCGCCTTAACCGCTAGCGCGGTGTTGGCGGCCAGTGTCCAGGGGGTCGTAGTCCAGGCCAGGATGTAGACCGGCTGCGCCTCGCCTGGGCCGATTATCCCTCGCGCCCGCAGCTCCTCTGGCTGGGCCGGGAACTTGGGCCACACCGAAGGGTCGTCCACCTCGTCCTGAAAGCCTAGGCTCACCTCGTGGTCGGCTAGGCTGGTGTTGCAGCGCGGGCAGTGCATGGTGACCTTATAGTCCTCAAACAACAGGCCGCGTTCAAAGAGGGTCTTTAGCACCCACCAGCAGGACTCGATATAGCGGTTGTCGTAGGTGATGTAAGGGTCATCCAGATCGATCCAGAAGCCGATCCGCTCGGTCATGGCGTTCCAGTCCTGGATGTACTCGAAGGCCGAGGCCTGGCAGAGCTGGTTGAACTCGGCGATACCGTAGGCTTCGATATCCTTCTTGCCGGTAAAACCGAGCCGCTTTTCGACCTCTAACTCGACCGGCAGGCCGTGGGTGTCCCAGCCGCCTTTGCGCTCGACCCGGTAGCCCTGCATGGTCTTATAGCGCGGGAAGAGGTCTTTATAGGCCCGGCTGATGACGTGGTGGAGACCGGGCTTGCCGTTGGCGGTAGGCGGCCCTTCGTAAAAGACGTAGCTGCCACGTGCCGGCTTGGCCACCGACCGGCGGAAGATGTCGCGCTCGAGCCAGAAGTCGAGCACCCCTTGCTCGAGCGCGGGGAAACTGACGCTGCTAGGTACACCTTGAAACACTGCTACCTCCACAAAAAACGCCCCAAACTCTGGCGTTGGGACGCTTAGGCGTGGTACCACCCAACTTTACCGCGCCCTGGCAGGCGGCGGCCTCAGCGGCTACGCCGATCAAACCGGAGTAGCCTACTGCTGTAACGTGCAGCGCACGGCCCCGTCTACTCGGCACTCTTTCGGGGGGCAGCTCGGGGAGGATTTTCACCGACGGCACGTGGCCGGCCTCGCACCGGCTACCGGCTCGCTGCACACGGCGTTATCGGCTACTCGTTCCCGTCATCGCCTTTTAAGCAAGTCGACGCTTTACAAGCCGCGCCCAACCTGCTTATACTAGACAGTAGCAGCAGGTTTTATCGCAAGTCAATATGCCGTGCTGCGCCTCCACTGACAACTTGGCGCTGCTCGAGCCAGTAGCGGTGCGTTTTTCGAGCGACGTCAAAGGTGGGGGTAGAGGGTGTGCTGCGAGGCAGCTTGTCGATGGCGCATACCATTACCAACGAACCGGATCCGCATCCCCAACGCTGCGGTGCCATGGGCGGTCAAGGCTTTTGTGACGGTATAGCGAGGAGACAAAAAGGAGTTAATCATGGAGCTGTATCTGGACACGGCTGATGTCGCGGAGATCCGCGAGTTAGCCGCCTGGGGGGTGCTGGGCGGCGTCACCACTAACCCCAGTCTGATGGCTAAAGCTGGGCGGAGCCCGCGCGAGGTTATCGCGGAGATCACCGCGCTGGTGCCCGGCCCCATCTCCGCCGAGGTGATCAGCACCGAAACGGCGGGTATGATTGCGGAGGGGCGGGCGCTGGCTGCCATCGCTGAGAACGTGGTGGTCAAGGTGCCGCTCATCCCAGCCGGGCTGGCGGCTTGCCGGGCGCTCTCTGACCAAGGGATCAAGGTCAATGTGACGCTTTGCTTCAGCGTCAATCAGGCGATTCTGGCTGCCGCGGCCGGCGCCTGGTGCGTCAGCCCGTTCCTGGGCCGTCTTGATGATATCAACCAGGACGGCATGCAGCTCCTGCGCGAGATCGTCGAGGTTTATCGCACTCAGGGCTACCAGACGCGGGTCTTGGCAGCCAGCATCCGTAATCCGTTGCATGTTACGCAGGCGGCTTTGGCGGGGGCCGACATGGTTACTATGCCCGCGGCGGTGATGCGGCAGCTGGTTAAGCATCCGCTGACCGAGGCGGGGCTGCAAAAGTTCTTGGCGGATTATCGCCAGATGGCGGAGGCCACAGCGTGACTATGATCAGCAAGCAAGCAGATGAGGCCCTCGTAGCCGAGACAGCTAGCGAGGTGCCGGCCCCGGCACCCAAGCGCCGTGGCCGACCCAAGGGGAGCGGACGCAAAAAGGCGGTAGAGACTGTCGCGGCGCCGAGCGAGCCGGCGCCTTCCAAAGTTGAGGCGAGCGCTAAGGTGTTGGTAGTGCCAACCGCGAGCGAAGCTGACAACGCCGATACCGACCTGGAAGTGGTGACGGCTGCTGCACCGGTCAAAGCCGAGTCGGGGCAGAGTGGCAGCCGCCTGGCGGGGCGGACCCAGCCGGGGCGTAAGCCCGGGCTTAACTATCGCGACCTACAATCGAAGATCTTGCCCGAACTGCACCTGTTGGCGATGGAGGTCGGCCTGACCGACTATCGCCAGATGAGCAAGGAGCAGCTGGCTGTCGCCGTGCTCGAGCGTAGCTCGGAGAGCGAAGGGCTCAAGCTGGTCAAGGGCTACCTGGAGATCAGCTCGGACGGCTACGGCTTTTTGCAGGAGTCGCTGATGCAGACCGAGACCCGCTCGGTGATCGTCTCGGCCGGGCTGATCAAGCAGTTCAAGCTTCGCACCGGCGACTATATCCTCGGCAAGGCGCGGCGTCCCCGCGACAACGAGCGCTACGGCACGCTGATCCGTGTTGAGGCGGTCAACGGCATCGACCCCTTCTTGGCCGCTCGGCGCCCGCGCTTTGATGATCTGACGCCGACCTTTCCGGAGCGGCGCATCAAGCTCGAGACAGCCCAACAGGAGGTCTCGACCCGCGTTATCGATCTGCTAGCGCCGATTGGTCGCGGCCAGCGTGGCTTGATTGTAGCGCCACCCAAGGGCGGCAAGACCACCCTGCTTAAGAAGGTAGCCAACGCCGTGGTGCAGAACGAGCCTGACATCAAGGTGATCGTGCTGCTCGTTGACGAGCGCCCGGAAGAGGTGACCGACTTTCGCGAGTCGGTAACCGGGGTCGAGGTCATCGCCAGCACCTTCGATGAGCCACCCACCAACCATATCCGCGTGGCCGAGTTCGTCCACGAGCGGTCGCGGCGTATCGTCGAGGAGGGCGGGCATGTGATGATCCTGCTCGACTCGATCACCCGGCTAGCGAGGGCCAACAACCTGGTGACGCCACCGACCGGCCGCACCCTCTCGGGCGGCTTGGATTCGAGCGCTTTGCACTGGCCTAAGCGCTTCTTGGGAGCGGCCCGCAACATCCGCGGTGGTGGCAGCTTAAGCATCCTGGCGACCGCGCTGATCGAGACCGGCTCACGGATGGATGATGTGATCTTCGAGGAGTTCAAAGGGACCGGCAACATGGAGCTGCACTTAAGCCGCCGCCTTGAGGAGCGCCGCATCTTTCCGGCCATCGACATTCTCAAGTCGGGCACACGGCGCGAAGACCTGCTCCTGGGCGAAGAGACGCTAGCCAAGATGTGGCTGTTGCGCAAAGTGATCTCCGACATGGATCCGGTTGAGGCGATGGATATGCTCCTCAGTCGCCTGAATCGCACCAAGAGCAATGCGGAGTTTCTATCATCCCTGGGCCAGGGATAGCGCTACACTAAGCGGAGGGAGTGGTTCGGGATAACGCGACGTGTGGGCTCTGTTGACGCTCTTGCTCTTGCTGGCCAGTTCGGCGCTGGCGCAACAGTTCTATACCGTCGTGGCCGGCGACACGCTCTATGGCATCGCACGGCGCCACAGTATCAGCGTAACCAGTCTTAAACAGCTCAACGGTCTCGCCGACAGCACCTTGCGCGTGGGGCAGGTGCTGGCCCTAAGCTTGGCCCTGAGCGAAGCGAATGGGGTGGCGACGGCTCCGTCAGCCGACGCTGTGCCAGGCTTTATTACCCACACGGTGGCCACCGGCGAGACCTTGGCCGGGCTAGTGGCCCACTTTCAGGTCAGCCGCGAAGCCCTCTTAGAGATTAATGCCGCAGTTGCTGTGGGGGGGTCGTTCCCGGCGGGAGTGCGGCTGCGCATCCCCACCGGTCCGGTACACCGCCTGGCCGAGGGCGAAAACCTGCTCACCGTCGCTTTGCGCTTCGGTCTATCACCGGCTGAACTGGCGGCTGCCAACGGCCTGTCGGGCTCGAGCCTAGTCGCTGCAGGGCAATGGCTGGTGATCCCGGCTGCAAGGTCAGAGCTGCTGGCCGCTAAACAACTGCCGCAGGACCGGCGCAGTGTGCTGCTGGCGCAGCAGCGCCAGCTAGCGGGCCGCGCCTCCCAGCTGCTGACCCGCTATCAGCCCCCTGCCGAGGGCTTCCGCTGGCCGCTGGCTACGCGAGGAGTAATTACCTCGCCGTTTGGCCCGCGCTCACTGGCGATTCTGGGCAGCACCTTTCATGCCGGCCTCGATATCGCCGCTCCTATCGGCACGCCGATTTTGGCCTCGCGCCACGGCATGGTGACGCGCTCCGGCTGGGGTGGAGTGTACGGCTACGTAGTTCATCTTGATCACGGCGACGGCTCGCAGACCCGCTACGCTCACATGAGCCGCATCCTGGTGGCGGCTGGCCGCCACTTAATGGCGGGCGAGACGCTAGGTCTAGTGGGTAGTACCGGCGTCTCTACCGGGCCGCACCTACACTTTGAGATCCGCCTGCAAGGCCGCGCTGTCAATCCCCTTGACTTCCTGACACGACCCTAGCCGAATCTTCCTTCAGGGTAAAGCCCTTATCGCGCAGCTCTTCGCGGGCGGCTGCCAGCACCTGCCGCCGCGCCGTGGCGAGATCGGCATAAATGGTGGCGCCGGCTGCCGCCACATGCCCGCCCCCACCGAGGCGCAGGCAGACCGCCTGAGCCGAAACGCCGTCGCGGCTGCGCACGCTGACCTTAGTCTCTTGCCCCGGAATTTTCTCCTTAAGCAGCACAGCCAGCTTGACCCCCTCGGCGTAGCGGATGATCCCGACAAAGTCATCAGAGTCATCTTCACCGTTGCCGACTTCAGCGCGCATGGCTTGCGTGAGCTGCGCCAGGGCCAGCAGCCCACCTAGTGGGAACTCCACGGTATCCATCACCTTGCCGAGCAGTGGATAATAGCTCTGCGGGCGCCACTGCAAGCGATCGGTCAAGGCGACATAATCAAGGCCGGTAGCGATCAGCTCACCGGCAGCGTGGAGTACCTCAGGGCTGGTGTTGGAAAAGCGGAAGTTGCCGGTGTCGGTCAGGATGCCGGTCAGGCAAGGTTCGGCCAGCTCGAGCGTCCACGCTACGCCCAGCGCATCGATCAGATCCTTGACCATGTGGGCGGTGGCAGCGCGGCTCGGTTGCACCACGCTGAGGTCGCCATGGCGGGGATTGGTGCCGTGATGGTCGATGTTGACGATCTTGGCTGCGCCAGCTAGCGGCGCGCCGGTCGCTCGCGGTCCGACCTCGACGTCGAGCACCGCCAGCAGGCAGCTCTCCGGCAAGGCGCTAAGGGGCTTGCTGAGTTCACCCTCGCGTACCAGGAAGCTCAAGTAGCGCGGCGGCTCGATGATCAGCCTAGTGGACTTGCCCAGACTGTCAAGCGCCCTTTTGAGCGCCAACGTGCTGCCGAGGGCATCACCGTCAGGATCAATATGCGAGATGATGACGATGGGGCCGGGCCAGGTAGCCAGCGCTACAGCCGCTTGCCGGATCTTAGCCGGGTAATCCTGCTCCCCGCCGTTTTGCACTTTCGACATTAACGACATACTGGTTGACTATAACCCGCCGGCCAGCTCATGCAACACGTAGCGTAGCTCACGGCGCGATGACGCGGCTGGCCCTACATTGAGTTATGACTGAGCCCCACCCACCGCACGGCCCGGCAGAGCCGCCGGTAGCCAGGCGGGCCTCATCGCGTCGCCCTTGGCTGTTACTGGCCCTCTTGCTACTTATCGCTGGGGTGCTGCTGCTTAGCCCAGGTCAGCCGACCACGCAACCTTTCCTAGCAGCGCAACACCTGCCGCCTATTGAAGCTCCGGAAGGGGTGCTAGCCGAAGTCTTCGAGCTGGCCCGCCCGGCTACACTAAGAATCGAACAGCGCCTGCCAGGAGCGCCGCTTAGGCAGCCGCCGCTAGGCACCGGTACAGGCTTTTTTATCGCACCGGAAGGCCTGGTGCTCACGGCTTATCATGTAGTGCAAGGCCGCAATCAACTCCTGGCGGTCGGTCCGGAGAACCAGCGCTACGCACTTACGCTCCTGGGCTTCGACGCCTTTCTCGACCTGGCGGTGTTGCAAGCAGAAGTGCCGGGTATGGTTCCCTACTTGCCGCTGGCGCCAGCGGAGCCACGGTTGGGGCGGGCGGTGGTAGCGATTGGCAATAGCCGGGGGGACTTTTTGCAGGGCCGTGCCGGGCGCGTGACGCGCCTGGGGGTGGCTGCCAGCCGCATTAACTTTGCCTCGGGCACCATTGAGCTAACAGCGGCGCTCGCTCCGGGTGACTCGGGCGGGCCGGTGCTTACCAGCGACGGGGAAGTAGTTGGCGTGGTCAGTTTTATCAGCTTTATGCCTGATGGCATGAGCGCTGAGGAGTCTTACGTGCCCCCCTTCCTGCGCGGCCTCATCACTCCGCGCCAGTTCGCCTCCTACGCGGTGCCGGTTACCACCGGGAGCGAGGTTCTGGCCGACTTGAGAGCAGGTGTGCGGCGCGATGTGCCGGTTATCGGCTTCGTGGGTGGCGCTAACTATGACCCGCTCAACCCCAATGACTTAGACCTCGGCCCACGAGCTGGCGCGATCGTCCGCGAGGTGGCGCCCAACAGCCCGGCAGCCCGGGCGGGCCTGCGCAGCGCCCGGTTTCAAGAGGTCTTTAATAGCCAGGGTGAACTCGTCGGCAGGCGGTTACAGGCCGATGTAATCGTGGCTATCGACGGTGTGCCGACCCGCACCTTCGACGAGGTGCTCGGCATCGTCTTTCGCAGACAGATCGGCGAAGTGGTGACGCTGAGTGTCCAACGCGGCGATGAGTTGCTCGAGCTAGTGCTGACACTAGGAGCCAGAGCCGAGGTGTTCTAAGGCAGTGGTGGGCGATGGTGGATTCGAACCACCGACCTCGTCGTTATCAGCGACGCGCTCTAACCAACTGAGCTAATCGCCCGCAAGCCTTAAAAGGCTAACACGGTTAGCTCTAATGGTCAAGGCCCACACGAACAAAATCCCTTGCTGCAAACTGCTCTTGGTAGTTCGTCGGTCCATCAGTCAGCCGCTTCCGGGCTCTCTTTGTCCTTAAGTCGGCATAGCGGGGTTGTCGCGATGTTCTCACGAATGGCGGACCGGTTGTCCTCGTTGCGGATCACGTGCTCAAAGCAGTTGCGCCGCCACATCGAACTCCCTTCAGTTATGTATATGGTATTATGGCTGTGTGAAACGGACGACGATCATGCTACCCGCCGCACTCAAACACCGTGCCGAGCAAGCGGCGAAAGCCCAACGGATCTCACTGGGCGAGCTGATCCGCAGCTCACTCGCAGCCCGTTTACAAGGAGCGCCTGAGCGTGAACCTTTGTTCTCTGACGAGGCTGTTTTTCACGGCGAGACGCCGGTTGACCTCGCTCACGATCACGATCGTTACCTTTACGATGACCTTCATTGATACCTCGGCGTTTCTCGCTCGCTATCTTAGCAGAGACCAGTACCACCGCGCTGCGCTCGACACCTGGCGCGCGCTCGAGCCGGCAGGCGAACCCCTTGTGACCAGCAATTTCGTGCTCGATGAGACCTTTACACTGCTCGGACGGTATACGAACTACCTGTTTGCCGCCGAACGCGCCAAGATCATCTACGCCTCGCAAGCTCTGACTATCCTCCGCCCTGGCCTCGACGACGAATTGGCCGCGCTTGAGCTGTTTAGCAAGTACGCCGATCAGCGCATCAGTTTTACCGACGCGACCGCGTTCGTGCTGATGCGCAAGCACGGCATAGCGCGAGTGTTCAGTTTCGACCGGCATTTCGCGTATGCCGGTTTTGAGCTGATGCCGGCAGCTAGGCTGTGAAATCCTCCGGCCCGTCATTGTTCGCCAGGTTCTCGCGCAAGCGCTGAGCGCCCAGGCCTGGCGGAGAAAAGAAGTCAAGCTCTCGTTGTCGATGGGCTCGAGCCTGATCCCCACCCAGCCCCGCACCCCCACGTAGGGCGACCTGAAGTAGGTCTGCGGATCAGCCTCGCCGTCCTACAGGATGACTCGCTGCCGCATCCGCCAGATAGCGAAGGCTGAGAGCGCCAACCCTACGCCGAAGAGGTAGAGGACGCTCACCCACAGGCCGGCAAGTTCGCCCATAGTGAGCCCGCGCATGAGCTGCACCCCGTGGTAGAGCGGCGTTAACTGCGCTACCACCACCAAAAAGTCGGGGAAGCGGTCGGCGACCGGGAAGAAGATGCCGGAGAAGAGGAAGAGCGGCGTCAAAAAGAGGGTGAAGTAGAACGAAAAGTAGTCGATCGAGGGGATGAGTGCAGTGAAGGTCAGGCCGATGGCGGCGAAGCAGAAGCCGATCAGCACGATCGCCAGCGGTGCAAGCAGCAAGGTGGCGTTCAGGGGCACGCCAAAGAAGAGCGTGACCAACAGGAAGATGCTGCCATAGAGCAGGGCGCGGGTGATCGCCCACAGGATCTCGCCCAGGGCGATGTCTTCCATGTTCACGCGGGTGGCGACCATGGCGTCGTAGAGCTTGGCGAAGTGCAGCTTGACGAAGACGTTGTAGGTCGTCTCGAATGAGGCGCCGTTCATCGCCGAGGCCGCCACCAACCCCGGTGCGATAAAGACCAGATACCCGCCCTCGAAGGTTCCGCCCGCCGCTACGTAGGCGCCGAGCCCCACGCCGAGCCCCAAGAGATAAAAGACCGGCTCGAAAAAGTTTGGAAAGAGCGAGTAGAGCCAGCGGCTCTTATAGACGCGCAGGTTCCGCTCCCACACCCGCCAGGCGCCGCTTAGGCTAATGAGCTTGGATATTGTCGCCACGTGTTCACTCCCTTAGCGTGCGGCCGGTCAGGTTCAAAAAGACATCCTCTAAGTTGCCGGGGCGGATGAAGGCTTCGGGCAGACGCACCCCTTCGCGCTCGAGCTCGCCCAATACTGCCCGCCCGTCCGGCACGAACAGGCTCACGCGCTCGCCCGAGCGGAGCAACTCAGCCCCCAGCCGCCTAGCGGCGCGCTCGAGCTCTGTTAAGGCCACCCCGTCAAGGCGCGACTCGATCACCTCGGGTGAGACGTGTGCTCTCACCAGTTGGCGCGGCGTCCCTTCAGCGATGATCTTGCCGTGATCCATGATCACCAGCCGATCGCAGAGCCGCTCGGCCTCGTCCATGTAGTGAGTCGACATAATCAGCGTTACCCCCTTGGCCCGCAGCTCGCCCAGCTTGTCCCATAGCGTGATGCGCACCTGCGGGTCGAGGCCGGTGGTCGGCTCGTCCAAGATCACCACTGCGGGATCGTTCATCAGCCCACGCCCCAGCGTCAGGCGGCGCCTCATGCCGCCCGAGAGCGCGCGCACCGGCGCGTGCCGCTTCGGTGAGAGTTCCAAAAAGTCCAGCAGCTCATCGGCCCTCGGTTTCGCCACCTGCGGCGGAATGTCGTTGAAGCGGGCGTAGATGAGCAGATTATCGACCACGCTCAACTCCTCATCGAGATTGTCGAGCTGCGGCACTACGCCAAGCCGCGCCTTGATGCGGCGGTCGTCGCGCCCGGCGGTAAGCCCCATCACCGTCAGCCTACCGGCCGTCATCGGCGTCACGCAGTAGATCATCCGCATGGTGGTCGACTTGCCCGCGCCGTTGGGCCCGAGCATGCCGAAAAACTCGCCCGGGCGCACCGCGAAGCTGACGTTGTCGACGGCGGTTAGCCCTCCGTAGCGCTTGACTAGCCCCTCCGCGCGGATGATGGCCTCTGTGGACTGAGCTGTCTCGGTGGTCACGTTATCTCCTGGTATGGCCTGGCTCTATGCTTGCTTCGCTAGGGCGAACCATGGCGCTGAGAGCTACGGACCAGCTACCCAAGCGCCCAGTCTAGCGCCCCGGAGCGCTTGACTGCAATGCTCGAGCTCCGTGCGATAGGCATCCTGGTCAGCCAGGGTGTGCTGCTATCATAAAGGCATGATTGAGCGGCTCTATCTCGCTAAACCGCGCGGCTTCTGTGCCGGAGTGGTAATGGCCATCGAAGCGGTAAAGCGCACGGCGCGCGAGCTGAAGGAAGGCGAGCTAGTGGTCTATCACGCCATCGTTCACAACGACACCGTGGTGGAGCGTCTGTCGCAAGAGCACGGGGTGCGCTTTGTGGAAGACCTAGCCGAATTGCCGATCCAGGGTAGCAAGCCCGACACGGTGGTCTTTTCGGCACATGGCGTCAGCCCGGCGGTGCGCCAGCAGGCAGCGGAGCTAGGGCTAGCCACTGTCGATGCCACCTGCCCCTTGGTAACCAAGGTCCATTCCGAAGCCAAGAAGTATGCTCGCGAGGGGTATCACATCCTGCTGATCGGTGACTCCACCACCCACCAGGAGGTGATCGGCACCCGCGGCGAGGCGCCCGAGGCGACTACCGTGGTGATGGTAGTGGGCAACCGCCAGCACGACCCGGCCTTAGCCGACCCGCGCACCGTGGCGGTCCCCGACCCCGATAGGGTGGTGGTGCTGACCCAGACCACCCTGAGCGTAGACGATGTAGCCAAGACTATCGAACTGCTCAAGGCGCGCTTCCCGAAGCTGGTGGTGCCGCCCAGCGACGACCTCTGCTACGCCACCAAGAACCGCCAGGATGCGGTTAAGGCTATTGCGCCGCAGGTCGAACTGTTCGTGGTAGTAACTAGCGATTATAGCAGCAACGGCATGCGCCTCCTGGAGTTAGCCCAAGAGCTGATGGGCAACGCCCGGCGCGTCGAATCCCTAGCCGACCTCGACCCGGCCTGGCTGAAGGGCATCACGAGCGTTGGCGTCACCTCGGCGGCTAGCACCCCGGACGACCTGGTGCAGGAGATCAAGGCGTACTTTGTGGACCACAACCCCAACCTGACCGTTATCGAAGAAGGGGAGTGGGAGGATATCGTCTTCCGCCCGGCTAAGCGCATGCCAGCGCTAGGACGCTAAGGGTGTCTCGCGGCAAGACCTGGCCGCTCAGCGTGGCCCCGATGATGGACTGGACGGATCGGCACTACCGGGTGCTGCTGCGCCAGATCACCCGGCGAACGCTGCTCTACAGCGAGATGGTCACCACCGGCGCCCTGTTGTTTGGCGACCGGGCCCGGCACCTGGACTTTTCCGCCGTCGAGAAGCCGCTGGCCTTGCAGCTCGGCGGCGACGATCCGCCAGCGCTGGCGGCGTGCGCGCGCCTGGCCGAGAGTTGGGGCTACGACGAAGTCAACTTAAATGTGGGCTGTCCTAGCGAGCGCGTGCAACAGGGCCGCTTTGGCGCCTGCCTGATGGCTGAACCTGAGCTGGTAGCGGCCTGCGTGGCCGCCATGCGCGAGGCTACCGCGCTCCCGGTCACGGTCAAGCACCGCATCGGTATCGACGACCTCGACCGCTACGAAGATCTAGCGAGATTTGTGAGTACAGTGGCCGGGGCGGGCTGCGACCGCTTCATCGTTCATGCCCGCAAGGCGTGGCTGACCGGCCTAAGCCCTAAGGAGAACCGCACCATCCCGCCCCTGCGCTACGGCGAGGTCCACCGCCTCAAGGCCGAGTTCCCGCAGCTTAGAATCGAGCTTAACGGCGGCATCGGCACGCTCGAGGCGGTCCGGTCTCAGCTAGCCTTCGTCGATGGCGTGATGGTGGGGCGGGCCGCCTACCAGACGCCCTACCGCTTAGCGCTGGCCGATCAGTTGTTTTATGGCGCCTCCGGCCCGGCGCCGAGTCGGCGCGAGGTAGTGCTGGGCATCATCCCCTACCTGGAGGCGATGTTGGCGCAAGGCGTCTACCTCAGCCGCATCACCCGACACATGCTGGGGCTCTTGGCCGGGCAGCCGGGGGCCAAGGCCTGGAAACGCTACTTGAGCGAGCACGCGCATCGGCCCGGCGCTGGGGTGGAAGTGCTCATGGCCGCCCTACGAGGCGTGCCGGAGGCGGTGCTTGACGCTCGCCCGGAAGCGTTAACGGTAGCGGTTAACCAGCACTAACACTGCGCCTCATCCGGCTTTGCGCTACACTCCGGCTATGCGCGTGCTGTTGGCTCTGGCGCTGCTGGTTGCCGGTTGGGGGGTGGCGCAGCGCTGCCTACCTGAGCTGCGCGGCGATACCGATCTCGGGTCGCTGAGCCAGCCCGCCTCCGGGCGCGACGCGGCCAGGTATCTGCGTCGCGCCGTGGAGCTGCTCGAGCCCGTCCTGCCGCAGCTAGCCAGCGCCGCTGCACCACTCAGCCCAGAGGACCCCGACTACGAGACCGTGCGCTTATTAGCACAGCACCGGCTGCTCCCCGCCGAGTGGCAGCCCGAGGCGCTGCCGGTAACGGTGTGGCGGGAGATGCTAGGCCGCCTGGCGGCCTGGTACGGCGTTAGTATCGCGCCCACCTTTGCTGTGCCACCTACGCGCTGGCAGCTCTTAAGTGAACTGTCGTTGCTGATCGCGCGGGTCGGCCCTAGCCTCAAACCGGTGGCACTAGTGGCCTCAGACGAACACAACCGCCAGCGCGTCGCCTTCTGGGCGCTAATCCGCAACGACTCGGTCTATCCGCGCCTGATCGTGGTGCGCCCGCCTTTCGACAGGCTCAGGGAGACGGTCAGCTTGCAGCGGGGGGTGGCGGCGGTCTTGCCCTATCTGTCGACCTGCGCTAACGAGGTGAGGCGTTATATCTTTGCCCCGGCGCCGATTGCACGGCGGCTGTTCCTGGCTAACAACGAGGCGCGCATGGTGATAGTTGAGCTCGAGCCCAGCTCGCTCGAGCCCTGGTATGTGCCCGAGGGTGAGGAGCTAGCCTACCTGACCTTCGAGCATGCGGCGCTCGACGGTTACCAGCGCTTCGCAGCGCTCTTTATCGGGCCGGGGCCTAGCCTGCCGACCGTGTTGCGGCTGTTGCCGCAGCTGCGGACTAACATGGGGCCGCGCGAGATTATCGATTTTGTGATGAGCCCTTAGCCGCCTCACCTCAATCAGGCTTGGCAGGCTAAGCTGGGGCCATGAAGATCTACACCAAGACGGGCGACGAGGGCTTAACTGGCCTCTACGGCGGCGAGCGCGTCCGCAAAGATAGCCTGCGGGTTGGCGCTTATGGCAGCGTAGATGAGGCCAACGCAGCGCTAGGGGTGGCGCTAACCCAGCTTCAAGACGCCGAGCTGGCGGGGGTGTTACAGCGCCTGCAACACGCCCTCTTCGATGTAGGCGCCGACCTGGCTACGCCCTCTTCACGCTATCGCGCCAACATTGCGCCCCTCACCGAAGGTGACGTAACAGCCATGGAGCTGCTCATCGACCGCTTCGAGGCCGAGCTGCCGCCGCTTAAGCAGTTCATCCTGCCGGGCGGACACCCTGCTGCCGCGGCCTTGCAGCTAGCTAGAGCGGTGGTGCGCCGCGCCGAGCGGGAAGTAGTTGCGCTTGCCCAGCACGAGGAGGTTAACCCCCAGGTGGGAATCTACCTCAACCGCCTATCTGACTTGCTATTTGTGCTGGCTCGAGCGGTCAATCACCGCGGCGGCACCGCTGAAGTACCCTGGCAGGTGGGGGGGCGGGCCGTTTATTCCAGCCTCATCCTGCCGGAGGAAAAGGGTTGCTGATAGCCCGCTAACTCCAGTGACAGATCAGGGTTAAGCCGCACCACCCGACCCCGCGCCAGCGGTTCAGGCGCCTCACTTTCCGGCCACAGGCTGACGAGCCTGCTCAGGAACACTGCGCGCTCCAGGTAGCTCCGGTAAAGCGCCTCCGCGTCGCCCGTGCCAAGCAGCTTAAGCCCTGCCTCGAGTTCGCTAACCACCGCCCAGGCCAGTTGGGGGAGCGAATCAGCCAGCGCCGGGTCGTGCTCGGCTAAGCAGCCGGCGGGCTCTGGCAGGGTCGGCGCCCGGGCAAGGTTGATGCCGATGCCGAACAGCGCTCCCACTATGCGCTCGCCTTGGATCTGCGTGCTACTCAGCACCCCGGCCACCTTGCGCCCCGCTAGCACCAGGTCGTTGACCCACTTGATGCCGGGCCTTAGGCGCCCCTGGGAGAGCGTTTCGATCCCGCGCGCGGCGGCGATTACCGGCAGCATCTTCAAGCTGGCTTGAGCCTCGGTAGCCGGGAGGTCGAGCCGGTAGGAGGCGCAGAGGTGGAGGTTGCCCCGGAGGGCCTGCCAGCTGCGCTGGCGCTGGCCGCGAAAGCCGCGGCCCGTCAGCGCCAGGCTAATCAGGCCGCTAGGCAGCGCCTCGGCAGTGCTTAGCGCGGTGAACTGCGAAGCGGGGGCGTCGTCGATAATCACTACCAGGCGCGGCTCCTCCCCAGCCTCGGCAGACCACAAGGTGCGGCTGGTGCCCAGCGCCCCCCACACGATCTGCTCCTGGCGCGACAAGGCTGATAGCGCGGTGGCGCGCCATCCGGAGGCAAAAGCCGAAGCGGTGTCGGGGCAGTCGGTCAGCAGGCGCATCGGCAGCCATTATAGGTGACCGGCTAGCCCCGCCAGGGCTCGAGCACCTCCTGGGCCAACACGCGCCCCTTGGGGGTCAACAGCAGTGTGTCACTGGGCCCGCGCGTCACTAGGCCATGATCGAGGCTGTGCTGCAAGAGGTGGCTAATCTCGCGTGGACGCCAGCGCAGATGGCTGGCCAAGGCCGCTACCCGCCGCTCTTCCTGGCTGCCCGGCTGGCCTTCGTGCTGATAGAGGTGGACTAGCAGCATCCGCTCGGCGTTGTCAAAGCGAGAACGGCGCCGGCGCAGCTCTTGGGCCACCAGGCCGTAGCGCGGACCGGCCAAGAAGGCCAGCGCCAGGAAGCCGCCGGCGACACTAGCCATCATTCCGCTGATCGAGGCGTCGAGCGCGACCGCTGCCAGGTAGCCTAAAATGCTCGAGGCGATGCTGATTAGCCCGCCCCACAGCAGCATCAGCCATAAGCGGTCGGTCAGCAGGTAGCCAGCGGCTGGCGGCACGATGACAAAGGCGATCAACAAGATGGCGCCTACCGCCTCGAAGGCGGTCACAGCGGTGATGCTGGTCAAGCTCAGCAGCAGGTAAAAGATCAAAGTGGGGCTGAAGCCAAGTGCGGCGGCCAGGCCAGGGTCGAAGGTGGCAAGTTTAAGCTCTTTGTAGAAGAGCGTGACAAACAGGGCGTTAATTAGCGTCACCGCGCCGATAGAGAGCAGCGCCTTAGGCACCTCGAGCCCTGCTAGCGGCGTGGTATCGAGCCAGACGAAGCTGATTTCGCCTAGCAGCACGGCGTGGGTGTCGATATGGACGTTGCGCGCCAGGAGGTTAATCAGCAGGATCGCCAGGGCGAACAGGAAGGTGAAAACCAGGCCGATGGCGGCATCGATCTTGACCCGCTTGCTGCTGGCTAAGAGCTCGGTCAGGGCTACCGTCAAGACGCCGACCGCCGCCGCGCCGAGGATGAACCAGGGCGAGTGATGGTCGCGGGTGAGCAAGAAGACCACCACGATGCCGAGTAGGACGCTGTGGCTAATAGCGTCAGCCAGCATGCTGCTGCGGCGCAGCACCAAAAATGCGCCCAGCAGCGAAGAGGCGATGCCGACCAGCGCGCCGACCACCATGATGACAGCGCCGGGGGAAGCCAGTAAGCTGGCGATCATCAGCGCCCCCACAGCTCGGCTGCCTGCCGGTAGCCGGCCTCGGTCAGCGCCCAGTGAGCCTGCTCGGTCGGCTCATGGCTAAGCGGGCGGATCCACCCCTGGCGCCTAAGCTGCGCTAGCACTGCGCCGGGATCGAAGCCGTAGAGGCTGGCTAGCATTCCTTGCTCGATGGGGTAGCCGGGGTCTTGGTGGGCTACTGCTAGCCGGTACAGATCGATCAACACCCGCTGCTGTGGCAGTTTGCGGCGTGCCCGATAGGCGCGCCAGGCCGCGGGCAGCAGGCCGCGCTCGGGGGCTAGCAGCAGCGAGGCCGCTACCAGTAGCGAAGCGGCAATAACAATCAGTGGGCCGGTGGCCAGGCCGCGGGCGCTGGCGCTCACGAGTGCCCCCGCCAGGCCGCTCACCGCACCGAAGAGAGCCGCTAGCGCTACCATCGACCCAAGGCCTTTAGTCCATTGGCGGGCCGCGGCCGCCGGCGCAATCAGCATGGCGGCCATTAGCACCACACCGACTAGTTGCAGGCCGATGACAATAGCCAGCGCCACCATCAGCGTCATCAGCACCTCCAGCGCCAGCACCGGCAGGCCGAGGCTGACGCTGTAGCCGGGGTCGAAGCTGACCGCCTTGAACTCCTTCCAGAAAACTAACACCAGCGCCAGCGCCAAGATGGTAATCCAGGCCATTAACGCTACGTCGCTGGGGAGCATGGCGGCAGCCTGGCCGAACAGGAAGGCGTCCAACCCAGCCTGCCCGGCGTGATCCTGGTTGGCGATATAGGTCAACAGTACGATCCCCACTGCAAAGAAGACGCTCAGCACGATACCTAGGGCGGCGTCGGTCTTAAGGCGGCTGCGGCGGATAAAGAGGAGCACCAAGAGCGCCGCTAGCGCGCCGCTTAGCAGCGCACCCAAGAGCAGCGGGCCGAGCTGGCGGCCCCCAGCCAGCAAAAAACCCAGGCAGATGCCGGGCAGAGCGGCGTGAGAGAGGGTCTCGCCCAGTAAGCTCTGTTGGCGCAACACCGCAAAGCTTCCCAGCACGCCGCTAGTGATGCCGAGCAGCACCGCCCCAAGCGCTACGGTGCGGATGGTGAAGTCAAGCTCGAGCATGTTCGGCCTCGCGCAAGAGCGCGATCTGCCCGCCGTAGGCGCGGCGCAGGTTGTCGCCGGTATAGACCTCTGACATCGGTCCCTGAGCGATCAGGCGGACGTTTAATAGCACCAGGAAGTCAAAGTAGCTGGCCACTGTCTGCAAGTCGTGATGCACTACAATAACGGTCTTTCCCTGGCTGCGCAGTGTCTTGAGCAGGGTGATGATGGCCTGTTCGGTGGTGGCGTCTACCCCGGCTAGCGGCTCGTCCATCAGATAGAGCGCGGCGTCTTGCACCAGCGCCCGCGCCAAAAAGACCCGCTGCTGTTGTCCGCCGGAGAGCTGGCTGATCTGCCGCCCAGCATAATGCTCCATGCCGACCTGGGCCAAGGCGACCAAGGCCTGCTCGCGCTGGCGCCGTCCGGGGCGCCGCAGCCAGCCGAGCTGCCCGTAAAGCCCCATCATCACCACATCCAAGACGGTGGTGGGAAAGTCCCAATCGACCGAGGCCCGCTGCGGGACGTAACCGACCAGACGGCGCTGCTCGCGATACGAGCGCCCGAACAGGGTAATGTGGCCCGCCGCCGGCTTGACCAGACCGAGCACGCTCTTAATCAGCGTAGTCTTGCCGGCGCCGTTGGGGCCGACGATAGCTGCCAACACCCCCGGCGGCACGTTCAGGTCGATATCCCACAGTACCGGTTTACTGTGGTAGCTAACCGTCAAGTCTTCGATATGCAGCGCTAGATCGGGTTCGTGGAGCACCTTTATCCTTTAACTTATTGGAGTCCCCACCGCTCGGCCCAGGCGCGAAGCTGGTCGGGCCACGGCGCCGGCGAGCCGCCGAGCGCTGCGGTGATGGCCAGCACGTTGTGGCGGATCATACCGAGATAGCTTCCTTCAGGGGTGCCGGGGTCGCCCATGGCGTCGGCGAACAGCGTAGCTCCGATCGTTACCTCCCAGCCGCGATCGCGGGCAGCGGCTTGCACCGCTTCGATGTTGCGGCGGTTGACGGCAGTCTCTACGAAGATAGCCGGGATCTGGCGGCTCACTACTAGCTCGGCTACCGCGCGGATGTCGGCGATGCTAGCTTCGGCCTCGGTGCTGATCCCCTGGGTCGCCTCGCTAGCCTCGAAACCGAACGCGGCTGCAAAGTAGTTATAAGCATCGTGAGCGGTGACCAGGATGCGCCGCTCCGGCGGGATGCTGGCCAGCGTCGCCTGGGCCCAGTCGTGCAGGGCCAACAGCTCAGCCTGATGGCGCGCGGCGTTGGCATCGAACTCTGGGGCGCAGATTGGCCGCAGCTCGGTCAGCGCATTGACCAGGCCGGGGATGGTCTGTTGCCACAACGCTGGAGCCAGCCAGAGGTGCGGATCGTATTGGAAACCCTCCTCCGCGACGGGCAACAGCAGCTCAGGCGCGACGGTCTCGGCGACCGCTAAGGTGGGCCGGCGCTCGGCTAAGCGCTTGAGCAGGCTGTCCATCGCCCCCTCCAGGAACCAACCGTTGTAGACGATCAGCTCAGCCTCGTCTAAGAGTTGCACGTCGCCGGCGCTGGCCCGATAGAGGTGCGGATCGACGCCAGGGCCCATCAGCGCGGTGACGCTGACACAGTCGCCGCCGACTTCGCGCACCAGGTCGGCGACGATACCGGTAGTGGTGACAACGTTTAGCGGCGGTTGATGAGAGGCTTGAGCCGGTGCCGACAGCACTAGCGCGAGGAGAGCAACGACAATCAGTGGTAGCGAGATAGATTTAGCCATACCAAAAAGATAGCTGAGTCATATCTAAAAGTCAAGTGGCTGTTACGATCACTGCCTCAGCGAGCAGCGAGGAGAGGCTAACAGCCCTTTGTTCGCACTGCAACAGCACCGGTCCGGCGAAAGGTTCGCGCGCTAAGACCGTTGCCACCGTCCCTGGCCGCAGGTTGTGCTCGGCTAAGTAACGCAGCACTTCGCGCTCCTGCTTGGTGATGCGGATTATCTCGACCGTGGCGCCTACCGCCACCTCGCTTAAGGGCTGGCCGGGGCGATCGGGGATGCTGCCGTCGCGCTGCGGGATGGGGTCGCCGTGCGGGTCGTGGGTGGGGTGGCCGAGCAGTTCGGCGATGCGCTCTTCGAAGGCTTCGCTGATGTGGTGCTCGAGCCGCTCCGCTTCGTCATGAACCTCGTGCCAGCCGTAGCCGAGCGCCTG